>NZ_JBJGXV010000003.1:0-437181 GCF_045447295.1 Pseudomonas sp. O39
ACAAAGGGGCTTATTGCGGCCGCCTACAGTGCTAAAGTCCATGCCTCGATTTTGCTTTTCCCAAGGAAGCCGTTATGCCGGATGCGACGTCCCTCAGCGCTGGATTTATGGTGGTTCACGGCAACCGTCTGGACGAACTGCGCAGCCTGGTCGTCAGCTGGATGCGTCGTTATCCGCTGGCCCCCCTGGAAAACGAAATCGCGCTGGTCCAAAGCAACGGCATTGCCCAATGGCTCAAGTTGGCTTTGGCCGAAGATCCCGAAGAAGATGATATGGGCGGCTGCGGCATCGCCGCCGCTATCGACGTGCAACTTCCCGGCAGCTTTATGTGGCAGCTCTATCGCATGGTCCTGGGTAAGGATGAAATCCCGCCCAAGTCTCTGCTTGATAAAGCCCCCCTGACCTGGCGCCTGATGCGCCTTCTACCAGAGCTCATCGATCAAGCGCATTTCGAGCCGCTGCAGCGTTTCCTCACCCACGACACTGACCTGCGCAAACGCTATCAACTCGCAGAGCGATTGGCCGACTTGTTCGACCAGTACCAGGTCTACCGCGCCGACTGGCTGGAAGACTGGGCCGCCGGCCGTCACCAACTGCGCAACGGTCGAGGCGAGTCCAAGCCACTAAACCCAGCGAACTGCTGGCAAGCAGAGTTATGGCGTGCACTGCTACTGGATGTAGGTGAAGAGGGCATGGCTGAAAGCCGCGCCGGTGTTCATCAGCGTTTCATTGAACGGATCAACACCCTCGAAAAAGCCCCCCAAGGCCTGCCGTCCCGTGTGATTGTTTTCGGCATTTCCTCTTTGCCCGCACAAGCGCTGGAAGCGCTCGCAGGCCTGGCGAGATTCAGCCAAGTCTTGCTGTGCGTACACAACCCTTGCCGCCACCATTGGTCTGACATCGTCGCCGACAAAGACCTGCTGCGTAACGAGTACAAACGCCAAGCGCGCAAAGTCGGAATGCCGGTCACCATCGACCCGCAAACCCTGCACCAGCACGCGCACCCGCTGCTCGCCGCCTGGGGCAAACAGGGCCGTGACTACATCAGCCTGCTGGACAGTTACGACGACCCCAACAGCTACCGCGCCGCCTTCCGCGACGGGCGCATCGACCTGTTCAGCGAAAGCGAACCGACCACGCTGCTCAACCAGTTGCAGGATGACATTCTCGAACTGCGCCCACTCAACGAAACGCGTGAGCTGTGGCCCGGCGTCGACCTCAATAACGACAGCTCCATCCGCTTCCACATTGCCCACAGCGCCCAACGCGAAGTGGAAATTCTCCACGACCAACTGCTCCAACGCTTCAGTGCCGACCCTACGCTGCGCCCGCGCGACATCATCGTCATGGTCCCCGACGTTGACAGCTACGCACCGCATATTCGCGCCGTGTTCGGCCAACTGGAAAGAACTGACCCACGCTTTATCCCCTTCACCCTTACCGACCAGGGCCAGCGCGGCCGCGACCCTCTGCTGATCGCCGTCGAACACTTGTTGAAACTCCCGGACAGCCGCTTCCCGGTGAGCGAAATTCTCGACCTGCTCGACGTTCCTGCATTGCGCGAACGTTTCGCGATCAAGGAGCGCGACCTGCCCACACTGCACCGCTGGATCGAAGGCGCCGGCATCCGTTGGGGCCTTAACGCCGAGCAACGTGCCGGCCTGGGCTTGCCAAACGAGCTGGAGCAAAACAGTTGGCGATTCGGCTTGCGCCGCATGTTGTTGGGCTATGCCGTCGGCACCGGCGCGGCCTGCGATGGTATCGAGCCCTATGATGAAATCGGTGGTCTCGATGCCGCATTGATTGGCCCGCTGGTCGCCTTGCTGGATGCATTGAATGACGCGCATCAAGCCTTGTCCCAACCAGCGCCTCCAATAGAGTGGGGCGCGCGCCTGCAGCGCCTGATGCAGTTATTCTTCCTGCCCAGCAGTGAACATGACGACTACCTCCTGGGCCAACTCGAACAACTCAGAGAGGCTTGGCTAGAGACCTGCGAGTCCGTCGGCCTGCAAGACGAGTTACCTCTCACCGTAGTCCGCGAAGCCTGGCTGGCCGGTCTGGACCAAGGCCGCCTGTCCCAGCGCTTCCTCGCAGGCGCTGTCAATTTCTGCACACTGATGCCTATGCGCGCCATCCCGTTCAAGCTTGTCTGCCTGTTGGGTATGAACGACGGCGACTACCCGCGCGCCCAACCGCCGTTGGACTTCGACCTGATGGGCAGCGACTACCGCCCCGGCGACCGTTCACGCCGTGAAGACGACCGCTACCTGCTGCTCGAAGCCCTGCTGTCAGCCCGCGACCAGCTGTATATCAGTTGGGTCGGCCGCAGCATCCGTGACAACAGCGACCGCCCGGCCTCCGTACTGATTGGCCAACTGCGCGATCATCTCGCCAGCGGATGGCACAACGCACAAGCAGAAGAACCGCTGCTGGAAGCGATGACCCAGGAGCACCCACTCCAACCGTTCAGCGCACGCTACTTCCATGCCGGCGACCCACTGTTCAGCTACGCACGTGAGTGGCAGTTGCTCCACGAAGCGTCCGATGTCCCCACACAAGAACACGAACTGGCGCCACACCAACAAGAAGAACCTTTGAGCCTTGGCCAGTTGCAGGATTTCCTACGCAACCCAGTCAAACATTTCTTCAGCCAGCGTCTGAAAGTGTTCTTCGAAGCCGCTGAAGTGCCTCTGGCCGATGAAGAGCCCTTCGTCCTCGACGCGCTGCAACGCTACAGCCTCAGCGACAGCCTGCTGAACGCCGCGCTGACCCAGCCCGATCACGTGGATCAGGCCCTACACGCCCAGGCGCTGCGCCTGCAAGGCAGTGGCCTGTTGCCAATGGTCGGTTTTGGCGAGTGCCTGCGTAACGAACTGATCGAGCCATTGCCCGATTTGCTGCAGCGTTATCAACACTTACTGGCGCTGTGGCCTACTCCACAAACAACCGCCGAGCCGATCAGTTTTGAGCACCAAGGTCTGCAGCTGGAAGGCTGGATTAGTGGCCTGCATGGGCGCAGTGATGGCGGGTTGTTAAGTGTGACCACCATTCCCAACAGCATTGGCTCAATCAAGACCCGCAAGTGGCATCGCCTGATTCGCCCATGGGTCAATCACGTCGTTGCCTGCGCCTGCGGCCTGCCACTCAGCACCGGCTTGGTCGCGAGTGACGACACCTTGTTACTGGGCCCACTGGATACATCCAATGCTCAGGAAATCCTCGGCAACCTACTGCTGGCCTGGCACACCGGCATGCGAAAACCGCTCCCCGTGGCCGTGAAAACCGCCTTTGCCTGGCTCGGCCAAACCGACCCCGTCAAGGCCCAGGCCGCCGCGAGCAAAGCCTACGAAGGCGACGGCCTGACCACCGACGGCGAACGACGAGAAACCCCGGCGCTCACCCGCCAGTTCCCCGACTACGCCACCCTGGTAGCCAGCGAAGAATTCGAAGGTTGGTGCGAAACCCTGTATCGCCCGTTGCTCAACGCCCCCTGGCGATCGCTCACCCGTGAGGAGGCCAGCGCATGATCGGCAAACCTTTAGCCCTGGCCTTCCCGCTAAAAGGCAGCCAGCTGATTGAAGCCAGCGCCGGCACCGGCAAGACCTTTACCATTTCCGCCCTGTATTTGCGCCTGGTACTTGGCCATGGGGGTGATGAGTCCGGCTTCGGTCGCGAGCTGCTGCCACCGCAAATCCTTGTGGTGACCTTCACCGACGCGGCCACCAAAGAGCTGCGCGAGCGCATCCGTATCCGCCTCGCCGAAGCGGCGCGTTTTTTCCGCGACGAAATCGACCAGCCTGACGCCCTGATCGCCGACCTGCGCGATCAATACCGCCCCGAGCAATGGCCTGCCTGCGCCAACCGTCTGGACATCGCCGCCCAATGGATGGACGAAGCGGCCGTCTCGACCATCCACAGTTGGTGCCAGCGCATGCTGCGCGAACACGCGTTCGACAGCGGCAGCCTGTTCACCCAGACCCTGGAAACCGACCACAGCGACCTGCTCGGCGAAGTGCTGCGCGACTACTGGCGGCTGTTCTGCTACCCGATGCATGACGACGCACTCAATTGGGTACGCAAAAACTGGAGCGGCCCCGCCGCGCTGATGCCGCGCGTGCGTGCGCTGTTCGGCAGCGAACGGCCTACTGACGAAACCCGCGAGCCAGCCGAGCTGATCAACGCTTGCCTGCAAGAGCGCCGCGAAGCGCTGGTCACCCTCAAGGCACCCTGGCAACAATGGGCCGCCGAGCTGCGTGATATCTGCCTGCAGGCCGTGGCCGCCAAAGCCGTCGACGGCCGCAAGATGCAAGCGCGTTACTTCGAGCCCTGGTTCGAAAAGATCAGTGCCTGGGCCGCTGACGAAACCCTCGAGCAGTTGGACATCGGCACCGGCTTCACCCGCCTCACGCCCGACGGCATGGCCGAAGCCTGGAAGGGCGAACCGCCGCGCCACCCTGGCATTGACGCCATGGCCAGTCTCAAAGCCAGCCTCGATGCCTTGCCAACGCCCGACGCTGCGGTGTTGCAACACGCCGCCGGCTGGGTGGGTAAACGTTTCGAAGAAGAAAAACGCCGTCGCGCCGAAATGGGCTTCGACGACATGCTGATTCGCCTCAACGCCGCCCTGCAAGCCGAAGGCGGCGAGCGTCTGGCCAGTGTGATCCGCGAGCAGTTCCCCGTGGCGCTGATCGATGAATTCCAGGACACCGACCCGGTGCAATACAGCATCTTCGACAGCATCTACCGCATCGAAGAAAACCACCTCGACAGTGGCCTGTTCCTGATTGGTGACCCCAAGCAGGCGATCTACGCTTTCCGCGGTGCCGACATCTACACCTACTTGCGCGCCCGCCAGTCCACCGCTGGCCGCCATCACACCCTGGGCACCAACTTCCGCTCCAGCCATGCGATGGTCGAGGCGGTGAACCACGTGTTCCAACGCGCGGAAACCGGCCGTGGTGCGTTCCTGTTCCGCGAGCCGAATGGCGACAACCCGGTGCCGTTCCACTCGGTGTTATCCCAAGGCCGTAAAGAGCAACTGCAGGTCGATGGTCAAACGCTGCCGGCGATGAACCTCTGGCACCTGCCCACCGACCAGCCGATTTCCAACGCGGTGTATCGCCAGCAACTGGCTGCCGCCTGCGCCACGCAAATCGTCGCGTTACTCAATGGCGGACAGCAACGCACTGCCGGTTTCCTACAAGAGGATGGCAGTTTCAACGGCGTACTCCCGTCAGACATCGCCATCCTGGTGCGCGACGGCAAGGAAGCCCAAGCCGTGCGCGCCGAGTTGGCCGCCCGTGGCGTGCGCAGCGTGTACCTGTCCGACAAAGACTCCGTCTTCGCCGCCCAGGAAGCCCATGACCTGCTGGCCTGGCTCAAGGCCTGCGCCGAACCGGACGTCGAGCGCCCGCTGCGCGCCGCCCTGGCCTGCGTCACCTTGAACCTCTCATTGCCGGAACTGGAACGTCTGAATCAGGACGAACTGGCGTGGGAAACCCGCGTGATGCAGTTCCGTGGCTACCGTGCAATCTGGCGCACCCAAGGCGTGCTGCCGATGCTGCGGCGCCTGCTCCACGATTTCAAATTGCCGCAAACCCTGATCGCCCGCAGTGATGGCGAACGTGTGCTGACCAACCTGCTGCACCTCAGCGAACTGCTGCAACAGGCCGCGTCGGAACTGGACGGCGAACAAGCGCTGATCCGCCATTTGGCCGAACACTTGGCGCTGTCTGGTCAGGCCGGTGAGGAACAGATCCTGCGCCTGGAAAGCGATGAGCAACTGGTCAAAGTGGTCACCATTCACAAGTCCAAAGGCCTGGAATACGACCTGGTGTTTTTGCCCTTTATCTGCTCGGCCAAACCGGTGGATGGCAGCCGATTGCCGCTGCATTACCACGACGAACACGGCAAATCCCACGTCAGCCTGCGGCCCAGCGCCGAGTTGATCGCCCAGGCCGACGATGAGCGCCTGGCCGAAGACCTGCGCTTGTTCTACGTTGCACTGACCCGCGCCAAACACGCTTGCTGGCTCGGCATTGCCGACCTTAAGCGTGGCCATACCAACAGCTCCGTCTTGCACCTGTCAGCGCTGGGTTATCTGCTCGGCGCCGGCGCATCGCTCGGCGAATCCGCCGGCCTGGCGCGCTGGCTGCTGGACTTGCAGGAAGGCTGCGCAGCCACCCACTACGCCCACGTGCCCGACGCGCTAGACATCCTGTTTCACCCGCCGCGCAACGAAGCCACCTTGCTCGCGCCCTTGCTGCCCAAGCGCAAGGCTGCCGAGAACTGGTGGATCGCCTCCTACAGTGCATTGCGCATTGGCGACAGCATGAGCGCCGCCCCCCTCGAAGCGCCGGAAAACCCACAGGCCCAGAAGCTGTTCGATGACGAACGCCTCGACCCTGATGCTCCGCGCGAAGTGGCGGCGTCTGGCGGTGACATTCACCGTTTCCCACGTGGCCCTAATCCGGGGACTTTCCTCCACGGCCTGTTGGAATGGGCGGGTGAGGAGGGCTTCAACGTGACACCCGAGGCCATCGAAAAAGCCGTGGGCGCGCGCTGCAATCGGCGCAATTGGGAAGGTTGGATCGTCACCCTCAGCGGTTGGCTCGGCCATCTGCTGCAAACCCCGCTGCCTGTGGATAACGACCACGTCACCCTGAGCAGCCTGCAGCAGTACCAGATTGAAATGGAGTTCTGGTTCGCCAGCCACAAGGTCGACGTGCTCGCCCTCGACAAGTTGGTATGCCAGCAGACCCACAATGGTGTGTCCCGGGTCGCCGCCGAACCGGTGTTGCTCAACGGCATGTTCAAGGGCTTTATCGACCTGACCTTCGAACACGACGGCCGCTATTACGTGGCCGACTACAAATCCAACTGGCTCGGCCCCGACGATTCGGCCTACACCCAAGACGCGATGGAACAGTCGATCCTCGAGCATCGGTACGACCTGCAATATGTACTTTACCTGCTGGCTCTGCACCGCCAGCTCAAGGCACGCCTGCCGGATTACGACTACGACCGTCACGTCGGCGGTGCGCTGTACCTGTTCCTGCGCGGCACTCAGGCGGCCAGCCAAGGCGCGTATTTCACTCGGCCACCACGTGAACTGATCGAAGGCTTGGACCTGCTGTTCCAGGGCAAACCCATACCGCCCAAAGTCGAACCTGCCTGGGAACAAGGAGTGCTGCTATGAGCCTGTCGCCGTTACCGCTTGAGGAACTGCTGCCGCTCAGCCGCGCTGCCGACTTGCTGCAACTGCTGGAACGTTGGGTCGACCGAGGCTGGCTGCGCGCCTTGGACAAAGCCTTCGTCGGCTTCCTCCACGAACTCGACGCGCAAGCCGATCCGTTGGTGCTGCTGGCTGCGGCATTGACCAGCCATCAATTGGGCCATGGCCACGTGTGCCTCGACCTGTTCGAAACCCTTAAGGCGCCGGACTTTGCGTTGTCACTGCCACCCGAAGGCGACGTGCAAACCGGTGCCATGCTGTTGCCGTCGCAACTGCTCACCGGCCTCGACGGTGCGCATTGGTGCCAAGCGTTGGCCGCCAGTCACCTGGTCGCCCTGGCGGTTGATGGCAGCGAAGCCGCTCACAGCCGGCCATTGGTGCTGTCTGGCAAACGTCTGTACCTGCGCCGTTACTGGACTTACGAGCGGCGTATCGACACGGCGCTGCGCCTGCGCCTGGCGACCCCGGAAAACGTCGCCGCCGATTTGCCCCAGCGCCTGAACCGTCTGTTTGACCAACCGCCACCCGACGGCGTCATCGACTGGCAAAAACTCGCCTGCGCCCTGGCCACTCGCGGTGCATTCAGCATCGTCACCGGCGGCCCCGGCACTGGCAAAACCACCACCGTGGTGCGCCTGCTCGCCCTGTTGCAGGCCCCCGCTGTGGAAGCCGGCAGCCCGTTTCGCATCCGCCTCGCCGCGCCCACCGGTAAAGCCGCCGCACGCCTCACCGAATCCATCAGCCAGCAAGTGCTGTCGCTGAACGTGCCTGACAGCGTGCGGGAAAAAATCCCGACCCAGGTCACCACGGTTCACCGCCTGCTCGGCAGTCGCCCGGGCACGCGGCACTTCCGTCATCACATTGGCAACCCTTTGCCTTTGGATGTGCTGGTGGTGGACGAAGCCTCGATGATCGACCTGGAAATGATGGCCAACCTGTTGGACGCCTTACCGCCCCACGCCCGCTTGGTGTTGCTGGGCGACAAGGACCAACTCGCCTCGGTGGAGGCCGGCGCCGTGCTCGGCGATTTGTGCCGCGACGCTGAAGCCGGTTGGTACAGCCCCGACACACGCCAATGGCTGCAAGCCGTGAGCGGCGAAGACCTCAGCACCAGCGGCCTCCACGAAGACCTCGACGGCAGCCATCCGCTGGCTCAGCAAGTGGTGATGCTGCGCTACTCGCGACGTTTTGGCGAAGGCAGCGGTATCGGCCAACTGGCGCGTTGGGTCAACCAGCAAAACGCCGAAGAGGCGCGCAAACTGCTGGCCGCTCGCAGCCACAGCGACCTCTTCTGCCTCAGCCTCAAGGGCGAACACGACCAGGCCCTGGAGCGGCTGGTGCTGGATGGGCAGGGCGACGACGCCCAAGGTTATCGCTATTACCTCAACCTGCTGCAAAGCGCGCGCCCGGCCCTCGACACCCCGCGCGAAGACGCGGCCTGGACGCACTGGGCGCAACAGCTGCTGCAAGCGTTCGACGCCTTCCAACTGCTTTGCGCCGTGCGCAAAGGCCCTTGGGGCGTGGAAGGGCTGAACCTGCGCATCACCGCCGCCTTGCGCAAAGTGCGGCTGATCGAGGGTGACGACCAATGGTACGAAGGCCGCCCGGTGCTCATGACCCGCAACGATTACGGCCTGGGCCTGATGAACGGCGACATCGGCATCGCGCTTAAACTGCCCGAAAGCGACGATGGCCCACAGGTCTTGCGCGTAGCCTTCCCACGCAACGATGGCCAAGGCGGTGTGCGTTTTGTACTGCCCAGCCGTCTGAACGATGTGGAAACCGTGTACGCCATGACCGTGCACAAATCCCAGGGTTCGGAGTTCACCCACACCGCGTTGATCCTGCCGGACGCGCTGAACCCGGTGCTGACCAAGGAGCTGATCTACACCGGCATCACCCGTGCCAAACGGTGGTTCAGCCTGATCGAGCCGCGGGGGGGCGTCTTTGAGGAAGCCGTGCGCCGCAAGGTCAAGCGCCTGAGTGGTTTGATGTTGGAGCTGCACGCTGCGGATAAAAAAACTGACTGATCGGTCATGAAATATTTCTGATTCGATCGTCTGATTTTTCTGAAAAAATAGCAGGCCTCGCGAAAGCACGCTTTCCCGGGGCTTTGCGCCGCTGTGCTATCGTTGCGGCATCACCTTGAAAAAATACCTGAAGAGAATTGCTGCATGAACGTGGCTGTCTCGCCCACAGAGCGCAGTTTGAGCTGGAGACGCATGTTACTGGTGGCGCTTGTGTGCGTGCTCGCGCCGCGAGCATTTGCCCAGGCACCCAGCCCGGCGGACCAACGCGCCCAGGCGGTGACTCAGGTGGTGCTCGGTATTCTCAGTTATGCACGCTGGCCCGTAGAGCCTGCGCAATTGCGCCTGTGTATTGTCGGGCCGACCCAATACACCGACGACCTGGTCAAGGGCACGACCCAGGCGACCGGCCGTCCGGTTGTGGTGCAGCGCCTGCTGGCCGATCACCCCGATATTGTCAGTGCGTGCGACGCCGTGTACATCGGCAAACTCAGCGCCGATGAGCGCACCCGGCTGTTTACCTCATTGATTGGTCACCCGGTGCTCAGCATCAGCGAAGGTGGCGACCAATGCACTGTGGGCAGCCTGTTCTGCCTGCGCGTGGGTGATCAGCAGGTGTCGTTCGAGGTCAACCTGGATTCCGTTGCCCGCAGTGGCGTGCGCATCCACCCCAGCGTGTTGCAGTTGTCCCGCCGTCGAGCGACGGTGCCATGAGGGCTCATAAAGCGCGCCCCACCCTGCGTTCAGTCATCGGCCGAGGGCATCTGATCCTGGCGCTGGTAGCCGTGACCCTGGCCAGCGTGTCCCTGACCCTGCTCGGCGTGTTGGCGCTGCGCGTGTATGCCGATCACAACCTGCACCTGATCGCGCGCTCCATCAACTACACCGTGGAAGCCGCGGTGGTGTTCAACGACAGTGCCGCCGCCACCGAAGCCCTCAGCCTCATCGCCTCCACCGAGGAAGTGGCCCAGGCCGAAGTGTTCGATGCCAACGGCAAGCTGTTGGCCCAATGGTCACGGCCGGAAACAGGCATGTTGTCCCAGGTCGAACTGGCGCTGGCGCATGCTTTGCTCGAACAGCCCATCAGCCAGCCGATTTTGCGTCAAGGGCAAACGGTCGGCAGCATTCACGTGGTCGGCCATGGCGGCAGCCTGTTGCGCTTCCTGCTCAGCGGCCTGGCCGGCATCGTGATTTGCACGGCCCTCAGCGCCTGGGTAGCGTTGTACTTGGCGCGGCGCCTGTTGCTGGGCATCACCAAACCGTTGCAAAGCCTTGCCGCCGTAGCCCACGCCGCCCGCAGCGAGCGCGATTTCGACCGGCGCGTACCCCCGGCGCAGATCGCCGAGCTCGACAGCCTGGGCAGTGACTTCAATGCCCTGCTCGGCGAGATGGAAGCCTGGCAAAGCCACCTGCAAAGCGAAAACGAAACACTCGCCCACCAGGCCAGCCACGACAGCCTGACGGGGCTGCCCAATCGCGCGTTTTTCGAAGGCCGGCTGATCCGCGCCCTGCGCAGCGCCGCCAAGATCAATGAGCGAGTCGCCGTACTGTTCCTCGACAGCGACCGTTTCAAAGACATTAATGACAACTTCGGCCACGCCGCCGGTGATGCCGTGTTGGTGGCCGTTGCCGAGCGCGTGCGCGCGCAATTGCGTGAAGATGACTTGGTGGCGCGCCTGGGCGGCGATGAATTCGCGATCCTGCTCGCGCCCCTGCACAAGGTGGAGGACGCCCAGCGTATCGCCGACAAGATCATTGCCAGCATGGACAAGCCGATCCCACTGCCCGGCAACACCCAGGTTGTGACCTCCCTCAGTATCGGCATTGCCGTTTATCCCGATCATGGCGCCACTCCCGGCACCTTGCTCAATGCCGCTGATGCGGCGATGTACCAGGCCAAACGCTTATCCCAGGGCGGCCAGCAAACGGCGGAATCGGAGCCCACCGCCGCAAATGTTAACCACAGGAGTTGATCCCTTGTTCTCGAACGCGCGTTTTATGTTTATCACTTTACTGGTGGCCTTCCTTGCCCTCGGCGGCTGCCAGACAGCCCCACCCAAAGGCCTGACACCGGCGCAAGTCGCAGTGCTCAAACAGCAAGGTTTCGAACTCACCGACGAAGGCTGGGCGTTCGGGCTCTCGGGCAAAGTGCTGTTCGGCAGCGACGTTGAAAGCCTCAACAAAGCCAGCACCGACATCGTCGAACGTATCGGCAAGGCCCTGGTGGGCGCGGGCATCGAACGCGTGCGCGTCGACGGCCACACCGACGCCTCGGGCAAAGAGAGCTACAACCAGCAACTGTCCCTGCGCCGCGCCAAAAGCGTGGGCAAAGTGCTGACGGGTGTGGGCATGAAGGAAGAAAACATTAAGCTGCGCGGCTTGGGCAGCAGCGAACCGGTGGCGTCTAACACCACGGTGGCGGGGCGCACGGAGAATCGTCGAGTGTCGATTGTGGTGATCGCGGACTAACCGCTTAACCCGTTCCAATGCTGCAATGCGGTCAAATGTGGGAGCTGGCTTGCCAGCTCCCACACTTATTTGTGCATGACCAAAGTTCTGCGTCCTTCGCAGTTCAAATGTGGGAGCCGGGCTTGCCCGCGATGGCGGTGTATCAGCAGCAGATAAGCTGCCTGACCCACCGCCATCGCAGGCAAGCCAGCTCCCACACTTATCTGTGTCTGACCACAGTTCTGCACCCGTCACAGCTCAAAAATGTGGGAGTGGGCTTGCTCGCGAAAGCGGTGTATCAGCAGCAGATAAGCTACCTGACCCTCCACCATCGCAGGCAAGCCAGCTCCCACACTTATCTGTGTCTGACCAGAATTCTGCGCCTGCCACAGCTCAAAAATGTGGGAGCGGGCTTGCTCGCGAAAGCGGTGTATCAGCAGCAGATAAGCTGCCTGACCCACCGCCATCGCAGGCAAGCCAGCTCCCACACTTATCTGTGTCTGACCAAAGTTCTGCGCCTGCCACAGCTCAAAAATGTGGGAGCGGGCTTGCTCGCGAAAGCGGTGTATCAGCAGCAGATAAGCTGCCTGACCCACCACCATCGCAGGCAAGCTCCCACACTTATCTGTGTCTGACCAGAATTCTGCCCCCGTCACAGCTCAAAAATGTGGGAGCGGGCTTGCTCGCGAAAGCGGTGTATCAGCAGCAGATAAGCTACCTGACCCTCCACCATCGCAGGCAAGCCAGCTCCCACACTTATCTGTGTCTGACCAGAATTCTGCGCCTGCCACAGCTCAAAAATGTGGGAGCGGGCTTGCTCGCGAAAGCGGTGTATCAGCAGCAGATAAGCTGCCTGACCCACCGCCATCGCAGGCAAGCCAGCTCCCACACTTATCTGTGTCTGACCAAAGTTCTGCGCCTGCCACAGCTCAAAAATGTGGGAGCGGGCTTGCTCGCGAAAGCGGTGTATCAGCAGCAGATAAGCTGACTGATCCACCGTCATCGCAGGCAAGCCAGCTCCCACATTTATTTTTGCAGCGTGCTCGCTACAGTGTTCGCTTAACTGCCCGGCGTCATCGCCTGCGTCAAGTCATCCACCACGGCCTTGCCCATCTCACACAGGTAATGCGCAGCCCACGCGTATTGCTCGCCGCGCACATCCATGGCGGCTTCCATGGCGAGTTTCTTGGAGTAAAAAAGCAGGGTGGAGGCGTGTTCCAGGGCTTGCTCAATCGGCATACCGGAATTGACCCGGAACAGGGGTTTTTGGTTTTCGCCGTAATCGCCGAAGGTGACGACGCCGAGGGTGGTGATGGAGGAAAGCGGTGGATCGGGGACGATTTTGCTCATGACGATTGCTCTCTGCTGAAGTAGAGCCGCCACATCACATCGCTAAACATGAAGAGGGTGGCAGCTGTGTGCAGGTTAGCGATCCGGGCCAGAGCGCATCCCGGGTAGACTCGAAAGTCTCCCGCACACAGCCGCCATAAAACGCTAAAAGCTGACGAGAGCCAGCTAATACTGTTGGGGGCAGTGACACGCCTGAAACCCGGATCGCTAAACCCGATCGCTGATGTGCAGCGACCCAGGGAGGCTAGTGACCCAAACAGTAAGGCGCAATAGGGTGGAGAGTCTCTAGGAAACGTCCTGCGATTTAAAGCGAATCGTCGTTGATGGCCCTTTAATCCGCAAACTTGATCTCCCGCGTCTCCCCCATCAACAACCCCTGATTCTGCTCCGTCACTTCCCTGATGTAATCCCACAACAACGTAATCCGCTTCAACTTGCGCAAATCCTCCCGGCAATACATCCAAAACTGCCGCGTAATCGCAATCTCCTCCCCCAGCACCGGCAACAACCGCGGGTCCTGTGCCGCCAGAAAGCACGGCAATATCGCCATCGACCGCCCCTGCTGCGCCGCCACGTACTGTGCAATCACGCTGGTACTGCGCAGGCTGGCGCTGGCGCCGGGCACCACGTTCGCCAGGTACAGCAGCTCCGAACTGAACGCCAAATCATCCACATAGCTGATAAATGGATGCTCGGCCAAGTCTGCCGGGCGGTGGATGGGCGGGTGTTGGTTGAGGTAGTCCTGGGTCGCGTAGAGCTGCAGTTTGTAATCGCACAGTTTGCAGCACACATACGGCCCGTGTTCCGGGCGTTCCAGGGCGATGACGATGTCGGCTTCGCGCTTGGACAGGCTGATGAAGTGGGGCAGGGGCAGGATGTCGACGGAGATCGCGGGGTACGTGTCGACGAAGTGGCTGAGCTGCGGGGTAACGAAAAAGCTGCCGAAACCCTCGGTGCAGCCCATGCGCACATGGCCGGACAGTGCCACGCCGGAGCCGGACACCTGCTCGCAAGCCATGTGCAAGGTGCTTTCGATGGACTCCGCGTAACCCAGCAAACGCTGGCCCTCGGCGGTAAGGACAAAGCCGTTGGTCCGGGATTTTTCGAACAGCAAGGTGCCGAGCGACACTTCCAAAGAGCTGATGCGCCGCGACACGGTGGTGTAGTCCACCGCCAGGCGCTTGGCGGCGACGCTGGCCTTGCGGGTGCGGGCCACTTCGAGGAAAAACTTCAGGTCATCCCAGTTCAGGGAGCCCAATGACGTGATGTTTTTTTGCATATTGGACCGGCTTTTATGTGCGTTCTTATTAGAGATTTGCACATCTATACTCCAAAAACAGTCCGAACGCCTCATTTCCAAGGCGATTCACGCGCCTTGTCTCTGCATAACTACAAGATTGGAGACCACATGAACGCTTCTGCCGATATTTCCGTGCAACAGGTCAAGTTGCTGATCAATGGTGAATGGGTCGAGTCCAAGACCACCCATTGGCAAGACATCGTTAACCCGGCCACCCAGCAAGTGCTGGCCAAAGTCCCGTTCGCCACCGCCGATGAAGTCAACGCCGCCATCGACGCCGCCCACAGCGCCTTCCAGACCTGGAAGCTGACGCCTATTGGCGCGCGCATGCGCATCATGCTCAAGCTGCAAGCCCTGATCCGTGAACATTCCAAACGCATTGCCGTTGTCCTAAGCGCCGAGCAGGGTAAGACCATTGCCGATGCCGAAGGCGATATTTTCCGTGGCCTGGAAGTGGTTGAGCACGCGTGCTCCATCGGCACGTTGCAGATGGGCGAATTCGCTGAAAACGTCGCCGGTGGCGTCGACACCTACACCCTGCGCCAGCCTATCGGCGTGTGCGCCGGCATTACCCCGTTCAACTTCCCGGCGATGATTCCGCTGTGGATGTTCCCGATGGCGATTGCCTGCGGTAACACCTTCGTGCTCAAACCGTCCGAGCAAGACCCGCTGTCGACTATGTTGCTGGTGGAGCTGGCGCTGGAAGCCGGCGTACCGGCTGGTGTGCTCAATGTGGTGCACGGCGGCAAGGACGTGGTGGATGCGCTGTGCACCCATAAAGACATCAAGGCCGTGTCCTTCGTCGGCTCGACTGCCGTTGGCACGCACGTCTACGACTTGGCCGGTAAACACGGCAAGCGCGTGCAATCGATGATGGGCGCCAAGAACCACGCCGTGGTGCTGCCGGACGCCAACCGCGAACACACCTTGAATGCGCTGGTCGGCGCCGGTTTCGGCGCGGCGGGCCAGCGTTGCATGGCTACGTCCGTAGTGGTGCTGGTCGGCGCGGCCAAGCAATGGCTGCCTGATCTGAAAGCGCTGGCGCAAAAGCTCAAAGTGAATGCCGGCAGCGAAGCGGGCACCGATGTCGGCCCGGTGATTTCCAAGCGCGCCAAGGCACGCATCCTGGAGCTGATCGAAAGCGGCGTGAAAGAAGGCGCCAAGCTGGAGCTGGACGGCCGCGACATCAAGGTACCGGGCTTCGAGCAAGGCAACTTCGTCGGCCCGACCCTGTTTTCGGGCGTGACCACCGATATGCAGATCTACACCCAGGAAATCTTCGGCCCGGTGCTGGTAGTGCTCGAAGTTGCGACCCTCGATGAAGCCATCGCGCTGGTCAACGCCAACCCATTCGGCAACGGCACCGGCCTGTTCACCCAAAGCGGTGCAGCGGCGCGTAAGTTCCAGAGTGAAATCGATGTAGGCCAGGTCGGCATCAACATCCCGATCCCCGTGCCGGTGCCATTCTTCAGCTTTACCGGTTCGCGTGGCTCCAAGCTCGGCGACCTCGGCCCGTACGGCAAGCAAGTGGTGCAGTTCTACACCCAGACCAAAACCGTTACGAGCCGCTGGTTCGACGACGACACGGTCAACGATGGCGTCAACACCACCATCAACCTGCGCTGATTCCGGGAGACGACCATGAAGATTGCATTTATCGGCTTGGGCAACATGGGCGCGCCCATGGCCCGCAACCTGATCAAGGCCGGCCACGCGCTGAACCTGTTCGACCTGAACCAGACGGTTCTCAAAGAGCTGGCCGAACTCGGCGGCACTGTCAGCGATTCCCCGCGTGATGCGGCTAACGGCGCTGAGTTGGTGATTACCATGCTGCCCGCCGCGGCCCACGTGCGCAGTGTGTGGCTGAATGAAGACGGCGTGCTCGCCGGGATCGGCAAGGGCGTACCGGCAGTGGATTGCAGCACCATCGACCCGCAAACCATCCGTGATGTAGCGGCGGCGGCGGCGAAGCAAGGTGTAGCCGTTGCCGACGCCCCCGTCTCCGGCGGCACCGGCGGCGCCAGCGCGGGCACCCTGACTTTCATGGTCGGCGCCACGCCAGAACTGTTCGCCACCCTGCAACCGGTGTTGGCGCAGATGGGCCGCAACATCGTGCATTGCGGCGACGTCGGCACCGGCCAGATCGCCAAGATCTGCAACAACCTGCTGCTGGGCATCAGCATGGTCGGCGTCAGTGAAGCCATGGCGTTGGGCGATGCGCTGGGTATCGACACCCAGGTGCTGGCCGGGATCATCAACAGCTCGACCGGGCGTTGCTGGAGTTCCGACACTTACAACCCATGGCCGGGCGTGATCGAAACCGCGCCATCCTCGCGTGGTTACACCGGTGGTTTTGGCGCCGACCTGATGCTCAAGGACCTGGGCCTGGCCACCGAAGCCGCGCGCCAGGCGAAGCAACCGGTGATTCTGGGCGCTGTGGCCCAGCAGTTGTATCAATCGATGAGCCAGCGCGGGGAAGGGGGCAAGGACTTCTCGGCGATCATCAACAGCTATCGCAAGCCCGAATAGGGCGTTTTCCGGGAGCCTGCCGCTGGCGGGCTCCCGGGTTTTTGCGGGTCACGCAAACACAAAATACTTACGCACCGTCTCGACCACTTCCCACGTGCCCTTCATCCCTGGTTCCACCACAAAGATATCCCCAGCCCGCAAGTGAATCGGCTCCATCCCTTCGGGCGTGATCACGCAGTAGCCTTCCTGGAAATGGCAGTATTCCCACTTCACGTATTCCACGTACCACTTGCCCGGTGTGCAGATCCAGGTGCCCATGATCTTGCTGCCGTCTTCGCTGGTGTAGGCGTTGAGGTTGACAGTGTGCGGGTCGCCTTCGAGTTTTTCCCATTTGCAGGCATCCAGGACCGGCAGAGGGTGGGTGTCGCGCAGTACGGTGATGGGCTTGGACATGATGACTCCGAGGCAGTGAATGCAAAGGTGAACCCTAAGGCCTTGGGCGTTGCGTCAGTGGTCTGAACTCGACATCGGGATGCCCAGAAGCGCAGGTGGATGCGATTCCTCTGACACCCATGCAGTCCATGTGGGAGCGGGTTTGCTCGCGATAGCGGTGTGCGGCTATGTAGAGGCAAGCTGTGCCGCCGCCATCGCGGGCAAGCCCGGCTCCCACCGAAGATGTTTGAACGAAAGATTTGTGCATGAATCCGCCATTTCCTCGCAGTAAGTACGAAAGAATTCCCGCCTGGCGCTGGAATTAGCAAGAAAATGCACGTCTGGCCCTCGTATCATTCACCTCAGTTACAACCGAGAGCCTTGAAATGAACCCAATAAAAACGTGGTGGGATATCAGCCCGCCCTTGAGCGCGGCGACCCCGACCTGGCCGGGTGATACGCCGTTCCAGGAAGCGCGCGTGTGGCAGTTCGGCCCGGAGTGCCCGGTGAATGTGGGCCGCGTGACCTTCTCGCCGCACACCGGCGCCCATGTGGATGCACCCCTGCACTACAGCGCGGACGGTGCGCCGATTGGCGAAGTGTCGCTTGATGTGTACATGGGCCCGTGCCGGGTGTTGCATTGCCTGGGTAGTGGCGCGCTGGTGCAGCCGCATCAGTTGGAAGGCCGTGTGGATAACTTGCCCGAGCGGGTGCTGCTGCGCACTTATCCACAAGCGCCGCTCACCGAGTGGGATTCAAACTTTACCGCCATCGCGCCGCAAACCATCGAGCTGCTCGCCAGCCTGGGCGTGCGCCTGATCGGTATCGACACGCCGTCCCTGGACCCGCAACAGTCCAAGACCATGGATTCCCACAACGCGGTGGCCCGCCACGGCATGGCGATTCTTGAAGGCATCGTGCTCGATGACGTACCGGAGGGCGATTATGAGTTGATCGCGCTGCCGCTGCGCTTTGCCAACCTGGACGCGAGCCCGGTCCGCGCCATTCTCCGCCCGCTCAAGGAGCTTACGCGATGAGCCAATGTCCCTTCTCTGCTGACTACCAACCGCCGGAAGAATGGCATAACGCCGAGCTGAATTTTTCCGAGTCCATGAGCTACGGCGACTACCTGGACCTGGGCAAAGTCCTCAGCGCCCAGCACCCGCTGTCGCCGGACCATAACGAAATGCTCTTCATCATCCAGCACCAGACCTCGGAGCTGTGGATGAAACTGATGTTGCACGAGCTCAAGGCCGCCCGCGAACACGTGCGTATGGGCGAGTTGCCGCCGGCGTTCAAGATGCTGGCGCGGGTGTCACGGATCTTTGACCAACTGGTGCACGCCTGGGCGGTGCTGGCGACGATGACGCCGTCGGAGTACAAGGCGATTCGCCCGTTCCTGGGGCAGTCGTCGGGGTTCCAGTCGTTCCAGTACCGTGAGATCGAATTTATCCTCGGCAATAAAAGCGCGGCGCTGTTGCGTCCTCACGCGCATCGGCCGGAGTTGTTGAACGAATTGAAAGTGGCGATCGCCACACCGTCGCTGTACGACGAGGCGATCAAGCTGATGGACAAGGCAGGCTTGGCGATTGATCCCAAGCGCGCCGAACGCGACCCGACGGCAGCGACGGTTCACGATGAATCGGTGGAGGCGGCGTGGCGTGAGGTGTATCGCGACCCAAGCCGGTATTGGGATTTGTATCAGTTGGCCGAGAAGTTTATCGACCTGGAGGATTCGTTCCGCCAGTGGCGTTTTCGACATGTCACCACGGTGGAGCGGATTATCGGCTTCCAGCCGGGCACCGGCGGTACCGAGGGCGTGGGTTACCTGCGCAAGATGCTCGATACGGTGCTATTCCCCGAACTGTGGCGAGTCCGTTCCACGCTCTAAACAAAAAGCCCCGGAATCCCGGGGCTTTCTACATTTGGAATGCCATCAACAAGGTGGGAGGGGGCTTGCTCCCGATGACAGTGTGTCAGCCAATACATCCGGTCTCTGACATACCGCTATCGGGAGCAAGCCCCCTCACACAGGGATCACTGTGCATTCACTACAGCGCTACCCTTTTTGATCCGCATCCGGTAGGCAATGTAGATAATCCCTACCCACACCGGCATCGCATACACCGACTCGCGAATGCCCGGGATTGCCAGCATCACGCTGATGATCATCACCATGAACGCCAGGCACAGGTAGTTACTGAACGGGAACCAGAAGGTCTTGAACGACGGCACCACGCCTTGCTCGCCCATGGCCTTGCGGAACTTGATGTGGGTGAGGCTGATCAGCGCCCAGTTGATCATCAGCGAGGCAACCACCAACGCGAACAGCAACTCCAGCGCACTGTGCGGTGCGACGTAGTTGACCACCACGCACAGCATGGTTACCAACGCCGAGATCGCCAGGGCCCGAATCGGCACGCCTTGCTTGTTCAGCTTCATCAGCGATTTCGGTGCATCGCCTTGCTCGGCCAGGCCGAACAGCATGCGGCTGTTGCAGTACACGCCGCTGTTGTACACCGACAGCGCCGCGGTCAGCACCACGAAGTTGAGGATATGCGCGGCGGTGTCATTACCGATCAACGAGAAGATCTGCACAAACGGGCTGCCGCTGTAGGCGTCGCCTGACGCGCCGAGGGTTTGCAGCAGTTGGTCCCACGGGTACAACGACAGCAGCACGGTCAGCGCGCCGACGTAGAAAATCAGGATCCGGTACACCACCTGGTTGATCGCTTTGGGGATCACTTTGCGCGGTTCGCTGGCTTCGGCGGCGGTGATGCCCACCAGTTCCAGGCCGCCGAACGAGAACATGATGAAGGCCATGGACATCAACAGCCCCATGCCGCCATTCGGGAAGAACCCGCCATGGCTCCACAGGTTGCTCACCGTGGCTTGCGGGCCGCCGGTGCCGCTGAACAGCAGGTAGCAGCCGAGCACGATCATGCCGACAATCGCCACCACCTTGATGATTGCGAACCAGAATTCGGCTTCACCGAAGAATTTCACGTTAAGGGTGTTGATCAGGTTCACCGCGACAAAGAACACCAGCGCGCTGACCCAGGTCGGAATCTCCGGCCACCAGAACTGGATGTACTTACCCACCGCCGTCAGTTCGGCCATGCCCACCAGCACGTAAAGTACCCAGTAGTTCCAGCCCGCCAGAAAGCCTGCGTAACCGCCCCAGTATTTGTGGGCGAAGTGGCTGAAGGAACCGGCCACCGGCTCTTCGACGATCATCTCGCCGAGCTGGCGCATGATCAGGAACGCGATGAAACCGGCGATCGCGTAACCCAGGATCATCGACGGCCCCGCCGACTTGAGCACCCCGGCCGAGCCGAGGAACAAGCCCGTGCCAATCGCCCCTCCCAAGGCGATCAGCTGAATATGCCGGTTCTTCAGGCCACGCTTGAGGCCTACCGGGTTAACCATGTCATCCGCCATTAACATTCCCTTCTACTTGTTTTTCTCAGGGTTGATTGCACGCCGCACCCGCCCCCCAGAACTGCTGAGGGGTCAGATATTACTCTGCGTAAACTTTTCGTAATACAGCTGAACGCCATCAAGTGCCTGATCCGCCAGCCATTGCTGGATGGATTCGACCATTGGCGGGGGGCCGCACACGTACATATCGGCCGATCTGTCCCGCAATTCGGCCAGGTCGAAATGTTCGGTGAGGTAGCCGCGCTTGCCGGGCCACTCCGGCGACGGGTCACTGAGCACTTCGGTGTAGCGAAAATTCGGGATTTTCGCGGCGTAGCCGTGGATGCGCACCGCTTCGCATAAATCCTCGGCCCCGCGCACGCCGTAATACAGGTGTACGGGCTGCGTGCAGCCATTAGCCGCCAGTTCATCGAGCATGCCCAGCAGGGCCGACAATCCGGTGCCACCCGCCACCAGCACCAGCGGCTGGGTGACATGCCGTAGGTAGAAAGCCCCCAATGGCGCTTCCATCCGCACTTCATCACCGACCTGGCAACGCTCGCGCAGGTAGTTGCTCATCACGCCGTCCGGCAGCAGGCGCACCAGGAACTGCAATTGATTGCCCGGCCGATTGGCGAAGGAATAGGAGCGCCAGCTGTCCGTGCCAGGGACCGACAGTCGGGCGTATTGGCCCGGCAGGAAGTCCAGTGGGGCCTCCAACTGAACGTGCAAAATTGCCGTGCTGGCCGAAACCTGCTGCACCTCGCTCACCGTGCCACGCACCTGCACCGGGCCCGGTGCGTTGCACAGGCTTGAATCAAAATCGAAGTAGAACGTCGCGTCGGATTTGACCCGTGTCTGGCAACTGAGCATTTTGCGCTGTTGCAGGTCGAGGCTGGAGAGGGCCTCTTCGTCGACATAATCCTGGCTGTAATCGCCAGACTCGCAACGGCCCTGGCATGTGCCGCACACGCCTTCGCGGCAATCCAGGGGGATTTTTATGCCGTTGCGCAGCGCGGCGTCCAACAGGATTTCATGGGCGCCCACCGGGAAAAACAGGGTCTTGCCGTCGGCAAAACTGAAGGCCACTTTGTGATTCATCTGCAGTGCTCCGGTGCTTTAGAGGTGATAGAAATCCAGCACCGAGTTGATGGTGTCGTTGAGCAGCAAGGCGTGTTTGCGCGTGATCAGCCAGCTGTCGCCATGAGGTTTCAGGTGATACGTGGCAGGCCCATAAAACTGCTCCGACGTGGCCAGCCGATAAAAAAGCGTGTGCCAGTTCAACCGCACCTCCAGCGTGCCATCCGCCTGCTCGGCCACGCGCACGTTATTGATCAGGTGCAAGGTGCGTGGCATGGGCGTGGCCGACGCCGCCTTGCCGGTGCGCAGGCGGAACACGCGGTCTTCAAGGCCTGAACGGTTGGCGTAATAGATCAGTGACATCTCGCGCTTGGGGTCGCGGGTGTAGACGTGCTCGGAGTCCCATTGCGGCAGGTGGAATTCACTCTGCGGGTCGAACAGCTGCACATAGGCGTCCCAGTCCTGGGCGTCGCACAGTTCGGACTTACGGTAGAAAAACTGTTCGATCTGGTACTGCAATTGCGCATTCATCATTTCACCTCCCGCAGTTTCAGTGCTTGCAGGTCCAGGCCCTTGAGCAGGAACTGCTGCCAGTTGCGGTGCTGGTTGACGTACAAGCCTTCATGGGTGAATTCGGTGCCTGTCATGGCCGGTTGAATGCCGATGGCTTCGCTGTTCGGCGTGGGCCCGGTTGCCCAGCGATGGCTGCCACGCGAGATATCGCTCCAGCGTTCCAGGCGGCCCTGGAAACCGCGCTGGGCTTCGCGGAACTCCACCAGGTCATCCGGCGTGCCCATGCCGGACACGTTGAAGAAATCTTCGAACTGGCGAATGCGGTTTTCGCGGTCGGCGTCGGACTCGTTCTTTACGCCCAGGCATTGGCTGATGATCTCGGTCTTGTTCCACGCCACCGGGCGGATGATGCGCAGCTGCGAGCTGATCTGGTCGAGGAAGAACAGGCTCGGGTAAATATTCAGGTTGCGCAGGCGGTGCATCATCCACTCGGCCTTTTGCTGGCCGTGTTCTTCCACCAGGCGCGGCATGATCGTGGCGTAGCCGGAGCGCACGGTCGGGTTGGGCATGTCGCTGAACAGCAGGCTGTGGCCATTGTTGAAAGCGAACCAGCCGTCATCGGTATTCGCGTCGCCGGCGCCGAGCTTGCTGTAGTCCAGCGTGGTGCCCGAGCCCGTGCCGTTTTCAGTATTGACCTGCTGGCGATGCTGCACGGTGGCTACGTAGTTGTAGTGCACGGTGCTGACGTGATAACCGTCCAGGCCGTTTTCGTTCTGCAACTTCCAGTTGCCGTCGTAGGTGTAGGCGGATTTACCTGGCAGCACTTCCAGTTCACCGGTGGCGGACTGCGCGACCATCATGTCGAAGAACACCTTGGCGTCGCCGAGGAAGTCTTCCAGGCTGTCTGTGCCATTCACGTCCAGGCTGATAAACACAAAGCCCTTGTAGCTGTCGATACGCGCCTTTTTCAGGCCGCGGGTGGCTTTATCGAAGCCCTCAGGGTATTCCCCCGGCGCCTTGACCTTCACCAGCCGGCCGTCGCTTTTGTAGCACCAGGCGTGGAAAGGGCAGGTGAAGGTGGATTGGTTGCCCTTGCCGACACGCGTAAGGGTCGTGCCGCGATGCTGGCAGGCGTTGATCAGTGCGTTGAGTTTGCCCTCGCCGTCGCGGGTGATGATCATCGGCTGGCGCCCGGCGCGCATCGTCACGAAATCGTGGTTATTGGCCAGTTCGCTTTCGTGGCAGGCGTAGATCCAGTTCTTTTCGAAGATCAGTTCCATCTCCAGGTCGAACAGTTCGGGCTCGGTGAACATGTCCCGGGCGATGCGGAACACTTCATCCGCCGGGCGAAAGTCCAGGCAGCTTTCGATAAACGCTTTCCACTGCTCGACGCTTCTTGCACCACTCATGGGAGGCACCTTGTTTGATAGGGGCTAATCGGTGGTTTATTAGAGGCAGCATGGCCGGGTGCGGGCTATCCGCTTAATGGGGGAAGGTGGGCCGGAAAGTTGGGCAGCAAATACTCACAACGGTGCAGGGCGGTCGCGCAATGCGCTACTGTCATACAAGGCAAGAGGCGCAAAAGCCTGCCCGTTATCCACATAGTCGACGGTTGCTATCCACTGGGTTGCAATACGGCTGGCGTGGCTTGGAACTTGCTGTCGATCCATACCGACGCGCCGCCAGAGCGCGCAACAGCCTAACCGCCGTGGGTGCACCCTGATGAGTAGCCATACACGCGATATCCATATTCAACGCTTCGACCTGGAGGGCGCCTGCAGCTGGATGTCCGGCATCTGCGGGCCGCATCGCCTGGCGACGGCGACGCCCGAGCGCCTGCGTTTTCACCACAGTGCCAATGTGTTCAAGTCCCGCGCCACCACCTTGGGCGTGATCGAATACGGCACTGATGTGACCATCGACATCGAAGACGCCGAGCATTTCAGCAGTTACAGCCTGAGCCTGCCGCTGGTGGGCGAGCAGGAGTTGAGCAAGAACGGTGTGAGCCTGAGCTCCAATTGCGATCAAGGGGTGATCATTTCGCCCAACGAGCATCAGGTGCTGGCTATTTCCGGTGATTGCCGCAAGTTGCAGGTGGTCATTACGCGGGCGGCGATGAGCGAATCCCTCGAGGGCTTGCTGCAACGGCCGATTGAAGCGCCGCTGCGGTTTGAGTCGGTGATGGATGCGGTGGACGGCGCTTCGGCGTCGTGGTGGCGCATGGCGCGGTATTTCATTGCCGAGCTTGAACGCAGCAGCGAGTTGTATGAGCAGGCGGCGTTTACCCGAGACCTTGAAAGCTCGCTGATCAAGGGCTTGATCCTCGCCCAGCCGAACAACTATTCAGAGGAGTTACGCGACGTATTGGGCGTGAAACTCCCGCATTACTTGATTCGCGCGCGGCAGTACATCCACGACAACGCCCGTGAGGCCGTGCACCTGGAAGACCTGGAAACCGCTGCCGGTGTGTCGCGGTTCAAGCTGTTCGATGCATTTCGCAAATACTTTGCGCTGTCGCCCATGGCTTACTTGAAGAAACACCGGTTGGGCGCCGTGCGCCAGGAAATCCTCGAACACGGCTCTACACGTACCATTTCCGAAATCGCTCTGGGGTGGGGGTTTACGCACTTGGGGCGGTTTTCGGCGGAATATCGAAAGCTATTCGACGAATCCCCCAGCCAAACCCTGCAACGCAAGCGCCTGCGCAGCCTTTGAAGACAATGAGGATCAAACTGTGGGAGCTGGCTTGCCTGCGATGGCGGTGGGCCAATCAGCAAAGATGCCAACTGATCCACCGCTATCGCAGGCAAGCCAGCTCCCACATTGGATATCCAGTGTTTGGGAGATATCAGATCAGCTCTTCCACCAATTGCAGACAATGACTCAGCCCGGGCGACTGATCATTCACCCGGCGGCTCAGAATAATCGGCGAGGTCGCGGTGGTTTCCACAATCGGCGTGTAGCCGATATCCGCGCGGTGCAGCACTTGCACCGAGGCCGGTACCAGGGTCACGCCCATGCCCGCGCCGACCAAGCCGATGGCAGTCTGCAATTCGTTGGTCCACTGCGCCACCTTGAGGCTCAAACCGTGGGCGTCGAACAGGGCGATCACATGGTCGGCATAGCTGGGGCGCGGGTTGCCGGGGTAGAGCACAAAGGGTTCGGCGGCCAACTGGGCGAGGCTGGCGGGGGCGTCGAGCAGCGGGTGGCCGGCGGGCAGCACGGCCACCAGTCGGTCCTCCACCAGCACGCGCTGGACGATGGCCGGGTCGTCGATGCGAATACGCCCGAAGCCCACGTCGATACGCCCAGCCTTCAGCGCTTCGACCTGCTGCAAGGTGGTCATCTCCGAGAGCCCCAATTCCAGCTCCAGCGCTTCATGGTTGCGCAGCCGCCGAATCAACTCCGGCAGTACGCCGTACAAGGTCGATGGCGCGAAGCCGATGCCCAGCCAGGTCTTCTCACCCTGGCCGATTCGCCGCGTGTTGTCGCAGACCTTGCCCAGTTGCTCCAGCAGCACATTGGCGTGCTCATAGAAAAACCGTCCGGCCTCGGTCAGCCGCAGCGGTCGGCCGCGTTCCAGCAAAATCACCCCCAATTCTTCCTCCAGTTGCTGGATCTGCCGGCTCAACGGCGGCTGGGCGATGTGCAGGCGTTCGGCGGCGCGGGTGAAGTTGAGGGTTTCACCCAGCACCTGGAAATAGCGCAGATGACGCAGCTCCATGACGGCTCCTTTCATACCTTGAGGGTATTGTGCGAGACCCATTCTATATTGGATGCCAGGAAAAATACGGCACAGAATCGGCGCAAACTTATAAAGAACCCAACGGGTATAGCCATGCCGATTTGCGCCATCGAGTCGATCGAGACCATCATCGTCGACCTCCCTACCATCCGTCCGCATAAGCTGGCGATGCACACGATGCAAAACCAGACCCTGGTGATTATCCGCGTGCGTTGCGCCGACGGCATCGAAGGTATCGGTGAGTCCACCACCATCGGCGGCCTGAGCTACGGCAATGAAAGCCCCGACAGCATCAAGATCAACATCGACCGGCACTTCGCGCCGCTGTTGATTGGCCAGGACGCGAGCAATATCAACGCGGCCATGTTGCGTCTGGAGCGCAGCATTCGCGGCAATACGTTTGCCAAGTCCGGCGTCGAAAGCGCCTTGCTCGACGCCCTCGGCAAACGCCTTAACCTGCCGGTCAGCGAACTGCTCGGCGGCCGCGTGCGCGACGCTTTGCCGGTGGCCTGGACGCTGGCCAGCGGCAACACCGAACAGGACATTGCCGAGGCCGAAAAGATGCTCGACCTGCGCCGCCACCGCATCTTCAAATTGAAGATTGGCGCCGGTGAAGTCGGCCGCGACCTGGCCCATGTGATTGCGATAAAAAAGGCCTTGGGCGAGCGCGCCAGCGTGCGCGTTGACGTCAACCAGGCGTGGGACGAAGCCGTGGCCCTGCGTGCGTGCAAAGTGCTCGGTGATAACGGCATCGACTTGATTGAACAACCGATCTCACGCAATAACCGCAGCGGCATGACGCGGCTCAACCTGTCGAGCCCGGCGCCGATCATGGCGGACGAATCCATCGAGTGTGTGGAAGACGCCTTCAACCTCGCCCGCGAAGGCGCGGCCTCGGTGTTCGCCCTCAAGATTGCCAAAAATGGCGGCCCGCGCGCCGTATTGCGCACCGCCGCGATTGCCGAAGCCGCGGGCATTGGCCTCTATGGCGGCACCATGCTCGAAGGCGGCATCGGCACCCTGGCCTCGGCCCATGCCTTCCTCACCTTGAACAAACTGGCGTGGGACACCGAACTGTTCGGCCCACTGCTGCTGACCGAAGATATCCTCACCGAACCGCTGGTGTACCGCGATTTTGAGCTGCATGTCTCGCGCTTACCGGGCCTGGGCCTGACTATTGATGAAGAGCGTTTGGCGTTCTTCCGTCGTGACAAACATTAAGAGGCGCCTGCCATGTTGTTCCACGTAAAAATGACCGTGAACCTGCCCATCGACATGAACCCCGAACGCGCGGCGGCCCTGAAAGCCGAAGAGAAAGCGCTGGCGCAGCGCCTGCAACAGGAAGGCAAATGGCGCCACCTGTGGCGCATCGCCGGGCACTACGCCAACTACAGCGTGTTCGATGTCGACAGCGTGCAGGCACTGCACGACCTGCTGATGCAACTGCCGCTTTTCCCCTATATGGCCATCGAAATAAACGCCCTGTGCCGGCACCCTTCGTCGATCCGTGAGGACGACCGCTGAGCCTGTTTTGCACCCAATAATTACAAGATGAGGATTGCACCATGTCCATCCGACTTTCCCAGACTGCCCACGCCCAACAGTTTCTCGAAGAAGCCAGTGGCAACCTCAACGACGGCGGCAACCCACGCACCAAGGCGTTGATTTACCGGATCCTGCGGGACACGGTGAACATCATCGAAGACCTGGAGGTGACCCCGGAAGAGTTCTGGAAGGCGGTCAATTACCTCAACGAATTGGGCAAGAACCAGGAAGCCGGTTTGCTCGCTGCCGGGTTGGGCCTGGAACATTACCTGGACCTGCTGATGGATGCCGCCGACGAAGAGGCCGGCAAATCCGGTGGCACACCGCGCACCATTGAAGGCCCGTTGTATGTGGCCGGGGCACCGCTGTCGAAGTACGAGGCGCGGCTGGATGATGGCAAGGACGACGCGGTGCCGCTGTTTATGCGCGGGCAAGTACGCGACACCGACGGCAAGCCGTTGGCGGGGGCGATTGTCGATGTGTGGCAGGCCAATACCGGCGGCACGTATTCGTGGTTTGACCCGACGCAATCGGCGTTCAACCTGCGCCGGCGTATCGAGACCGATGCCCAGGGCAACTACCGTTTTCGCAGTATCGTGCCGTCAGGGTATGGCTGCCCGCCGACCGGGCCGACCCAGCAGTTGCTCGATCAACTGGGGCGTCATGGGCAGCGGCCGGCGCACATTCACTTCTTCATTTCGGCGCCGGGATATCGGCACTTGACCACGCAGATCAACCTGTCGGATGACCCGTACCTGCATGATGATTTTGCCTATGCGACGCGCGATGAGTTGATTGCCGAGATTCGCTTCAGTGACGATCAGCAACTGGCGCGGGAGTTTGGCGTGGAAGGGCGGTTTGCGCAGATTGATTTTGATTTTGAGCTGCAATCGTCGGGTACGCCGCAGGAGCAGAAACGCATGCAGCGCGTGCGCGCCCTGGAAGACTGATTTTAACGCGGTTAAAAAATGTGGGAGCGGGCTTATGTGGGAGCTGGCTTGCCTGCGATAGCATCAACTCGGTGTACCTGATGCACCGAGGTGTCTGCATCGCAGCGGTTCGGCGGTCCAGCAAGCCAGTTCCTACAACGTTCTGTGGTGTTCTGGTTATTTGCGTACGACCAAGTCCAGCACCTCATCCCGATCCTTGATCTTCTGCAACACAATCTCCGAGCGAATATCCATCACCCCGGCCGTGCGGTTCAGGTGGTTCACGATAAAGTCCGAAAAGTGCTTGAGGTTGCGTGCCTGCACCCGCAACACATAGTTGCTGGCCCCGGTAATTACATACGCACTGGCCACCTCCGGCCAGCCTTGCACCTTCTTGATAAACGTCTCATGCCAATCCTCTACATCCTGGCGTAATGACAGGTGGACGATGGCCTCCAGCTCGATCCCCAGCTGTTCGGCATTCAACACCGCGCGGTAGCCGCTGATGATTCCCTCGCTCTCCAGCAGGCGCAAACGACGCAGGCAGGCGGAGGGCGACAGGGCGACTTTTTCCGCCAGTTCCTGGTTGCTGATACGGCCATCCTGTTGCAAAAAATGCAGGAGGCGCAGGTCGGTGGCGTCAAGAATCATGCTTAGAATAAATCCGCGTGTTTTGGAGTTAAATTCGAATTTCCTACAGCTTAATTAGCCTGTTGCCCGTCACTTTGCACGAAAATTCTCTAAAGTTTCGTTCATTATTTTGTCCATCGTCACTTATAAGAATCAGGACAGACCATGACCACTCGAAGCCACTGCCAAGCCCTCGACGCCCAGGACCCGTTGGCGCCACTGCGTCGCCAGTTCGCCTTGCCCGAGGGCGTCATCTACCTCGACGGCAACTCCCTCGGTGCGCGTCCGGTGGCGGCGTTGGCGCGGGCGCAGTCGGTGATTGCAGAGGAATGGGGCAATGGCCTGATTCGCAGTTGGAACAGCGCCGGCTGGGCGGCGTTGTCCCAGCGCCTGGGTGACCGCCTGGCGCCTCTGATCGGTGCCCGCGACGGCGAAGTGGTGATTACGGATACCACCTCCATCAACCTGTTCAAGGTGCTCAGCGCCGCATTGAGCGTGCAGCGCCAACGTGCGCCTGCGCGCAAGGTGATTGTCAGCGAGGCGAGCAATTTCCCCACCGACCTGTACATCGCCGAAGGCCTGGCCGAGCTGTTGCAACAGGGTTATTCCCTGCGATTGGTCAACAGCCCGGACGAGCTGCCGCAGGCTATCGACCAGGACGTCGCGGTGGTGATGCTCACCCACGTCAACTACAAGACCGGCTACATGTACGACATGCAGGCGCTCACTGCGTTGAGCCACGAGTGCGGCGCGCTGAGCATCTGGGACCTGGCCCATTCGGCCGGGGCGGTGCCCGTCGACCTGCATAAGGCCGGTACCGATTACGCGATTGGCTGCACCTACAAATACCTCAATGGCGGGCCGGGCTCCCAGGCATTTGTGTGGGTCAACCCGGCGTTGGTGGACGTGGTGCGCCAGCCGTTGTCGGGCTGGTTTGGGCATACCCGGCAGTTCGCCATGGAAGCTCAATATGCCCCGAGCAGCGGCATCGCGCGTTACCTGTGCGGGACGCAGCCGATCACCTCGCTGGCCATGGTCGAATGCGGCCTGGAGATTTTTGCCCAGACCGACATGGCCAGCCTGCGCACCAAATCCCTGGCACTGACTGACCTGTTTATTGCATGGGTGGAAGCCCGTTGCGCCGCCCACGGTCTGGTGCTGATCACCCCGCGTGAGCACGCCAAACGCGGTAGCCATGTGAGCTTCGAACACCCTGAAGGTTACGCAGTCATTCAAGCCCTGATCGCCCGTGGCGTGATCGGCGATTACCGCGAGCCGCGCATCATGCGCTTTGGTTTCACCCCGCTGTACACAAGCTTTACCGAGGTGTGGGATGCGGTGGAAATCCTCGGCGACATCCTCGACAACCACACCTGGGACCAGCCTCAATTCAAAGTGCGCAACAGCGTCACCTAAGAACACTGCAAGACCAATGTGGGAGCGGGCTTGCTCGCGAAAGCGGTGTATCAGAAACATATTCTGTAACTGACCCACCGCCTTCGCGAGCAAGCCCGCTCCCACAGTGGATCTGTGTCTATATCCAAACCGTGCAATCACAATAATAAAGGGGCACACCACGTGACCACGCCAGACAACGGCTTTGCAGAGATCACCCATCGCGAACTGGGCCTGAGGCGCCAGCTCACTTCCGGCCAGATGAGCATGATCGCCATCGGTGGCGCTATCGGCACCGGGCTGTTCATGGGCAGCGCCTATGCCATCGGCTATGCCGGGCCCAGCGTGCTGGTGAGCTACGCCATCGGCGCGTTGATCACTTTGCTGCTGATGGGCTGCCTGGCGGAGATGACCGTGGCGCATTCCACCTCAGGCTCCTTTGGCGCCTATGCCGAGTTCTATATCAGCCCGCTGGCCGGTTTCCTGGTGCGTTATGCCTACTGGGCGGCGATTGTGCTGGCGGTGGGCGCCGAGGTCACGGCGGTGGCGATGTACATGAAGTACTGGTTCGCCAACGTGCCGGAGTGGGTCTGGATCGTGTCGTTTTCCAGCGTGCTGGTCCTGCTCAATGCGATCAGCGTGAAGACCTTCGGTAATTTTGAATACTGGTTCTCGACCATCAAGATCAGTGCCATTGTCGGCTTTATCATCCTGGCGGTTTACGTGGTGTTCGGCTCCGGCAACCCGCAATACGGGGTGCAGAACTACACGGCCCACGGCGGCTTTTTCCCGCATGGCTTGAGCGGCATGTGGATCGCCGTGATCGTGTCGATCTTCAGCTACCTGAGCGTGGAGATGATCGCCGTGGCCGCCGGTGAAGCTGCCGACCCGGAACAGGCAGTGAAGAAAGCCTTTCGCGCGACCATCGTGCGCCTCGTGGTGTTCTACCTGCTGACCCTGGCGCTGATGTTGGCCATCGTGCCGTGGAACCAGTCCGGCCAGACCCAGAGCCCGTTCGTTACGGTGATGCAGACCATCGGTATTCCCGGTGCCACCGGGGTGATGAATTTCGTGATTCTGATTGCGGCGCTGTCGGCGATGAACAGCCAGCTCTATATCACCACGCGCATGATGTTCAGCCTGTCCCGCGCCGGGTTTGCGCCTGCGTCCATGGGCGCCTTGAGCAAGAGCGGGATTCCGCTGAATGCGTTGCTGCTCTCCAGTTCAGGCATTGCCCTGGCGACCTTACTTAACGTGGTGTACCCGGAAAGCTCGTTCACCTTGATGATGGCGATCTCGATGTTTGGCGCGATCTTCACCTGGTTCATGATCTTCCTCACACACCTGTTTTTCCGTCGCTATCGCAAGCGTCACGGCGGGGCAAAGCTGTCGTTTCAACTGCGTCTGTTTCCCTACAGCACATCGCTGGGCCTGGTGCTGATGGGCGCGGTGATGATCACCACGTATTTCACCGAGGCGTTCAAAATGACCCTGGTGTTCGGCGTGCCGTTCCTGCTGATTCTGTCGGCGGTGTATTACGGGTTTTTTCGCAAGGGCAGGGCCAAGGCGTCGAACAAGGCCTTGGCATAACCGGGCAATTGTTCGAACGAACGCGCGCATAACAGCAGCTTGCGCCGGGCCCACTCTTCTTGCAGAGGCTGGGCCTTGATCGTGCGCTCCTGTGGCCAACGCTCCAATGCTGCTTGGGGCACAATCCCCAGGCCCGCGCCCCGGGCGACCATGCGAATGACCCCATCAAAGCCATCGGCGCGAATGCGTGTTTGCAGGCGAAAGCCGCTGTGCAGCGCTTGTTCTTCCAGGTACACCGCCAGCGCACTGTTGGCGGCCAGGCCTACATAGTCGTGTTGCAGGCTGTCGATAAAACTCACCGAGCCCGTCGCCAGCGGATGCTCCAGGGGCATGATCAGCACCAGCGGGTCGTCGCGAAAGGGCGCGGTCTGCAAGCCGTGGGTGTCCACGGCGTCGGAAATAATCCCCAAGTCCGCCGTGCCTTGGCGCAAGGCATGGGTGATGCGCAGGCTCGGCAGTTCCTGCAGGTCGATCTCAAGGTTGGGGTGCTCGCACAAAAAATCCGCGAGCAGTTCCGGCAGGTATTCGCTGAGGGCTGTTGTGTTGCACAGCAGGCGCACCTGGCCTTTGACGCCATTGGCGTATTCCGCCAGTTCCTGTTGCAGGTGCTCGGCTTGTTGCAGCAGCAAGCGCGCGTGCCGGGCCAGCGCGTTGCCGGCGGCGGTGGGTGTAACGCCACGGCGGCCGCGTTCGAGCAACTCAATGCCCAATGACGCCTCCATCGCGCGAATGCGTGCGCTGGCGGCGGCCAGGGATAAATGGCTGCGGCTGGCGCCTGCGGTGATGTTGCCGGTGTCGAGGGTGTGCAGGTAGAGGCGCAGGTCGATCAGGTCAAAGTGCATGGCTGGAAATTTCCTGTGACTGGGCTGGCCCCATCGCGGGCAAGCCCACATTTTGATGTGTGAATACAGTAAATGTGGGAGCTGGCTTGCCGGCGATGGCTATCTAAGCCTCACGCAAAACAAGAGGCTGCCTCAGTATATGGCGAATTTCAGAGCCCATTGAAAAGCCCCACAATCGGCCCATGTCTACTTTCCTCGCGTTCTACCAAAACCTCGGCCCGGCCTTGACACTGCTGGTGATTGGCACCTTCCTGCTGGCCGGCACGGTCAAAGGCATCATCGGCCTGGGCTTGCCCACGGTCGCCATGGGCATGCTCGGCCTGGCTATGCTCCCGGCGCAGGCTGCCGCGTTGCTGATCATTCCTTCAACGGTGACAAACCTCTGGCAACTGGCATTCGGTGGACACCTGAGCGCATTGCTCAAACGCCTGTGGCCGATGCTGTTGCTGATTTTCCTTGGCACCGGGCTCGGCACCTTGTGGCTGGGCATGGACGGCGGGCATTGGGTGGTGCGCGCGTTGGGCGGCGCCTTGCTGGTGTACGCACTGAGCGGGCTGTTGTTGCCCACGCTCAAGGTGAAGCTTGAAGCCGAGCGCTGGCTGGGCCCGGTGTGCGGGCTGATCACCGGCATCATCACTTCGGCCACGGGTGTGTTCGTGATTCCAGCCGTGCCGTACCTGCAAGCCTTGGGCTTGAACCGCGATCAGTTGGTACAGGCCCTGGGGCTGTCGTTCACCGTTTCTACACTGGCGCTGGCCGCAGGGTTAGCCTGGCGCGGCACCTTGGGCGGCGGCGAAATAAACGCCTCGCTACTGGCGCTGGTGCCCGCACTATTGGGTATGTGGCTGGGCCAGGCGCTGCGCCGGCGCATCAGCGCGGTGCTGTTCAAACGCGTATTTTTTATCGGCATGGCCCTATTGGGCGGTCATCTATTGATAAGCGGGTAAGTCAAAAGTACTGGTGCAATTCGTGCGTTTTGGTCAAATGTATTTTGCGGCGCCGCTGCTTATTCCGAGGGTTCAATGTCGATAGCCTGCCGGCAGACATTTTTAACCCTCTGGATTCCCTCCCATGAAAAAAGTCCTCCTGCTGAACGGCGGCAAGAAATTCGCCCACTCCGAAGGCCGTTATAACGCCACTTTGCATGAAGCCGCCGTCGCCGTTCTCGACCGTGGTGGCCTCGACGTCAAAGTCACGCATATCGACGAAGGCTACGACGTGGCCGAAGAGGTCGCCAAATTCCTTTGGGCCGACGTGATCATCTACCAGATGCCCGGCTGGTGGATGGGCGCGCCGTGGATCGTCAAGAAGTACCTCGACGAAGTCTTCACCGAAGGCCACGGCAGCTTGTATGCCAGCGACGGCCGGACCCGTTCCGATGCCTCGCAGAAATACGGCAGCGGCGGCCTGATCCAGGGCAAACAGTACATGCTGTCGCTGACCTGGAACGCGCCGCAGCAAGCCTTCGACGACCCGACTGATTTTTTCGAAGCCAAGGGCGTAGACGCCGTGTACTTCCCGTTCCACAAGGCCAATGAGTTTCTCGGCATGACTGGCCTGCCGACCTTCCTTTGTGTGGACGTGATGAAACGCCCGGCCATTGAGGTCGACGTGGCGCGCTACGAGCAGCACCTGGCGCAGGTGTTCGACCTGTCGGTGTAAGCTGCGGTTAACCGATAAAGAGGACAGCCTGTGAAAGCCCGATCCGATGAGCTACAGATCTTCGTCAGCGTGATTGAGTGCGGCTCGATTTCCGCAGCGGCGGAGCAGGTCGGGCAGACGCCGTCGGCGGTCAGCCGCACCTTGTCGCGCCTGGAAGCCAAGCTCGACACCACGCTGATCAACCGCACCACGCGGCGCATGGACCTGACCGAGGAGGGCAAGTACTTCTTCGAGCAGGCCAAGGTGATTCTGGCGCAGATGGATGACCTGGAAGAACGCCTGTCGTCACGCCAGAAAAAACCGGCGGGGCGCTTGCGCATCAATGCCGCCGTGCCGTTCATGCTGCATGGAATCGTGCCGTACATCGCTGAGTTTCGCCGTTTGTACCCGGATATCCAGCTGGAGCTGAACAGCGATGACCTGATCATCGACCTGCTGGAGCAGAGCACCGACATTGCCATTCGCATCGGTGTCCTCGCCGATTCGACCTTGCATGCCCGTTCCCTTGGCTGCACACCGCTGCATATCCTGGCCAGCCCCGAATACCTCAAGCAATACGGTACGCCCAGCACGGTCGCCGAGTTGGCGGATCACACGTTGATGGGGTTCACGCAGACAGAAACGCTCAACCATTGGCCATTGCGGCACGTGGAGGGCGATCGGTGGCTGATCCAGCCCGGCATTGCTGCGTCCAGCGGCGAGACCTTGCGCCAGTTGGCGTTGGAAGGGCAGGGCATTTGCTGCCTGTCGAACTTCATGACGGTTGAAGATATCAACGCCGGGCGCCTGGTGCCGGTGCTGGAGGCGTTCAACAGTGGCTATCGCCAGCCGATTCACGCGGTGTTCTACCGCAACTCGCAGTTGGCGTTGCGCATTCAGTGCTTCCTGGACTTCATTCAGGCCAAGCTGGCGCGGTATGCCTACTGATTCGTGACCTGCGCGCAAGATTGAATTGGGCAACAGGGTCTTATTCGACACGGATGAACCCTTGATACTGGGACCATCACTTACCCAGTCAGGAGCACTCTCCATGAACGTATTCATTACCGGCGCCGCAGGTTTTATCGGTGGCTCCATCGCCACCGGCCTGGTCAACGCCGGGCACCACGTCACCGGCCTGGTGCGCAGCGCCGAACAAGCCGCTGAAATGACCGGCCTGGGTATTACCCCAGTGATCGGCACCCTTGACGACGCCGCGGTGTTGACCGAGCAAGCGCAGAAAGCCGATGCGGTGATCAACGCCGCGAGCAGCGATCATCGTGCTGCCGTGGAAACCTTACTGGCCGCCTTGAAAGGCTCGAACAAGCCGTTCCTGCACACCAGCGGTTCGAGCATCGTCGGTGATGCGTCGGGCGGCAAAGCCAGCGATGTCATCTACGTTGAAGACAACCTGCCGGAGCCGACCGTCGACAAGGCCGCGCGCGTGGCCATCGACAACCTGATCCTGGCGGCCGCCAAGGACGGCGTGAATTCGGCGGTGATTTGCAACACCCTGATCTATGGCCACAGCCTGGGTGTGAAACGTGACAGCGTGCAATTGCCGCGACTGCTCAAGCAGGCGCGCAAGAGCGGCGTGGTGCGCCATGTGGGTACCGGGCAGAACATCTGGTCCAACGTGCACATTGAAGACGTGGTTGCGCTCTACCTTCTGGCGCTGACGAAAAACGTTCCGGGCACGTTCTACTTTGTGGAAAGCGGCGAGGCGTCGTTTATAGACATGACCACCGCCATTGCTCAAGCGCTGCACCTGGGCGCGCCGCAGGATTGGCCGTTGGCTGACGCGGAAGCCGAATGGGGCTATGAAATGGCTAACTACGGCCTGGGTTCCAACAGCCGGGTACGGGGCAAGCATGCCCGTGAGCTGCTGGGCTGGGCGCCGAAGCGTACGTCGGTGGTGGAGTGGATTCGCAACGAAATGGTGTGATGTTCGCTTAACACCGGAGTGCGGCCATCGCGGGCAAGCCCGGCTCCCACATCGACCGAGTCGTTCAAGCAACACGCGGTCAACGTGGGAGCTGGCTTGCCTGCGATAGGGGCAACTCGGTCTACCTGACCTGACACTTCACTGGCCCCACCCGCCGCAATTCCGTACCATTCCCCGCCTAATTCCCCGCAACGCCCTGGTACCTCATGAACCTCACCCGTCTGCGCGCCGATGCCCTGGCCGGCCTCACCACGTCTTTTGCGCTGCTGCCCGAATGCATCGCCTTTGCGTTGGTCGCTCACCTCAACCCGTTGATGGGGCTCTACGGCGCCTTCATCATTTGCACCCTCACTGCGTTATTCGGCGGCCGTCCTGGCATGGTCTCGGGCGCGGCAGGTTCGATGGCAGTGGTGATCGTCGCGCTGGTGGTGCAGCACGGCGTGGAGTATTTGCTGGCGACGGTGCTGTTGGGCGGGCTGATCATGGTTGCGTTCGGCCTGTTGCGCCTGGGCAAGCTGGTGCGCATGGTGCCGCACTCGGTGATGCTCGGTTTCGTCAACGGCCTGGCGATCATTATCGCGCTGGCGCAACTGGAGCATTTCAAGAGCGGTGAACGCTGGCTCAGCGGCACGCCGTTGTATGTGATGACGGGCCTGGTTGTGCTGACCATGGCGATTGTCTACCTGTTGCCACGCCTGACCCGCGCCGTGCCACCCGCGCTGGTGGCGATCCTCGGGGTCGGCCTGGCGGTGTACCTGCTTGGCCTGCCGACCCGTACCCTCGGCGACATGGCTCACATTGCCGGTGGCCTGCCGACCTTTGCGTTGCCGCAGATTCCCTGGACCCTGGAAACCCTCACGATCATCGCGCCCTACGCGTTCCTGATGGCCATGGTGGGCCTGCTGGAAACCCTGCTCACCTTGAACCTCACCGACGAGATCACCGAGACTCGTGGCTACCCCGACCGCGAAAGTGTGGCCCTGGGCGCGGCGAATATGGTCTCTGGCCTGTTCGGCGGCATGGGCGGTTGCGCGATGATCGGGCAAACCGTGATCAACCTCAGCTCCGGCGGGCGCGGGCGCTTCTCCGGGGTATTTGCCGGGGTGATGATCCTGTTGTTCATTCTGTTTCTGTCGCCGCTGATCGAGCGAATCCCGCTGGCGGCGCTGGTGGGGGTGATGTTTGTGGTGTCCCAGCAGACCTTCGCGTGGGCGTCGCTACGGGTGATCAACAAGGTGCCGTTCAACGACGTGCTGGTGATTCTCGCGGTGACGGTGATTACCGTGTTTACCGACCTGGCCACGGCCGTACTGTGCGGCATTGTGATTGCGGCGCTGAACTTTGCCTGGCAACAGGCGCGTGAGCTGTATGCCGATGAACACCTGGAAGCCGACGGCAGCAAACTCTATCGCCTGCACGGCACGCTGTTTTTTGCGTCAACTACACCGTTCTTGAACCGGTTCGACCCGGCCAATGACCCGGCCGAGGTGACGCTGGATTGCCGTCACCTAAGCTTTGTCGACTACTCGGCGATTGCCGCGCTGATGACTCTGCGTGAGCGTTACAGCAAGGCCGGCAAACATCTGCGTGTGCTGCATTTGTCGGAGCGCTGCAAGAAGCTGCTCAAGCGCGCGAAGGTTCATCACGACTGATCGGGCTGAGTCCCAGCGAGTCCGTGTCATCGTTAAAGAATATCGCGAGCAAGCCCGCTCCCACCGGGATCACGGCCCGACCAGGTCTTCGAGTTCCTGGGCGCGGGTCTGCGTCATGTCCAGCAGGCAGCCGGAGCCATTGACCTGGTCGATGGTGCCGCCGGTGGCACTGCCTGCGAAGCCGCAATTGGCGTCGCGGTATTTGATCCACAGGCGCTGAACATCCTGCAATTGTTGCTTGCGCGCACCTTCCTGGGCGGCGAGGGCGGTTTTGTAGGCCTTGTTCAGGCGCTCGTCCTGCACTTTGGCTTCCTTGGCGTTGCAATTGACCATGTCGGCAGTGGTGTTGGCGCCGTCCATGCATTTCTTCAAGGCAGCGTTGTCGGCGGCCGAGGCGTTGCCACACAGGGCCAGCAGCAGCGCGCTGGCGGCGAAGGGAACAAGCAGGGTCTTGCGATTCATTGGGGGGATTCCTGATCGTAGTTGAGGCCGCCATCTGAGACTCGGCCCTGGCCATTGAGTTTCCGCGCCGCACAAAACTTCATGTAAGAACGCCCTACGAATTTTCATGCGCCGGCGTAGGGCATATCCCCAAGCGACAGCGCTTATCTGTGGGCGAAAATTACTTTCATAAAAATTGAAAATACTCCTCGGTAATGATTTATGAGTTTCACAACCAATTCGACGTGACCCTTTCCGAGGAGTACCGCATGGCCGCACCACTGGGCTTGGGGCTGCTGGCATACGCTGCCATCGCCATCATTGCATTGATCGTGCTGATTGCACGTTACCGACTCAACCCGTTTATCGTCATCACCCTGGTGTCTATCGGCCTGGCGCTGATGGCCGGGATGCCCGCCGATACCATCATGGGGTCGTATGAGGCGGGTGTCGGCAAGACGCTGGGGCATATCGCCCTGGTGGTAGCGTTGGGCACCATGCTCGGCAAAATGATGGCCGAATCCGGTGGCGCCGAGCAGGTAGCGCGCACCTTGATCAACCGTTTCGGCGAGCGCAATGCGCATTGGGCGATGGTGTGTATCGCTTTCCTGGTGGGGCTGCCGCTGTTTTTCGAGGTCGGTTTTGTGTTGCTGGTGCCGATCGCCTTTACCGTGGCGCGGCGTGTGGGCGTGTCGATCCTGATGGTCGGCTTGCCGATGGTCGCCGGTTTGTCGGTGGTGCATGCCCTGGTGCCACCGCACCCGGCGGCGATGATGGCGGTGCTGGCGTATAACGCGTCAGTGGGGCAGACCGTGCTGTATGCGATCTTGATTGGTATCCCTACGGCGATCATCGCCGGTCCGCTGTACGCCAAGTTCATCGTGCCGCGCATTCACCTGCCGGCGGAGAACCCGCTGGAGCGTCAGTTCATCGAGCGTGAGCCGCGTACCCGTTTGCCGAGCTTTACGCTGACCATGGGCACCATCCTGTTGCCGGTGGTGCTGATGATGATCGGCGGCTGGGCCAACGTGATTTCTACACCGGGGACCGGTTTTAATCAGTTCCTGCTGTTTATCGGCAACTCGGTGATCGCGCTGCTGGTGGCGACCTTGGTGAGCTTCTGGACCTTGGGGCTGGCCCAGGGCTTTAACCGTGAAGCGATCCTCAAGTTCACCAATGAATGCCTGGCGCCGACGGCCAGTATTACCTTGCTGGTCGGCGCGGGCGGCGGGTTGAACCGCATTCTGGTGGACGCGGGCGTGACCAATGAGATCCTCGGCTTGGCCCATGCTTTTCATTTGTCGCCACTGGTGATGGGTTGGTTGTTCGCCGCGCTGATGCGGATCGCCACGGGCTCGGCCACCGTGGCCATGACGACGGCGTCCGGTGTGGTCGCGCCCGTTGCCATGGGCCTGGGTTATCCACACCCCGAATTGCTGGTGCTGGCCACTGGGGCGGGTTCGGTGATCTTTTCCCACGTCAACGACGGCGGCTTCTGGCTGATCAAGGAATACTTCAATATGACAGTGATCCAGACCTTCAAGACCTGGACCGTGCTGGAGACCCTGATTTCGGTGGTCGCCTTCGGTCTGACTTACGGTCTGTCCTGCATCCTGTAATTCGGAGACCTCATGGACATCCTCTACCAGATTCGTGCTCGCCAGGATTCCTTCAGCGCCGGCGAAGGGCGTATCGCCAGGCTGATGCTCGATGACGTGGGCTTTGCCGCGTCGGCCAGCCTGGAAGAGTTGTCGCAACGGGCCGAGGTCAGCACGGCGACCTTGTCGAGGTTTGCGCGCAGTGTGGGTTGCCGCGATCTGCGGGATTTGCGCCTGCAACTGGCGCAGGCCAGCGGGGTGGGTAGCCGGTTTCTGGACCCGGCAGGGTTGCCGGAACAGTCGGCGTTTCATCGGCAGATTCTCGGCGATGTCGAAGCGACGTTGCGCCAGCATTTGTCAGGCTTTAACCAGGCGAGTTTTGTCGATGCAGTCAGCCTGTTGGGCAAGGCGCGGATGATCCACGCCTTCGGCATGGGCGGCCCGTCGAGTCTGTGCAGTGAGGAACTGCAGGTGCGACTGGTGCGTCTGGGTTACCCGATTGCCGCTTGCCGCGACCCGGTGATGATGCGTGTCACGGCCGCGACGTTGGGCCCTGAACATGCCTTGATCGTTTGCTCGCTCTCCGGCCTCACTCCCGAATTGTTGGACGTGGTGAGGCTGGCGCGCAACTACGACACGCCCATCGTTGCCATCACGCTGGCCGACTCACCGCTGGCCCAGTTGGCAGACGTGTTGTTGCCATTGCAGCCGGCCGAAACCAGTTTTATCTACAAGCCGACCGCAGCGCGCTACGGCATGCTGTTGGCCATCGACTTGCTCGCCACCGAGCTGGCGCTGGCCATGCCGGACGACAACCAGGAACGCCTGCGCCGGATCAAGCTGGCCCTGGACGATTATCGCGGCGGCCCCGATAGCCTGCCGCTTGGAGATTGATATGAAGTACGACACGCTGATTCGCCAGGCGCTGATCATAGATGGCAGCAACTCCCCGGGTTATGTCGCTGATGTAGGTGTGCGGGCAGGGCGGATCGAAACGATTGGCGACCTGTCGACCGCGCAGGCTGAGCACGAAATCGATGCGAATGGCCGTGTGTTGGCGCCGGGCTTTATCGACGTGCACACCCACGATGACACGGTGGTGATCCGTCACCCGCAGATGTTGCCCAAGCTCAGCCAGGGTGTGACCACGGTGATTGTCGGCAACTGTGGCATCAGCGCGTCGCCGGTCAATTTACGCAGCGACCCGCCGGACCCGATGAACCTCTTGGGGTCGCGTGAAGCGTTCGTTTATCCGCGCTTTGCCGATTACCGTGCTGCCGTGGAAAGTGCGCATCCGGCGGTGAACGTTGCCGCGCTGATCGGCCATACGGCCCTGCGCAGCAACCATATGGACGACCTGCACCGCACCGCCACGCCCGACGAAATCGCCGCCATGCGCACGCAATTGCAGGAAAGCCTGGAGGCGGGTGCCCTTGGTTTATCCACAGGCCTGGCCTACGCCAGCGCATTCAATGCCAAGACCGATGAAGTGCTGCAACTCAGTGAAGAACTGACGGCCTTCGGTGCGGTGTACACCACCCATTTGCGCAGCGAATTCGAACCGGTGCTGGAGGCGATGGACGAGGCGTTTCTCATCGGCCGACATGCCAAGGTTCCGGTGATTATTTCCCACCTCAAATGTGCGGGGGCGGGTAACTGGGGGCGTAGTCCGCAGTTGTTGGCGTCGCTGGAAGCCGCAGCGAAAACCCACCCGGTGGGGTGTGATTGTTATCCCTATGCGGCCAGCTCTTCGACGCTGGATCTCAAGCAGGTCACCGATGCCTTTCGTATCACCATCACCTGGTCCACGCCGCACCCTGAAGTGGGTGGGCGCGACTTGCAGGCTATCGCCGCCGAATGGGACGTTTCGCTGATGGACGCAGCACGCCGTCTGCAACCGGCGGGGGCGGTGTACTACGGGATGGATGAAGCGGATGTGCGACGTATCCTGGCGCATCCGCTGTCGATGGTGGGGTCTGACGGGCTGCCTGAAGACCCGTTTCCTCACCCGCGTTTGTGGGGCGCGTTTCCCCGGGTGCTGGGGCATTTCAGCCGCGACGTTGGACTGTTCCCGTTGCACACGGCGGTGCACAAGATGACGGGGTTGTCGGCAGCCCGATTTGGTTTGGCTGATCGGGGCGAAATTCGTCAAGGCTACTGGGCTGACCTGGTGTTGTTCGACCCATTGCGGGTGCGTGATGTAGCGGATTTCAAAGCGCCGCAACGCGCGGCTGAGGGCATTGATGGTGTGTGGATCAACGGGGTGTTGAGCTACATCGATGGCCAGGCCAACGGTCAGCGACCGGGGCGGTTTCTGGCGCGTAATGGGGATTTGCGCGGTGGTTTTTCGTCTCTATAGTGGGGCGCTCTCTTACACGGAGTTGTTGCCATGCACTTAGGAAAGGTCACCCCCATCTTGCGTATTTTCGACGAGGCCAAGGCGTTGGAATTCTACGTCGAGTTCCTCGGGTTCAAGGTCGACTGGCAGCATCGTTTTGAGGCGAATTTTCCGTTGTATCTGCAGGTGTCGCTGGGGGAATGCGTGCTGCATTTGTCCGAGCATCATGGCGATGCTTCGCCGGGGGCGGCGGTGCGGATTCAGGCGCACGGGGTGGACGCGTATCAGCAGCAGTTGTTGGCCAAGGATTACCGGTATGCCAAGCCTGGGGTTGAGGAAACGCCTTGGGGCTCGCGTGAGATGAGTGTCAGCGATCCGTTTGGCAATCGGCTGGTGTTTGTTGAGGAAGGCGACGGCTGATTGGCAAATCGCAGGCAATAAAAAACCGCCTTAGTAGGGCGGTTTTTTATTGCGAACCCAGTTTGTGGCTGGGGTTGCTATCTCATTGGAAGCAATGATGTGCAACACTGATACTACTGCCGGTTATTGCATCAGGCAAGACTTGACGACGGTCGGTGCTTTTCATTTTGTATGCACAATTAGCAGTAAAGTTTGGCAATGAATTTGCTGATCTTGAAGTAGGTTTTATCATCGCTCGTCACACCTTTTGCCGGGATGTTGGTTAGTATCAGCTCCGTTCCAAGTGCGTCGTTTTGTAGGTGGCTGGGTACGCGCGCAGAATAATGGACCGAACGCCACGGGCTAGTAATCCGTGCCGGATTCATGCGGGAGGAACCAAAGCCCGGCCGCCTCAGAGGAAGCAGTGATGTGCATCCCAAGGCTCACGTGTTCCGGTAAGTGCGCTGGAGGTAAGGCCCAACTCAGGGAGGGCCGAGTATGTCCAAGTTTGCACGACGTACGTGGAACCTCGTAGTGAATGCCTTGCGTGTTTATCACGTGTGGACATTCCTGCGGGACAGCTTTGATGACCTGTAAGGTCTGAGAAGTGGAGCCGCCTCGGCTTAAGTCGAGGCGGCTTTTTTGGTTTTTTAAACCCGGAAGTGGCTGACCATCTGCTGCAACTGGCTGCCCAAACGCGCCAGTTCCACGCTCGACTTGGCCGTCTCGTCACTCGCGGTGGCGGTCTGCTCCGACACATCCCGCACGTTGACGATGCTGCGGCTGATTTCTTCGGCCACGGCACTTTGCTGTTCCGCCGCCGCTGCAATCTGCTGGTTCATCGACTGGATGTTCGACACCGTACGGGTGATGTTTTCCAGCGATACGCCGGCCTTACGGGTCAGCTCGACGCTGCTGTCGGTGAGGCTGCGGCTGTTGTTCATCACAGTGGCCACTTGCTGGGTGCCGTTCTGCAAGCCGGCGACCAGGCCTTCGATTTCTTCGGTGGATTTTTGGGTACGCTGGGCCAGGCCGCGTACTTCGTCGGCAACCACGGCAAACCCACGACCGGCTTCACCGGCACGCGCCGCTTCAATCGCTGCGTTGAGCGCCAGCAGGTTGGTCTGCTCGGCTACGGCCTTGATCACGTCCATCACGCTGCCGATCTTGTTGCTCTCTTGTTGCAGGTGCGTCATGGCGTCGGTAGAGCGCGCCACTTCGGCGGCCAGGCGCTCGATCTGGGCGATGGCCTCGGCCACCACTTTGTCACCTGCGCGGGCTTGACCGTCAGCGTCGGCAGCGGCCAGGGACGCCTGCTCGGCGTTGCGCGCAACTTCTTGCACGGTAGCAGTCATTTCATGCATCGCTGTGGCGACTTGATCCGTCTCGATCTTCTGGCTGTTGACGCCGGCACTGGTCTGCTCGGTAACGGCTGACAGTTCTTCGGCGGCGCTGGCGATCTGAGTCACGCCGTCGCGAATACCGCTGATCAATTCACGCAGGGTGGTGCCCATGCGCTGGATGCCTTGTTGCAACACACCCAGTTCATCGCGACGGGTCACCTGGATGTTGTGGCTCAGGTCACCGGAGGCGATGCGTTCCACCACGGCCAGGGTTTCCTGGATCGGGCGCGTGATCTGGCGGGTAATCACCAGTGCAGCAATGATGCCGACCAGCAGGGCGAGCAATGTGCTGATCAACTGCAGACTGCGGGCCTGGGCGCTTTCGGCGTCGCGGCGATCAAGCTGAATGTCATACAGCTTGTCGCTGATGGTGACGATATCGGCGCCTTGTGTGGTCATTTCGGCACGGGCGCTGACGATGTTGGCGTTGGCCGCCTTGTAGCTCTGCACAGCGCTGCGATAGGCACCCAGCGCGGTTTCCAGCGAGGTCAATGCGCTTTGTTGGCTGGTGCCGAACGCGGCGTTGAGGCCTTTCAAGCCACCGATGGCTTTCTCGATTTGCGCAGCGGCGCGGGCTTCGGTTTCTGCGTTGACCGTGTTGGTGTAACCGCGCACTTCATAGCGGGCCAGCTGGAATTCTTCCTTGGCGTGGGTGATGGCCTGGTATTGGGTGTAGCGCTCCGGGCTGTCGGGCATCTGCTGCACGCTGGTGTCCAGTGCGTCGATCTGGGTGTTGGCAATATCAGCCTTGTCGCCCATGACTTGGCGTGCGGCGTTGCCGTTACGGTAGGCCTCACGCATTTTGTTCAGCGACTGCTGGTAGGCGGTGATGACGGCTTTTTGCTCAGTGAGCAGCTTGAGGTTTTCCGGGCTTTTGAAACTGTCCAGCAGCTTCTGTTGCTGGGCTGCAAAGGCGTCCAGGCTAGTCTGTACGTTCTGTGCCACGGCTTCATCGCCGTTTGCCAGCATGTATTGCAGGCGCACGATACGCAGCTTGGTCAGGGAGGCGTTGAGCTGGGTGATGTCGCTCATCCAGTTGCTACGGTCGATCAGGCTGCCCAGGCTGGTCCAGCCGGTCAGTGCCAGGATCGAGGTGAGGACCAGCACCAGGCCGAAGCCCAGGCCGAGTTTAAGGTTGACGCTGATGTTGCCGAACCAGCTATTCATCGAATGCTCCGCAAGAATGATGTTTGTCTGCTGGGCGGTGTTGTTGTTTGAGCCAGCCAAAGTGTGTAGGGCTTTATCGGCGGCGGGGGATGAATCTGAAATACTTTTCTTACCGGTTCGACGAAGGGTGGCTATCACCGTATGGCAATGCTGACCTGTCGGGTTTGCGGCGCGGGGCAGGGGGCTCATCACGGGCCGGTCTTGTGTGCTAGTCTGCGGGCCCTTTTAGTTCTGGATGGCACGGGAAATCGTGCTGTCCTACAGCGGAGCCTCTTCATGTCCGAAGTTAATCTGTCCACCGACGAAACCCGCGTCAGCTACGGTATCGGCCGTCAGTTGGGCGACCAGCTGCGCGACAACCCGCCACCGGGCGTTAGCATCGACGCCATCCTGGCTGGCCTGACCGACGCTTTCGCAGGCAAGCCAAGCCGCGTTGATCAAGAGCAAATGGCTGCCAGCTTCAAAGTTATCCGCGAAATCATGCAAGCCGAAGCGGCTGCCAAGGCTGAAGCGGCTGCTGGCGCTGGCCTGGCGTTCCTGGCTGAAAACGCCAAGCGTGATGGCATCACTACCCTGGCTTCCGGCCTGCAATTTGAAGTGCTGACCGCCGGTGATGGCGCCAAGCCGACCCGTGAAGACCAGGTGCGTACTCACTACCACGGCACTCTGATCGACGGCACTGTGTTCGATAGCTCCTACGAGCGTGGCCAGCCTGCAGAATTCCCGGTTGGCGGCGTGATCGCCGGTTGGACCGAAGCCCTGCAACTGATGAATGCCGGCAGCAAATGGCGTCTGTACGTGCCGAGCGAACTGGCTTACGGCGCTCAAGGCGTTGGCAGCATCCCGCCGCACAGCGTTCTGGTGTTCGACGTTGAGCTGCTCGACGTTCTGTAATACTCGGTAATGTCGGCCCCGGCTTTGTGTGGGAGCTGGCTAGCCTGCGATGGCATCAACTCGGTAGCCGGTATGACCGAGTCATTGGTATCGTGGGCAAGCCCGGCTCCCCCATAAAGCCGGGGCAATCAGTTTTTGCGTGGTGTCTCATGGATGGAACTTGCCATTGAGCTCCGTGGCCGGGCGCAACGCTCGGGCATAGCAGAACAGAAACAGATTGCGCACCACCTCCTTAAGCACTCCAGGTTCACTGGAACTCAGGCCGCTCACGTCCAGGTCGCCCTGGTCCTGCAGCTCATTGAGCGCTTCTTCTTCCAGCACGGCACAGACTTCACCGGTTTCCCGATGCAGGATCCGCAGGTAAAGGTGTGGTCGGTCCAGCCAGGCATCTATCAAATAAGTCATGGTCATTCTCCTTGAGGGATTCAATGAGAATAATTCTTATTAGCAGAATAGCAAGTGCCTATTGGCGATTTGCTGATTTTTCTGTGGGGATAGTGCGTTCGATCAACGGGGAGGGCGAAACGCCATCCCGCGGCGGGCGCGGGATGGATGTAGCAGATTCAGACTTTGCGGACGAACTCTGACTTGAGTTTCATCGGGCCGATACCGTCGATCTTGCAATCGATATCGTGGTCGCCGTCGCACAGGCGGATGTTCTTGACCTTGGTGCCCACTTTGACCACCAGGGAAGTGCCTTTGACCTTGAGGTCCTTGATGACAGTGATGGTGTCGCCGTCTTGCAGGACGTTGCCTACAGAGTCTTTCTTCACGGTTTCATCACCGGCCGCTTCGGCCTCGCCATTGGCGGACCACTCATGGGCGCATTCCGGGCAGATCAGCTGGGCGCCGTCTTCGTAGGTGTATTCGGAATTGCATTTCGGGCAGGGTGGCAACGTGCTCACTAAAGCTCCTTGAAAGTCAGGATGGCTAAAAGTCGCACATTATATAGGGATTTAGAGTGTGGCGGGGGCTTGGATCTAATGGGGGAGCTGGCTTACCTGTCATGCTATCCACTCGGTGTGTCTGTTGTTCCGAGTTGACGCTATCGCAGGCAAGCCAGAAGCGGAGCAGAATCAGTGAGTACGCGCGACCGCAAACTCACTCAGCTCAACCAGGGCATCCCGGTATTCGCTGGCGGGGAGTGCTTCCAGGCACTGGATGGCACGGGCGACGTAGTCACGCGCCAACTGTGCGGTGTAATCCAGGGAGCCCGAGGCTTCCACGGCAGCGCGAATGCTTTCCAGGTCTTCAATCCCGCCTTTCTGGATCGCTTTGCGCACCAGTGCAGCCTGTTCCGGCGTGCCTTCGCGCATGGTGTAGATCAGCGGCAAGGTCGGCTTGCCCTCAGCCAGGTCGTCACCGACGTTCTTGCCCAGGGTTTCGGCGTCGCCACGGTAGTCGAGCAGGTCGTCCACCAGTTGGAACGCCACGCCCAGGTGATCGCCAAAGGTGCGCAGGGCTTCGGCCTGTTCGGCAGTGGCGCCACACAGGGCGGCGGCACTGTGGGTGGAGGCTTCGAAAAGCATCGCGGTTTTGCCGCGAATCACTTCCATGTAGGTTTCTTCGGTGGTGCTGGCATCGCGGACCTTCGACAGCTGCAACACTTCGCCTTCGGCGATGATGCGCGTGGCTTGTGAAAGAATCTTCATCACCGGCATCGAGCCCAGCTCGACCATCATTTCGAACGAGCGTGAATACAGGAAGTCGCCTACCAATACGCTAGGGGCATTGCCCCACATGGCATTGGCGGTTTCACGGCCGCGGCGCATGCCCGACATGTCGACCACGTCGTCATGCAGCAGGGTGGCGGTGTGCAGGAATTCGATAGTAGCTGCCAGCAGGCGCAAGTCATCGCCTTCGCGGCCAAGGGCCTTGCCGCACAGCAACACTAATAAAGGACGCAGGCGTTTGCCGCCCGCCGACGTAATGTAGTCGCCAATTTTGGAGACCAGCGGCACTTTAGACGTCAGCTGCTGCTTGATGATGCCGTCGACGGCGCTAAAATCGTCCGCGACCGCGCGGTAGAAAGCTTGGGGTTGCATCAGCGACAGTCGCTCCAGAAGGGTTGCGCGGCATGCTAGGACCCTCACCCGCGGGTGTCAAGGCGCGCCCAATCACCGTGAAAGCTACTGCAGGCTGGGAGCCTTCGGCTCTACGCGCGTAATCCTGCGTCAAAAACAGGCTCGGAATGCTCATTTACAGCCAGTAAACTCCGCTTCCTCGCCTGTTTTTTCCTTGTCTTCGCTTCGCTCGCTACGCTTTCACGGCGATTGGCGGCTACTTGCATCACCCATTTACCTTGCGTACAATCGCGCACCCTGAACTTCCTGGGCAGCACCTGCCTTACGCAATTGCATTCGGGACGTCCATCCCATGCAGCCATGCCAGCCAATACCTCTTCTTATAAAGCGCTGGGTGAGCAGGATTATCGGAGAAATACCATGTCGTACGCAGTAATTGTTACTGGTGGCAAGCAATACAAGGTCGCCCCAGGTGAATACCTGAAGATCGAAAAACTGGAAATCGCTACTGGCGAATCCGTTACTTTTGATCGCGTTCTGTTGGTCGCCAATGGCGATGACGTGAACATCGGCGCTCCAGTGGTTGCTGGCGCTACCGTTGTGGCTGAAGTGATCTCCCAAGGTCGTCACGATAAAGTCCGCATCATCAAGTTCCGTCGTCGTAAGCACCACATGAAGCGTATGGGCCACCGCCAGTGGTACACCGAGATCAAAATCACCGGTATTCAGGCTTAATTTCAGCCTAATTCCTCACTAGGAGAATTGACTCATGGCACACAAAAAAGCTGGTGGTAGTACCCGTAACGGTCGCGACTCAGAAGCCAAACGCCTTGGCGTTAAGATGTATGGCGGCCAGAAAATCATTCCGGGCAACATCATCGTGCGTCAGCGCGGCACCCAATTCCACGCCGGTTACGGTGTTGGCATGGGTAAAGATCACACCCTCTTCGCGAAAATCGAAGGCGTGATCAAGTTTGAAGTAAAAGGCGCGTTCAACCGCCGTTACGTGAGCGTTGTCGCCGCTTAATTGCGCGATCGCTGGAAAAGCCCTGTCTCGCGACGGGGCTTTTTCGTTTGTGGAGTGAGTCTCTTGCAAAGCTGTTTGTAATGGGCTCAGGCGCTGGATTTGCGGTCGTTATTGAGGTCGCTGCGCTCATTTTTGCAAGAGTCTTATGTCTTGGTTTCTTAAGCTCGTCCATGCGACGAGAGGCGTTTTGTTATGAAGTTCGTTGATGAAGTTTCCATCCGAGTAAAAGCAGGCGACGGCGGTAACGGTTGCATGAGTTTCCGTCGCGAAAAATTCATCGAAAACGGTGGCCCCAACGGCGGTGACGGCGGTGACGGCGGTTCCATCTACATGATGGCCGACGAAAACCTCAACACCCTGGTCGACTACCGTTACACCCGGCACTTCGATGCCGAGCGTGGCTCCAACGGCGGCAGCACCGACTGCACCGGTAAAAAGGGCGAAGACCTGGTACTGCGCGTACCGGTCGGCACCACGATCATCGACTCCGCTACCCAGGAAGTGATTGGCGACCTGACCAAGGCCGGCCAGAAGCTGATGGTTGTGCAGGGCGGCTGGCACGGTCTGGGTAACACCCGATTCAAGTCCAGTACCAACCGGGCTCCGCGCCAGACCACGCCGGGCAAGCCGGGCGAGCAGCGTGACCTGAAGCTGGAAATGAAAGTATTGGCCGACGTAGGCCTGCTGGGCCTGCCGAACGCCGGCAAAAGTACCTTCATCCGCTCGGTCTCGGCCGCCAAGCCGAAAGTCGCCGACTACCCGTTCACCACCCTGGTGCCGAACCTGGGTGTGGTCAGCGTCGATCGCTGGAAAAGCTTCGTGGTCGCCGACATTCCTGGCTTGATCGAAGGTGCTTCCGACGGCGCAGGCCTGGGGATTCGCTTCCTCAAGCACTTGTCGCGTACCCGTTTGCTGCTGCACCTCGTCGACATGGCGCCGCTGGATGACACCAGCGCACCGGACGCCGCCGAAGTGATCGTCAGCGAACTGACCAAGTTCAGCCCGGCCCTGGCCGAGCGTGATCGCTGGCTGGTACTGAACAAGTGCGACCAGATCCTGGAAGAAGAGCACGAAGAGCGCGTCAAGGAAATCGTCGATCGCCTGGAGTGGGAAGGTCCGGTCTACGTGATCTCGGCCATCGCCAAAGAAGGTACCGAGCGTCTGTGCCGCGACATCATGCGCTACCTGGAAGACCGCGCCGACCGCTTGGCGGCTGACCCGGTATTCAAGGCCGAACTGGCCGAACTCGATCAGCAGATCGAAGACGAAGCCCGTGCCCAACTGCAGGCCCTGGACGACCAGCGTGCCCTGCGCCGCAGCGGCGTGAAGTCGGTCCATGACATCGGCGACGATGATTGGGACGAAGAAGACGTGGATGATGAAGACGGTCCGGAAATCATTTACGTGCGCGACTGATTCGTTGCAGTAAACTTAAGCGCCGCTCACTCGAGCGGCGTTTTGGTATCTGGGTTTTATGCAGTCAGGAATGTAGTCACGAATAACGTTATGGGCGGCGCTGGGTCGCGCGGCCCTCACTCTAAGGTTGAAGATGATGCGGAGCAAAGTGACAGGTGCGCAGCGCTGGGTCGTAAAGATCGGAAGTGCGCTGTTGACGGCAGATGGCAAAGGTCTGGATCGCGCAGCCATGAGCGTCTGGGTCGAGCAGATGGTGGCCTTGCATGAGGCCGGTGTCGAGTTGGTGCTGGTGTCGTCCGGGGCCGTTGCCGCCGGGATGAGCCGCCTCGGCTGGACCGCGCGACCCAGCGCGATGCACGAACTGCAAGCCGCCGCCGCCATCGGCCAGATGGGCCTGGTGCAAGCCTGGGAGTCCAGCTTCGCCGAGCACGGCCGCCACACGGCGCAGATCCTGCTGACCCACGACGACCTGTCCGACCGCAAGCGCTACCTCAACGCTCGCAGCACCTTGCGCGCGCTCGTGGAGCTCAAGGTGATCCCGGTGATCAACGAGAACGACACGGTGGTCACCGACGAGATCCGTTTTGGTGACAACGACACCCTGGCCGCACTGGTGGCCAACCTGGTGGAGGCTGACCTGCTGGTGATCCTCACCGACCGTGACGGCATGTTCGACGCCGACCCGCGCAACAACCCCGACGCCCAGTTGATCTACGAAGCCCGCGCCGATGACCCGGCGCTGGACGCCGTGGCCGGCAGTGTCGGCGGCGCCCTGGGCCGTGGCGGTATGCAGACCAAGCTGCGTGCAGCGCGCCTGGCTGCGCGTTCCGGCGCCCACACCATCATCGTCGGTGGGCGCCTGGAGCGGGTGCTGGACCGCCTCAAGGCCGGAGAGCGCATCGGTACGCTGCTGTCGCCGGAACGTGGCATGTTGGCGGCGCGCAAGCAGTGGTTGGCCGGTCATCTGCAAACCCGTGGCACGCTGGTGCTGGACGAAGGCGCCGTGTCGGCGTTGTCCCAAGGCAACAAGAGCCTGCTACCGGTGGGCGTCAAATTGGTGCAGGGCAGCTTCCGCCGTGGTGAGATGGTGGTGTGCGTGGCGCCGGACGGTCGTGAGATCGCCCGTGGCCTGGCCAACTACAGTGCCCTGGAAGCGCAGAAAATAATTGGACAATCGTCTGAAGCGATTGTCGGACTCCTGGGTTACATGGCGGAACCGGAACTGGTGCACCGCGATAACCTGATTCTGGTCTAAACAAAGGAACTACACGATGCGAGTCATGAAGGGTTTGCTCGGCCTGCTGCTGGTCATGCCGCTGCTGGCCAGCGCTGAAGAAATCGGCCAGGTGTCAACGGTATTCAAATTCGTCGGCCCCAACGACCGGATCGTGGTCGAGGCGTTCGATGACCCCAAGGTCGACGGCGTGACATGCTACCTGTCGCGCGCCAAGACCGGCGGCGTGAAAGGCGGGCTGGGCCTGGCCGAAGACCGCGCCGAAGCCTCGATTGCCTGCCGCCAGGTTGGCCCGATTCATTTCAAGGGCGAGCTCAAGGATGGCGACGAAGTGTTCAAGGAGCGCACCTCGCTGGTGTTCAAGACCATGCAGGTGGTGCGCTTCCTCGACAAGAAGCGCAATACCTTGGTGTATCTGGTCTATAGCGACCGTCTGATCGAAGGCAGCCCGCAGAATGCGGTCACCGCTATTCCAATTTTGCCCTGGCCAACGGCGCAGTAACCGGCGGGCGAGTTTTTCAATCGGCGTCTATGATTGCAGGCTTGCGGTCTGTAATCTCGAACTGCCGCAATGCGAAGAACATGGGATATCTGGAGTTCGTCATGAGTGCTTTCCACGATCTGAAACTCAAAGCTTTAGACGGACAAGACCTGCCGCTGGCGCCCTACAAAGGGCAGGTTGTGCTGGTAGTCAACGTCGCCTCCAAATGTGGCTTGACCCCGCAATACGCGGCGCTGGAAAACCTCTACCAGCAGTACAAAGGCCAGGGTTTTACCGTGCTTGGCCTGCCCTGCAACCAGTTTGCAGGCCAGGAGCCGGGCAGTGAGGAGGAGATCCAGGCGTTCTGCAGCTTGAATTATGGCGTGACGTTCCCGTTGGGCAGCAAGCTTGACGTCAATGGCCACGACCGTCATCAGCTCTATCGCTTGCTGGCTGGCGAGGGCGCCGAGTTTCCAGGGGATATCACCTGGAACTTCGAAAAATTCCTGCTGGGCAAAGACGGGCGAGTGCTCGCGCGATTCTCGCCCCGCACGGCGCCGGATGATCCAACGGTCGTCCAGGCCATCGAAAAAGCCCTGAGCTAAATCGGTCCTGCCGAAGGTGAGGGAGCAAACGCCCTCGCCGCAGGTTAGCGGCACCTGACTTCCCTCGCTTTTACCCCTTAATCACCCAGATCAATAGTGCTACCCAGCACTGTGCACTCTCCATATTATCCACATCATAAACACCTCTTCTGTGGAGTGCTCCCATGCCTGTCCAAGCCTTGTTCAAACCGTTCCAGCTCGGTGCACTGCAGCTTTCGAGCCGTGTGGTGATGGCGCCGATGACCCGTTCGTTCTCGCCGGGTGGCGTGCCGAATTCCAAGGTCATCGAATACTATCGCCGCCGCGCCGCCGCCGGCGTCGGGCTGATCATCACCGAAGGTACTGTGGTCGGCCATCAAGCCTCCAACGGCTACCCGAACGTCCCGCATTTTTACGGTGAAGCCGCGTTGGCCGGCTGGAAGAAAGTGGTCGATGCCGTGCACGCAGAAGGCGGCAAGATTGTCCCGCAGTTGTGGCACGTGGGCAGCGTGCGCCGTATTGGTACCGAGCCTGATGCCAGCGTGCCGGCCTACGGTCCGATGGAAAAGCTCAAGGATGGCAACGTGGTGGTCCACGGCATGACCACCCAGGACATCAAGGACGTGATCAACGCCTTTGCCCAAGCCGCCAAGGATGCTCAGAGCGTCGGCATGGACGGCGTGGAGATCCACGGCGCCCACGGTTACCTGGTCGACCAGTTTTTCTGGGAAGGCAGCAACCAGCGCACCGACGAATATGGCGGTAGCCTGGCCAATCGTTCGCGCTTTGCCATCGAGTTGATCCAGGCCACCCGCGCTGCCGTGGGCCCGGATTTCCCGATCATCCTGCGTTTCTCTCAGTGGAAGCAGCAGGATTACACCGCACGCCTGGTGCAAACCCCTGAAGCCCTGGGGGAATTCCTCAAGCCGCTGTCTGACGCCGGTGTCGATATTTTCCACTGTTCCACCCGTCGTTTCTGGGAGCCGGAGTTCGAAGGTTCCGAACTCAACCTGGCGGGCTGGACCCGTCAGCTCACCGGGAAACCGACCATCACTGTCGGCAGTGTCGGTCTGGATGGTGAGTTCCTGCAGTTCATGGTCAACACCGACAAGGTTGCGCAGCCGGCCAGCCTGGAGAAACTGCTGGAGCGCCTTAACAACGACGAATTCGACTTGGTGGCTGTAGGCCGTGCCTTGCTGGTGGACCCGGACTGGGCCGTGAAGGTGCGTGAAGGTCGTGAAGGCGACATTCTGCCGTTCAGTCGTGAGGCGTTGACGACGTTGGTGTAAGTGGCACCCGCGAGCGTGATCTGACAGCCAACACCCTGTCAGATCAAACGCGACTGCGCGGCAATCACCGGCTGCTCGCCGCACACCCCGCGCAGGTGGCGCTCGAACTGCTCAATAATCGCCGGCCAGCCCTGGCGGCTGGCATGTTGGCGAGCATTCAAGCGCATGCGGCGCAAGCTCTCGGCATCCTCCAGCAGCCAGTTGGCGGCATCGCAAAACGCATCCTCATCCCCTGGCATCGCCAGCACGCCGTTGTAGCCATGGCGAATATGCTGGGTCGCGGCGGCCTGGTCGTAGGCCACCACCCCCAATCCCGAGGCCATGGCTTCCAGCACCACGTTGCCGAAGGTTTCGGTCAGGCTGGGGAACAGGAACACATCACCGGACGCGTAATGCCGGGCCAGTTCTTCGCCGCGCAGGGCGCCGCAGAAAATCGCCTCGGGGAGTTCCTTTTCCATCATTGCCCGCTGCGGGCCATCACCCACGATGATCAGTTTCATCTGGCGCAGTGGGTAAGTGTCTTGCAAGGTTTCGAAGCAGCGTTTGAGCAACCCCAGGTTCTTTTCCTGCGCCAGTCGGCCCACATGCAGCACGGCGATTTGATCACTGTTCAGTACCCAGCTTTCACGCAGCGCGTTATCGCGCTTGGCGGGGTGGAACAATTGGCTATCGACCCCGCGAGACAGCATCCCCAAACGCTCGAAATTTCGACGCTCCAACTCCAGGCGTTGGCTGGCGCTGGGAACCAGGGTCAGGCTCGAGCGGTTGTGAAACCAGCGCAAGTAGTGGGTCACCATACGGCTCAACATGCTCAAACCGTATTGGTTCGAGTACTGCTGGAAATTGGTGTGAAAACCGCTGACCACGCTGATCCCCAGACGACGCGCTGCGCGCAACGCGGATAAACCCAGTGGCCCTTCCGTGGCGATGTACAGCACGTCCGGGCGTTGGCGAGTCCAGCGTCGCAGCAATTTGTGCATCGACGACTGGCCCCATTGCAGGCCGGGGTAGCCTGGCAGCGGCCAGCCGCGGCACAACAGCAATTCGTCGTCGCTGGGGCGGCTCTGGTCGGCACCCTGGCGCGGGCGCACCAACTCCACCTGATGGCCGCGCGCGCGCAAACCCTCACACAGGCGGCCAAGGGTATTGGCCACCCCGTTGATTTCCGGCGGGAAGGTTTCGGTAATCAGGGTGATGTGAAGCGAAGCTGTCGTCATGACCCACAGTGTCACTGTGGGCCATGTCGTCATTGTGTCACTGGGATGATGGATTTATGACGTGGCCACATTTTGCCGTGCCATGGCCTCAGCACCTTGCTCGCGCACCCAGAACAGTGTGGCCCCGGCCACCGCCGCCGGCATCATCAGCAGGTTCACCACCGGCACCAGCAGCACCAGATAGACGATGCCGCCGAAGCTCATGCTCTGCCAGCGTTTCTGGCGCAGCCAGGCGAGCATTTCGTTCCAGCCCAGCTTGTGGTTGTCCGCCGGGTAGTCGATGTACTGGATCGCCATCATCCACACGCCAAACAGCAGCCACAGCGGTGCGGCGATCAGGTTGACCACCGGAATGAACGACAGGATAAACAGGCCGATGGCCCTGGGCAGGAAGTAACCCAGCTTGCGCATTTCCCGCGCGAGGGTGCGCGGGACCATGGCAATCAGCTCACCCCAACTGAAGGGCGGGAAGTCATCGGTGCCGCGTACTACGACCTCAACCTTCTCCGCAAGAAAACCGTTGAACGGTGCGGCAATGACATTGGCGAGCATGGTGAAGGTGAAAAACACCATCAACACCACGAGCACGACAAACAGCGGCCACAAGATGTAGCTGAGGAAGCTCAGCCAGCCAGGCAGTGTCGGCATCAAGGTGTCGACCCAGAGGCTGAACTGATGACCGGCGAAATAGATCAAACCGACGAACAGCACCAGGTTGATCGCCAATGGCAGCAGCACAAATAGACGCAGGCCAGGGCTCAACACCAGTTTGAGGCCTTCACGCAGGTATTGCGGGCCGGAAAGAGCAGGGGCGGGCATGGAGAACTCCGAGCAGGATGACGAACGGGCCGACCTTACCGGCTTTGCATTCAACGCGAAAGCGCGGTCGGTGTGACGAAATCAAAGGTAACAAAGGTGTCGATTAACCGAGCCGACTGCATAGAGACCGCCTATGAGCTGGATTGTTATTCCGTATTTCCTTAATCTTGCCCCCCTCGATACGCTGCACCCATTATTTTTCAGGACCTGCGAGTTCAAGCCTTCCCCAAGTGCTTCGCGGTCCTTTTTTATTCCAGCCGCCTTGTTGTCCGGGTGGTCGATAGGAGTGAGTCATGTCTGATACCCGTCATTCGCGAGTGATTATTCTCGGTTCCGGCCCTGCCGGTTACAGCGCTGCCGTCTACGCTGCCCGGGCCAACCTCAAGCCGCTGCTGATCACCGGCATGCAAGCGGGCGGTCAGTTGACCACCACCACTGAAGTCGACAACTGGCCGGGCGACGTCCACGGTCTGACCGGCCCGGTGCTGATGGAGCGTATGAAAGAACACGCCGAGCGCTTTGAAACCGAGATCGTTTTTGACCACATCAATAAAGTCGATTTCTCCAAGAAGCCTTACAGCCTGACCGGCGACAGCGGCGTCTACACCTGTGACGCGTTGATCATCGCCACCGGCGCCAGCGCCCGTTACCTGGGCCTGCCTTCCGAAGAAGCGTTCATGGGCAAGGGTGTTTCGGCCTGCGCGACCTGCGACGGCTTCTTCTATCGCAACAAGCCGGTCGCCGTGGTCGGTGGCGGTAACACCGCCGTGGAAGAGGCGCTGTACCTGGCCAACATCGCCAGCACCGTGACCCTGGTTCACCGCCGTGAAACCTTCCGCGCCGAGAAGATCCTGATCGACAAGCTGCACGCCCGTGTCGCTGAAGGCAAGATCATCCTCAAGCTCAACGCCACCCTGGATGAAGTCCTGGGCGACAACATGGGCGTGACCGGTGCTCGCCTGAAAAACAACGACGGCAGCTTCGACGAGTTGAAAGTCGACGGCGTGTTCATCGCCATCGGCCACACCCCGAACACTTCGCTGTTCGAAGGCGTGCTGGAAGCCAAAGACGGTTACCTGGTGGTGCAGGGCGGCCGTGAAGGCAACGCCACCGCCACCAACATCGAAGGTATCTTTGCCGCCGGTGACGTGGCCGACCACGTCTACCGCCAGGCCATCACCTCGGCCGGCGCCGGTTGCATGGCGGCCCTGGATGCCGAGCGTTACCTCGACGGTTTGAAGGACGCTGCGTTCTAAATCCGTTGAAATAAAAAAACCGGCTGAGAGGCCGGTTTTTTTATGCGCAGGATTTGATGACCAACACAGATCGAATGTGGGAGCGGGCTTGCTCGCGAAAGCGGTGTGTCAGGCAACACATGTATCAACTGATCCACCGCCTTCGCGAGCAAGCCCGCTCCCACATTTTGAGTTGTGTTTGACTCAGAACTTGCGGGTCAGTGGCTGCGCAGCAAATTTCACACCGGCCAAACCATGCGCAATCAACGCGCGAATATTGCTGTGATCACTGCCCTCAGGCGTCGCCACCACTGAACGGTAATGCTCACCAAATGCCAGCAACGCTTGCTGATCGCTCAAGCCTTCCAGCAGCGCCAGCCCCAGGGTCTTGCACGAGCCTTCGTTTTGACCGGCGGCGTTTTCCACGCTGCCGTTGGTGAAAGCTTGCGGCTGGTAGTCGTAACCGGTGGCGATAAAGGCCAGTGTGTCGGCAAACAGGTGTTCGCCGCTGTCGAGGCTGGCGAGCAGGGTGTTCAGGTCAGTCATGGGGTTTTCCTTTGGCAAACGCCGCCTGTTGGTCGGCGTTGGCTTCTTTCTGGTATTGGGCTTTCCACTCGGCGTACGGCATGCCGTACACCACTTCACGGGCGTCATCGAGGCTCAGCTCGATGTGGCGCTCATCGGCCTCGGCCTTGTACCACTTGGACAAGCAGTTGCGGCAGAAGCCCTAGAGGTTCATCAGGTCGATGTTCTGCACATCCTTGCGGCTGTCCAGGTGCGCCACCAACCGGCGGAAGGCGGCGGCTTCGAGTTCGAGGCGTTGTTGGTCGTTCATAGAGGTCTCTTCGAGACAGCTTTCAGCGCACAAGCTTCAAGCTGCAAGTTGGAATGCGTATGGCTTCTAGCTTAAAGCTTGCGGCTAGCGGCTTGCAGCCAGGGTTATTGAAACCGACTCGGCAAAACGCAGCGCGTGGGGCTTGTCCACCTCGACTTCGGCGTACAGCACCGATTCGTTGCTCATCACCAGGTCCAGCAACTCCTGGGTCAGGCGCTCCAGCAGGGCGAAGCGGTTGCCTTCCACGTGGGCGATAATGGCCTTGGTGATGGTGCGATAATTCAGCGCGTGGTCGATATCGTTGTCGCGCACGGCTTCCTGAGCGGCATACAGGATGGTCAGGTTGATCAGCACGTCCTGCTTGTTGAGGATCTCATCCTCGTTGATACCGATAAAGGTGCGCAGGCACAGGTCTTTGACCCGGATGCGCGCCATGCCTGGTTGAAGTTGTGGCATTGCTACTTGCTCCGTCCGATCAGTTGCAGGAACTCCATGCGCGTGGTGTTCGACTCGCGGAAAGCGCCGAGCATCACCGAGGTGTTCATGGTTGAATTCTGTTTTTCCACGCCGCGCATCATCATGCACATGTGCTTGGCTTCGATCACCACGGCCACGCCGGCGGCCTGGGTGACCTGCTGGATGGCGTCGGCGATTTGCCGCGTGAGGTTTTCCTGGATCTGCAGGCGCCGCGCGTACATGTCGACAATGCGCGCCAGTTTCGACAGGCCGAGCACCTTGCCGGTCGGAATATAGGCTACATGGGCCTTGCCGATAAAGGGCAGCAGATGGTGCTCGCAGAGTGAATACAGCTCGATATCCTTGAGGATCACCATCTCGTCATTGTCGGACGCGAACAGCGCGCCGTTGACGATTTCGTCCAGGTTCTGCTCGTAGCCATGACACAAGTACTGCATGGCCTTGGCAGCGCGCTTGGGGGTGTCGAGTAAGCCTTCGCGTTCCGGGTCTTCGCCCAGGCCTTCGAGGATTTCACGGTAGTGTTGGGGCAGGGACAAGTTCATACAACATCCTCACAAACGGCTTACTTGATATGCCGCCCGCCGTTGACGGTCAGGGTGGTACCGGTGACATAGGGGTTGTCCAGCAGGTAACGCACGCTCTGGTAGATCACCTCCGGCCCAGGCTCGAGGCCGAGTGCCGATTTGGCCAGGACCTTGGCGCGATAGGTCGCGTCATCGCCTTCGTTGAACATCACCATCGCCGGGGCGATGCCGTTGACCTTGATCGTTGGCGCGAACTGCGCGGCAAATGACAACGTGAGGCTGTCCAGGCCTGCCTTGGTGGCGCAATAGGCGATGTGTTGGCGGCTGCCCTTGCGCACCACGTCATCGCTGATATGCACGATATCGGCGGGTGAAGAGCGTTGCAGCAAAGGTGAACAATGCAGGTTGATCAAGTACGGCGCAAGCATGTGCACGCTGAACATGTCGGTAAACGCGCGGCTTTCGTCGCCGGGCGTTTCTGCGACCCACGCCGAAGCGTTGTGGATGATCGCGCGCAGGCTGTCGGTATGGGTTTTGAGTGCGGCGATGAAGGCCAGGATCCCGGCTTCACTGGAGAAATCGGCAAACACGCCGAGCGCACCACGCTCACGCAAGGCCGCAACGCCTGGGCGTTCGCTGCGGTAGCTGAAAATCACCGAATGGCCCTCGTCCAGCAGGCGTTCGGCGCAATGCAGGCCGACACGCTGGCCGGCACCGGTAATCAGGATCGGGGCGTTCGTTGCAGTCATGGGAGGCTCAAGTCGCTGGCAGATTGAAACTATACCAGCGACCGGCCAGCCCTGTACTCACGCAGCAGCTTCGGTGACCTTACGCGGCGGCGCGGGGTGCAACCAGCTCGCCAGCAGGTGCGTCGACAGCGGAATAAAGAAGTAAACCATCAGGGGCGTGAGCGCGAGTGTGCTGACCAAAACGCGGCTGAACAGGTCAAGCTCGCTGAGCAGCGGCTCCAGGCCGAAGTTGAACAGCAGCGACACCGGGAAAAATGCCAGCCAGATCGCCACGGCCTGTTTCCAGCGCGGTGGTCGCGCACCCACGGCGCCGAACCAGCCATCAATACCACTGACGCGATGCTCGGACGGGTCGGCAAACAGCTCGCTGCCACGGCTTAGCCAGGCGCCGCGCGACGCGGAGAACTCCCAGGCGTGCAGGGTTTTTTCGTCGGCGAAGCGGAAGATAATCTGAAACTCATCATCGTTGGGCGGCGGTGCAAGGACGCCGGAACCCAGGTAACCGGGGAAGTCGGTGGCCAATTGCTCGCCTTCGCGCAGCCAGGCCATCAGTTCTTCATAGCGCCCTTTGGCCACGCGGCGCGCAACCATCAAGGTAACGGGTGAGGTAGACATTGTGTATCTCCAAATATCAGGTGCGCTGAACCGGGTAGGTAACGCGCAAAGATGGCGGCCGGGTTAGGCCACCACCTGAAAAACAGGCAAGGATTATTCCTGTTTTGAAAAATTACGCCAGTGACATTGGTCCGAAGATCCCGGCCCTTGAAAAGGACAAGTATTAAGGCGTTAAATGGGCTCCAAATTCACGCGGACGTTTTCGACCTCTGATGCCCGAAATTACTGCGCCTACTCACGAAATTGCCTCTGAAAATCGCGCTGATTCCGCAGCGTTGTTTCCGATTCGTGAAGTCTCAAGATTGACAGGTGTGAACCCCGTCACATTACGTGCATGGGAGCGTCGTTATGGCCTCATCCAGCCTACGCGCACCGAAAGTGGGCATCGCCTCTACTCCAACGCTGATATTGAGACCGTCAATCGCATTCTCGATTGGATTGAGCGAGGCGTGGCCGTGAGCAAGGTCGGCAAGATTCTTGCGCGCGATGATCAGCAGGCCAGCGCCGTTCGCGCAGAGCGCGATGCCGTCGAAGAGAGCGAATGGCCGCAGTGGCGGGCGCGGTTGGTGCAGGCAGTCAGTGCCTTTGACGATCGTCAGTTGGAGAGCCTGTACGGGCAGATTCTTGCGACCTACCCGCTTGGCGTGGCGTTCCAGGATATCCTCATGCCTCTGTGGAATGACCTGCTGCGCCATCAGGGCCGATTCGGCCAAGCCAGCGAGTGGCTTTTTTACGATTCCTTCCTGCGCATACAGACCTTTCTGCGCCTGCAGGTCGCGTGTGTCTCACCTGCGCCCCGAGTATTGCTGACAGCCATGCCTGGCGAGTGCCGTAAATTGGAGTTGCTGGTGGCGGCGTTGCTGATGAGTCGCGATGACCTGGCGGTGAAGGTGCTTGGCATGGGCCAGCCCTTTGAAGAATTGACGCTGGTGTGTGAAAGAATGCATCCCCAGGCGCTGATTATTTTCTCCAACCATTCACACAATCAGGATCTGGCTGGGCGCTTGAGTCGCCTGGCGTTGACCCTGGATTGCCCGCTGTTTCTCGCCGGTGTCGCTTCGGACTTGTCCGAGAAGGATTTTGCGGGTTCCTCCGTAGGCTGCCTGGGCAATGAAGGCAGCTTGATGCGGCGCCGCTTGCAGCAGTTTCTCAGCGGCGGGCTGGATACCTGATATCAGGCGTGTACATGCGGGTGGACCAGTCGGTGCTGGTGCAGGATGAACTGGCGCAGGCGTTCGATCTCCTCCGCATCGCTTTGGCTCAGGCGGTAGGCGAACAAACCTCGGGCGGTCTCCCGCTCCAGCGTGCCACGCAGCGCAATACGCTCGTAACCGGACGGGCTGAACCACAGGGAAAAGGTTTTCGGCGGTTTGACCCGGCCGCGAATCTCCACCAGCACGCCTTTGAATGACACCTCATGCACCCACAGCGCGCCGGGGTTGCCCTTGGCGGTCTCCATCACCACCGGTGTTTCCAGCGCCAGGCGCCACGGGCGGATCATCGGGCCGTCTTCAAAAATGCTCGGTACCCCCAAGCGCAAGTGAACCGCATGAAACTCATCCTCCACCAGGTGCAAAGGGAAGGTGAGTTGCTGGTTGTCGAACTGCGCCTGGATGGTGACGTGGTCGTGAGCGGCCAACCGCGTGAGCAAGTCGCGAATCTGTGCACCGCCGTTGACGGTCAGGCTCGACCATGCGTCCCGCAGATTGAGCTGCGGGTTGTGCTGCATGTCCTGGATAAAATCCAGTTCGTCCTGCGTCAAGAGAGCGTCGCGGTGCATGGATGTAGCTCAAGGATGAGGTACTAAAAAGCCATTATCCCTCTAAAGGCCTCGTTTACTACAACTTGTTATTTCCGCTCGTCGTTTCAAGTGCTGCCAACTGCGCTTTAAGCTGAGCCACTTGCGCCTCCAGCTGCGCGACGCGTTGTTGCGCTTTCACCTGCGCCGTGACGTCTTTTTGCACGCCGACGAAATACGTCTGCTTGTCCGCCTCGTTATAAACCGTCGACAGCGACAGCTCATTCCAGAAATGCGTGCCGTCCTTGCGGTAGTTGCGCAGGATTTCCCGGCAGGATCCACCGCTGTCGAGAGCTTCGCGGATGGCCATCAGCGCCGGCTGATCGCGATCACCCGCCTGCAGGAAGCGGCAATCCTGATAAAGAATTTCGTCCAGGGCATATCCCGTCAGGCGCTCGAACGCCGGGTTAACGTAGATCAGTGGTTTGTCTTTGCCTTCTCGTTCGGCGACGACGATGCCGTCGTTTGAAGCAGCAATCACCATTTGCATCAGCTTGGCGTTAATCATTGAGCAGTCCATGGCTGGTTTTTCAGAGCTTGGAGTTTATGGCAAGTTTTGAATGTTGCACCGTGCGCACTGAAATATTTGCGTCAGCTGCTAATATCCCACGCTTTCGCTCAACTACAGGATCAGATTGATGAAAGTCGCCATCCTTTCCGGCTCGGTCTACGGCACGGCTGAAGAAGTTGCCCGCCACGCTGCCAACATCCTCAAAGAGGCCGGTTTTGACGCCTGGCACAACCCTCGCGCCAGCTTGGCCGACGTGCAGGCCTTTGCCCCTGAAGCCTTTCTGGCGGTGACCTCGACCACTGGTATGGGTGAGTTGCCCGATAACCTGCAACCGCTGTATTCGATGATTCGCGACCAACTGCCCGCCGCCTGGCGTGGCCTGCCCGGTGCAGTCATCGGCCTGGGCGACGCCAGTTACGGCGACACGTTCTGCGGTGGCGGCGAGCAAATGCGTGAGCTGTTTGGCGAGCTGGGCGTGCGCGAAGTGCTGCCGATGCTGCGTCTGGACGCCAGCGAAAGTGTCACCCCGGAAGCCGACGCCGAGCCTTGGCTGGCCGAGTTGGTCACTGCACTGCGCGGTTGACCGGGAATTCGCGCAGCAACGCCAGCCAGGCTTGGGCGGCTTTGGACAGATAAGCGCCCTCACGCCAGATAAAGGCAATGTCCCAGCTCACGTAGTCGGGCGCCTTGAGTGTCAGGCGCACCACGCCTGGCCGCACCAACCCGCGGGCGACCACACTGGGCAGCAACACCACGCCCTGGCCGGCCGCGACCAGGGCCGCCAGAAAGTCCGCCTGGCCGCTGCGACCGATTTCTTTGGGCGTGAAGCCCAATTGCTGACATGCCTGCATCAGCCGGTCATTGAGTACAAAACTGCGCTGGTACATCAGGAACGGCGTGTCTGCCAATTCTTCCAGGCGCACTTGGGCGTTGTCGGCCAGGGGATGATCCATCGGCAACAAGGCATCCAGCGGTTCATCGCAGAAGGCCTGCCAGGCAAACGCCGGGTCGCTGGGCGTCAGGCTGCCGCCCACATCCAGCTCGCCGTTCAAAATCGCTTGCTCGATGGTGCGACTGCCACCCTCCAGCAATTGGATGGTGACCTTCGGATAACGCCTGCGGTATTCGGCGAACAGCCCCGCAAACAACGAATCGCCGGCCAATAGCGGCAGGCCCAGGCGTAACTCGCCACGGGTCAGTTGCTGCATATCATCCAGTTCACTGAGCAATTCGTTTTGCAGGCGCAGCATGGCCTCTGCGCGCTGCAATACCACCGTGCCGGCAGCCGTCAGGCGGATGTGTGAGCCGTTGCGTTCCAGCAGCGCCGTACCGAGGCTCTGTTCCAACTGTGCGACCTGCTTGCTGACGGCGGATTGGCTGATATGCAGGGTTTTCCCGGCTTGGGTAAACCCCCCTCGGTGGATCACTTCGACGAAGCTGCGCAGCTGTTTGAATTCCATTGTCAGGATTCCAGTTTGGAATAGCATGCAGTCTAACAATTCGCTGTGGGGATGAGGGCGGCCTCTTTAAAATGGCGGCCTGCGAGGACCCAAAGCTCATGAAACGTTTTACCTTCAAACATCTTGGCCGCCTGCTGACGGAATTGGTCGTACTGCTGGCGATCTATCTGCTGGGCACTCAACTGTCGGTCTGGTTCGCCTGGCCAATCCCGGGTGGCGTCGTGGGCCTGGGGCTGTTGCTGGCGACATTCGCCAGTGGGCTGGTCAAGCCGGCCGCCCTGCAACTGGGTGCCGGGGTGTTGATGGCAGAAATGCTGTTGTTCTTTATCCCGGCCCTGATGAGCCTGCTCGACTACGGTGGCCTGGTGCGCAATGACGGCTGGCGCATCCTGCTGGTGATTGGCTTCAGTACCTTGTCGGTGATGTTGGTGACTGCGTTCACCGTGGAAATGGTCTGCCGCTGGAGCATGCGCCGTGAAGCTTGAGCTGATGCCGGTGTTCTGGCTCGCCCTGACCCTGGGCGCCTATATTTTCAGCCGCTGGCTCTACCGCCGCACCGGGCGCTACTTGCTATCACCGTTGATCCTGGTGCCGGCGCTGCTGCTGGCGGTGGCCGTGCCGATGAAAACCGCCTACGCCGAATACGCCACCGATACGCACTGGTTGATGCTGGTGCTGGGGCCGGTCACCGTGGCGTTTGCCGTGCCGATCTGGCAACAGCGCCGCTTGTTGGCGCGCCACTGGTCGGCGTTGCTGCTGGGGATGGTGGCGGGCAGCGCGGCCTCCATCGGCACCTCGTTCGGGCTGGCCAAGGCATTGGCGTTAAACAGCTCTGTGACCCTGTCCTTGTTGCCGCGCTCGATCACTACGCCGTTTGCCATGCCGGTATCCTCCGACCTCGGTGGCGTACCGGAACTCACTGCCGTATTTGTGATGTTCACCGGCGTGTTCGGCGCCATGCTCGGTGGTGTGCTGCTCAAATGGTTGCCGCTGCGCACACCCTTGGCGCGGGGTGCGTTGTTTGGCGTGGGCGCCCACGGCGCGGGCGTCAGCCGGGCGCAGGAAGTGGGCGGCGAAGAAGGTTCGGTCGCGGGGCTGGTGATGGTCTTGACGGGTTTGCTCAACCTGTTCGCCGTGCCTTTATTGGCGGCGCTTCTCTGACGCGAGTTGGACTATTCTCATGACTGACTCGCTCAGTCATCAAGCTGGCTGCGAAGGCAACTACTTGCGCCACGGCGTCTGACTAGACTGGTCCTTCATTCAAAAAAACAATAAGAACGTGAACCAAGGAGGTTGTTACCGTGAGCCTAGCCCCCGTTCCATCGTCACAGAATGTCAAAGACCAGGTCAGCGCTGCCGAATGGCAAACCCGCGTCGACCTGGCGGCCTGCTATCGGCTGGTGGCGATGCATGGCTGGGACGATCTAATTTTCACGCATATTTCCGCCAAAGTGCCCGGCACCGATGATTTCCTGATCAACCCCTATGGGCTGATGTTCCACGAGATTACCGCGTCGAGTCTGGTCAAGATCGACCAGGCGGGCAAAAAGCTGATGGACAGCCCCTACGAGATCAACCCTGCGGGCTACACCATCCACAGCGCCATCCATGAAGTCCGCCATGACGTGGTCTGTGTCCTGCACACCCATACGGCGGCCGGCGTTGCGGTGTCGGCGCAGAAGCAGGGCGTGTTGCCGATCAGCCAGCAAGCCACCTTTGTGTTGTCCAGCCTGGCGTACCACGCCTATGAAGGTGTGGCGCTGAACCACGAAGAAAAGGCGCGCCTGCAGGCGGACCTGGGCGACAACAACTTCCTGATGCTGCACAACCACGGCCTGCTGACGTGCGGTGGCACCATCGGCGACACGTTCCTGATGATGTTCACGTTTCAGCGCGCCTGCGATATCCAGGTATTGGCGCAAAACGGTGGCGCCGAATTGATTGCGATCGAGCCGCAGATTTTGGCGGGCGCCAAGGCGATGGTGGCAGCTGTCACAAAGAGCGCCCAAGGTATGGGCGGTGCACTGGCGTGGCCGGCGCTGTTGCGTAAATTGGACGTGCAAGATCCCGGGTATAAAAGCTGATGCCTCTCGCCGAAATCCCGCTCAGAGCCTGGCGCAAACGTGCCCAGACGTTCGTGTTTCGTGGCCACACGGTCCGTTACTGGGTGGCCGGGCAGGGCGAGCCGTTGCTGTTGATTCATGGTTTTCCCACCGCCAGTTGGGACTGGCATTACCTGTGGCAGCCCCTGGCCCAGCGTAACCTGGTGATTGCGTGCGACATGCTTGGGTTTGGCGATTCGGCTAAACCGCTGGATCACGCGTATTGCCTGTTGGCGCAGGCCGACCTGCAACAGGCGCTGCTCGACTACCTGCGCGTGGAGCAGCCGGTGCATGTGTTGGCCCATGACTACGGCGACAGCGTCGCTCAGGAATTACTGGCTCGCCATTACGAAGCTCGCTTCGCGATGGCCAGCTGTGTGTTCCTCAACGGCGGGCTGTTTCCGGAAACCCACCGCCCGGCCCTGGTGCAGAAACTGTTGCTCAGCCCAATCGGCTGGATGATCGGCCGCGCCTTCGGGCGGAATGCCATGTCGGATAGCTTCAGTCAGATTTTCGGCCCGAATACGCGGCCCAGTGAAAGTGCTCTGGATGACTTCTGGAGCCTGATCAGCTGCAATGACGGCCCGCGCATCCTGCACAAACTGATCGCTTATATTCCCCAGCGCCGCCGCCTGCGTGAGCGCTGGGTGACGGCAATGCAGCGCGACGGCGTGCCAATGCGGGTGATCGACGGCGAAGTCGATCCGATCTCCGGTGCCCATATGGTGGAGCGTTATCATCAGTTGGTGCCCAACGCCGACACGGTGTTGCTGGCCAATATCGGCCACTATCCGCAGATCGAGGCGCCCGTGCTGGTGCTCAAGCATTACCTCGAGTTTCGCGAGCGAATGGGCCAGCCGGCGCCGTGTGTTGCCTATTCCTGAGCGGCCTGCTGTTGTGGGGTAATCATCCCGCTGCCTTATCGAGCACCATTCAGCCTCGGCTGACTTTATTGTGACCAGAGGCTGCGTGCCTGACACTCAACCCATTCCCATTGTCGCCAGCGGAGTTCGGTATGAGTGAGTCAGTGCAGTTCCAGGATAAGGTCGTGATCGTCACCGGTGCCGGCGGCGGGTTGGGCCGGGCCCATGCGCTGCTGTTTGCCAGGCACGGGGCCAAAGTGCTGGTCAATGATCTCGGCGGTTCAACCCAGGGCGAAGGCGCCAGTGCCTCGGCCGCCGACCGGGTGGTGAATGAAATCCGCGAGGCTGGCGGCATTGCCGAGGCCAACCATGACTCCGTTACCGACGGCGACAAAATCGTGCAGAACGCGCTCGACGTCTTCGGTCGTGTTGACGTCGTGGTGAACAACGCCGGCATCCTGCGTGACAAGACCTTCCAAAAAATGGACGACAGTGACTGGGACCTGGTTTACCGGGTGCATGTCGAAGGTGCCTACAAAGTCACCCGCGCTGCCTGGCCGCATATGCGCGAGAAAGGTTATGGCCGTGTGATCTTCACCGCGTCCACCTCGGGCATCTATGGCAACTTCGGCCAGTCCAACTACGGCATGGCCAAGCTTGGCCTGTATGGCTTGACCCGCACCCTGGCGCTGGAAGGGCGCAAGAACAACATCCTGGTCAACGCTATTGCCCCCACCGGCGGCACGCGCATGACCGAAGGCCTGATCCCGCCGCAAGTGTTCGAACGCCTCAAGCCGGAACTGGTCAGCCCGTTGGTGGTGTACTTGGGCAGCGAGGCGTGCCAGGAAACCTCCGGGCTGTTCGAAGTCGGCGGCGGCTGGATCGGCAAGACCCGTTGGGAACGCAGCCTGGGTGTGGGGTTCGACCCGGAGGCCGGGTTTTCGCCGGACGATGTGGCGGCGCACTGGGCGCAGATTTGTGACTTCGAGGGCGCGGTGCACCCCAAGGACACGATCGAAGCGTTGGCGCAGATGATGGCCAACTTGCAGAAGTTCAGCCTCTGATCGTTGCTTGAACACTGTTTAATCTTACGGGGCGCTAAGGGCGCCCCGTTTTTTTGGCACATAAAAAAGGCCGCTGCAAAGGCAGCGGCCGAAGTAAGACGTTGGATCAAGGAGCGATAAATCAACGTCAGTGAACACAGGTAACAGATTGAATACATTGACCAATCTATTGAAATTCGACTTTTCTCCCGAAGTCGGGAGCGGGCGGTTTGCCCTGAAAGCCCGGTAAGAATAGTCGGTTGTAACAAAATGAGTAATAGCGGTTCATGACAAGGACTGTTACTTAATTTGCAACAGTCTTGAAGCGAGCGATCCATCCCCCTGATAACCCGCCATCCACCTGATCCATAGCCCCGCCCAAACCCCGGCCAGGGCCCCTGCTAATCCTTTCGAGCGACAGTGCGAATACCCCTTTGGTGCGCTTATCGCTCCTGACGAGCGGCAGTAGGGTGGGGCCTTCTGTCACTCACCGGGGAAGACGCATGACAAAAACAACAATGCGCGCCATCTTCACGCCACAGGCGCTGGCCACTGCGGTTGCGCTGGGCTGCTGCGCCCAGGCGCAGGCTGTGTCGTTCAACATTGGCGAAATCGAAGGGCAATTCGATTCCTCGCTGTCGGTCGGCGCCAGTTGGGGCATGCGCGATGCCGACAAAAAACTGGTGGGGATTCCCAATGGCGGAACGGGGCAGGCGTCCACCGGGGATGACGGGCGGCTGAACTTCAAGAAGGGCGAAACCTTCTCCAAGATCTTCAAGGGCATTCACGACCTGGAGCTCAAGTACGGCGACAGCGGCGTGTTTGTGCGCGGCAAATACTGGTACGACTTCGAACTGCAGGACGAAAACCGCGAATTCAAGCAAATCAGCAATAACCATCGCGACGAGGGCGCGCGCTCCTCCGGTTACGAGCTGCTTGATGCGTTCGTCTATCACAACTATTCCATCGGCGACTTGCCGGGCAACGTGCGTGTCGGCAAGCAGGTGGTGAGCTGGGGCGAGAGTACGTTTATCGGTAACTCGATCAACAGCATCAACCCGATCGACGTGTCGGCTTTCCGTCGTCCGGGCGCCGAGATCAAGGAAGGCCTGATTCCGGTGAACATGCTGTTCGCCTCTCAGAGCCTCACCAATCAGCTGTCGGTGGAAGGTTTCTACCAACTGAACTGGGAAAACACCGTGGTGGATAACTGCGGCACATTCTTCGGTAACGACGTGGTGGCCCATGGCTGCAACGGCAACTACACCGTCGGTAGCCCGGCGATTGCGCCATTGCAACCGGTGGCCGCAGCGTTCGGCCAGGGCTTCCAGGTGACGCGCGAAGGTGTGGTCGTGCAACGTGCATCGGACCGTGAAGCCCGCGATGGCGGCCAGTTCGGCGCGGCGTTGCGCTGGCTCGGCGATGACACCGAGTACGGCCTGTACTTCATGAATTACCACAGCCGCACACCCACCGTGGGCACGATCACCGCCAACACCAACCTGGCCACCATCGGGCGTATCGCGGCGACCGCCAACGCCATCGCACCCGGCAGCGGCTCGGGCCTGGCCCAGAGCACCATGCTCGGCCGTGGCCAGTATTACCTCGATTACCCGGAAGACATTCGCCTGTACGGCGCGAGTTTCTCCACCACCTTGCCTACCGGCACGGCCTGGACCGGCGAAATCAGCTATCGCCCGAATGCGCCGGTGCAACTCAACACCACCGACCTGACCCTGGCGCTGGTCAACCCGATTGCCGGCCAAACCGCCTCGCCGATCCGCAGTTCGTTCGGCTCGGATAACTCAGGCTACCGCCGCAAGGAAATCACCCAGATCCAGAGCACCATGACCCAGTTCTTCGACCAGGTACTGGGCGCCGAACGCCTGACCCTGGTGGGCGAGGCGGCCTTCGTGCACGTCGGTGGGCTGGAATCCAAAACCAAACTGCGCTACGGCCGTGATTCGGTGTACGGCGCCTACGGTTTCGGCGGCGACACCGATGGTTTCGTCACGGCCAACTCCTGGGGTTATCGCGCCCGGGCAATCCTTGACTACAACAACGTGTTTGCCGGGGTGAACCTCAAGCCCAACCTGTCCTGGTCCCAGGACGTCAGCGGCTATGGCCCCAACGGCCTGTTCAATGAAGGCGCCAAGGCGATCAGCGTCGGCGTGGATGCGGACTACCGCAACACCTACACCGCCAGCCTCAGCTACACCGACTTTTTTGGCGGCGACTACAACACCCTCACCGATCGCGACTTTATCGCCCTCAGCTTCGGCGTGAACTTCTGACTTGGTTTAAGGAAGGACAAGAACCTATGCGTAAGCTATTTGCAGTGATGGCCCTGAGTATGCTGGCTGCCCAAGTCTTGGCCGCCGTGTCGCCCGAAGAGGCCGCCAAGCTCGGCACCAGCCTGACGCCGGTCGGCGCCGAAAAAGCCGGCAACGCCGACGGCTCAATCCCGGCCTGGACGGGCGGCATCCCGAAAAACGCCGGCGCAGTGGACAGCAAGGGCTTTCTCGCCGACCCATTTGCCAATGAAAAACCGCTGTTCGTGATTACCGCCGCCACGGTGGACAAGTACAAGGCCAAACTCTCCGACGGCCAGGTGGCGATGTTCAAGCGCTACCCCGAGACCTACAAGATCCCGGTGTACCCGACGCACCGCACGGTCAATCTGCCGCCGGACATCTATGAGTCGATCAAGCGCAGCGCCCTGAATGTGCACGCGATCAACGACGGCAACGGCCTGGAGAACTTCACCGGCAACCGCTACTACGCGTTCCCGATTCCGAAGAATGGCGTGGAAGTGCTGTGGAACCACATCACCCGTTACCACGGCGGCAACCTGAAACGCATCATCACCCAGGCCACCCCGCAGACGAACGGCAGCTACACGCCGATCCGCTTCGAGGAAGAAGTGGCGGTGCCGCAGGCTATCCCGGATATCGACCCGGCCAAGGCGGCCAACGTGTTGAGCTTTTTCAAACAATCGGTCACCGCCCCGGCGCGGTTGGCGGGCAACGTGCTGCTGGTGCACGAGACTCTCGACCAGGTGAAAGAACCGCGCCTGGCCTGGATCTACAACGCCGGCCAGCGCCGCGTGCGGCGTGCGCCGCAAGTGTCGTATGACGGCCCAGGCACTGCCTCCGACGGCCTGCGCACCACCGATAACTTCGACATGTTCTCCGGCGCTCCCGACCGCTATGACTGGAAACTGGTCGGCAAAAAAGAGATGTACATCCCTTACAACAGCTACAAGTTGGACTCGCCGACCCTCAAGTACGACGACATCATCAAGGCCGGGCATATCAACCAGGACCTCACCCGTTACGAGCTGCACCGGGTGTGGGAAGTGGTCGGCACCGTCAAGCCGAGCGAGCGGCATATCTACGCCAAGCGCCACATGTACATTGACGAGGACAGCTGGCAAGTCGCGCTGGTGGACCACTACGACGGCCGTGGCCAGCTGTGGCGTGTTGCCGAAGGCCATGCGCAGTTCTATTACGACCACCAGGTGCCGGCCTACACCGTGGAAACCCTGTACGACATCATCGCCGGTCGCTACATCGCGCTGGGGATGAAAAATGAGGAGAAGAGCAGCTTCGTGTTCGGCTTTGCGGCCAAGGCGGCGGATTACACGCCGGCGGCGTTGAGGTCTACGGGCGTTCGCTGATCTTCCATTTGAAATGCAATCAACCTGTGGGAGCTGGCTTGCCTGCGATAGCGGTGGGTCAGCCGGCCCACCTGTCACTGCTACATCGCCATCGCAGGCAAGCCAGCTCCCACAGTGACCGTCTTCCACTTTAGGGTGAAGTGGAATCCCGGCTTTTTTATGCCTGCCAATCACCCCGCTGAATACTTCTTCAACAACCGCCGACCACAGGACTAGGGTAGGCGTCAGGTTGCATAACAATAAAAAGCAGGATGCAGCAATGACCGCCATGACACGCTGCCTGGACCGTCCTGGATTCATGCCACGGCTGTCCGCTCACCATCTGTTGCGCCCGCGCCTGACCGAGCCTTTGCTCGCAGCGCCCGTCAGGGTCAAGTTGCTCTGCGCGCCGGGCGGCAGTGGCAAGAGTGCGTTGCTCGCAGAATGTGCGTTGCAGGCGCCGAAAGGCTGCCAGGTCTACTGGCTGCCGCTCAATGGCGCGGTCCTCAGCCCCTACGAATTTTGTGAGCGTCTGGCGCACAACCTGGGGCTGCCCTTTGTCGATGAAGCCAGCTTGTTGCTCGACCTCAACCGCTGGCAGCACGCGGCGTGGATATTTCTGGATGACTTCTGCCGTCTGCCCGCGCCTGGGCTGGATGCGTTGCTCGATCGTTTACTCAACGTCGCCAACCCGGCACTGACCTGGTGGCTGGGCGCGCGACGCCGGCCGGTGTGCAACTGGCCACGGCTGTTGCTCGACGATGAGTTGTTGGAGTGCAGTGAGTTGGCATTCAGCCCCGCGCAGGTCCAGCAATTGCTTGGCCCTGGGCTGACTGTCGACAGCGTGATGCAGTTCAGCGCCGGTTGGTGTGCGGGTGTGCGTATCGCCCTGCTGGGCGACGGTCATCCGGACAAGACCTTGCTCGACTACCTGCAGCACGAGCTATTCAGTACCTTGCCGGTCGAACTGGCGGATGCCTGGCGTGTGCTGGCGCATCTGCCGCGTTTCAACCCGAGCTTGTGTGAGCACCTGTTCGGCTCTGGCGACGGCGATCAGTACCTGCGGGATTTGCAGGCACTGGGTGCATTTATCCAGCCATGGGAAGACACCACCGATTGGCTTCAAGTGTTCCCGCCGCTGGCGCGATTGCTATGCGATGAGCCCTGGCCGGCCAAGCGCTCCTGGCATCGGCGTGCCTGCCAGTGGTTTACCGGTGAGCGCGACTGGCAAGCCGCGTTTGAACAGGCCTTGCTGGCCGAAGAGTACGAAGTGGCGGTGAGCCTGTTACAGCACTTCAGTTTTGAAGACCTGTTCCGCCAGCAGAACGCGCTGCTGCTGTTGCGCCTGCATGAGCAGCATGGCGATGACTTGATGCTCGGTTCCGCGCAACTGGTGGGGCTGTTGACGGCGGCGCTGCTGTTTGCCGGGCGTTTTGACCAGGCGGGTGTGTGCATCGACCAGCTTGCCCGATTTGCCCCGCAACCCAGCGCAGCGCAACAGCGCCATTTGTTGGCCCGCTGGCAGGCGCAATGGGGTTGGCTGTTGCATCTGGGCGGCGATGCCGAGCGTTCCCGCGAACATTTTCTGGAGGCCTTGCAAGCCTTGCCCGATAACGCCTGGACGTCGCGGGTGATGTGCCTCTCGGGCCTGACCCAGCAAGCCTTGCTGCGCGGTGAATTGGACGTCGGCCAAACGTTGAACCGCGAAGCCCTGTGCCTGGCGCGGGCCCACGGCTCGTTGGTACTGGAGGCGTTGCTGGAGCTGGACCACGCGCAATTATTGGAACAACGCGGCGCCCCGTATCGGGCGCAAAGCCTGCTCGAAAATGTGCAGGCGATGCTGATGCAGCAGCGGCTCAAGGCCGGGCCATTGGTGGGGCGCATCGCCCTGCGGCGCGGGCATTTGGCGCTGCGCCAAGGGCAGGACGCACTCGCCGGCGAGTGTTTCGAGGCCGGGCTGACGATGTGTCTGCACAGCCAGGACAAACGCGTGCTGTACGGGTTTCTCGGCCTGGCACTGCTGGCGGCCAACCATGGCGATTACGCCCAGGCTTTTATTCAACTGCGCGAAGCCGAGCGCTTGATGCAGCAACGCCAGGTGCCGGACTCGGTGTATCGCGCGGTGTTGCTGCTGGTCAGTGGGCACTTCTGGTTGCAGCAGGGCCGCGCCGACTTGACCGTGGAGGCGGTGCGCCGGGTGTTGCGCCACTTCCGTGGGCCGCAGGCCCGACAGGCACCGCCGGCCACGCTGGAATTGATTCCACGCCTGGAGTATTTGCTGGTGCTGGCCGAGGTTCGGCTGGGCTGCGCCGACCAACCCATGGTGCGGCTCAATGCCTTGCTCGACACCGCCCGGCAACGCGGCATGCTGTGCCTGGAAACCGAATTGCACCTCGTGCTGGGCGAAGTGGCCTGGCGCCTGGGCGATACGGCCCTGGCCCGTCACGCCCTGCAAACCGGCTTGGAACTGGCGGCGCGTTGCCAGGTACAGCAAGCCATTCGCGAGCTGCGCTTGCGCGCGCCCGGGTTATTGAGTGAGCTGGGGTTGGAGACACCGGCGTCGCCCGGCGGCGTGGCGGAAAACCCCCTGAGCCAACGCGAGCTGGAAGTGCTGCATTTGATCGCCCTTGGCAACTCCAACCTGGAAATCGCCGATCGGCTGTTTATTTCGCTGCACACCGTCAAGACCCATGCGCGGCGTATTCACAGCAAACTCGGCGTGGAGCGGCGTACCCAGGCGGTGGCCAAAGCCAAGACGTTGGGCTTGATGCGGGGCTGAAGGTTCAGGCGGTGCAGAAGGCCTGGCGGTATTCACCGGGCGTCGCGCCCATGGCTTGGCGAAAACGATGGGTGAAGTGGCTGGCGCTGGAGAAACCGCACATCCAGGCAATGTCACCGAGGGGCAGGGCGCCACCGCGCAATAGGGTTTGTGCACGAACCAGCCGTCGCGCCAGCAGGTATTGATGGGGCGGCAAGCCGAAGCTTTGGCGGAACATCCGCGCGAAATGGTATTCCGACAGCGCGCACAGGCCGGCCAGTTGCCCCAGGCTGATCGGGTCCTCCAGGTGGTGGTCGATGTAGTCCACCAACAGCCGCCGCTGATGCGCGGCCAACCCGCCTTTGAGGCGCAGGCCGTCACGCGCGCCTACCTGGCTGAGCAAGGTGTGGCTGAGCATTTCATGGGCCAGGCTGCTGGTCAGCAGGCGCTCGGCGGGCTCGTGCCAGTTGAGGGCGATCAATTGGTGAAAGCGCCGGGCCTGGCTTGCGTCTTCGAGAAACGTGCTTTCGCGCAGTTGCAGTTCGCGTGGTTCGCGGTCGAGCAGGGTGACGCAGCCGAGGGCGAATTGTTCCGGGCTGAAATACACGTGGGCCAGGCGGATCTCGCCGTTGATCACCCAGGCCGACTGGTGTTCGGCCGGCAGGATGCACAGCTTGTCGGGGCCGCCCTTGGTGCCCGGCTGGTCGCGGCGAAAGGTGCCGGTGCCGCCGCCGATGTAGCAGGACAAGGTGTGATGGCTGGGCGCCTGGTAATCCTGCGAGTCGTGATGGTTGCTCCACAAGGCCGCAGACAAGCCGTCACCGAGCTCGGCGCAGGCTTCCAGGCGAGCGTTGGGCGAGCGGTTGAGGGCTTGAAAGACTTGCAGGGATTCCAGATCAGGCATGGCGTGTGCTCTCCGACGCCTTGCATCCTACTCCGCGCCGCTGGCGCTGTGAGCCCACTGCCCGACAAAAGCGCAAGAATGTGCAAGAGCGCTCCCGGGGTGGCGGGTGACACTGTGGCTCAATCGACGGAGCCCGCTATGAACCTTTTCCTGTATTTACTCACCGTGCTGATCTGGGGCACCACGTGGATTGCACTCAAGTGGCAACTGGGCGTCGTGGCGATTCCGGTGTCGATCGTCTACCGCTTTGGCCTGGCGGCGCTGGTGCTGTTTGTACTGTTGCTGCTGAGTCGCAAGTTGCAGGTGATGAACCGTCGCGGGCACCTGATCTGCCTGGCGCAAGGGCTGTGCCTGTTCTGCGTCAACTTCATGTGCTTTCTCACCGCCAGCCAGTGGATTCCGAGTGGCCTGGTCGCGGTGGTGTTCTCCACGGCCACGCTGTGGAACGCCCTCAATGCCCGGGTGTTTTTTGGCCAGCGGGTTGCGCGGAACGTGTTGATGGGCGGCGCGCTCGGGTTGATGGGCCTGGGTTTCTTGTTCTGGCCGGAATTGGCGGGGCACACCGCCAGCCCACAGACCTTGCTCGGCCTGGGCTTGGCCTTGTTGGGCACGATGTGTTTTTCGGCGGGCAATATGCTCTCCAGCCTGCAACAGAAGGCCGGGCTCAAGCCGCTGACCACCAATGCCTGGGGCATGGCGTATGGCTCGGCGATGCTCGCAACCTACTGCGCGGTGCGCGGGATTCCGTTCGAGATGGATTGGAGTGCGCGTTATGTCGGCGCATTGTGGTACTTGGTGATTCCGGGGTCGGTGATTGGTTTTACCGCCTACCTCACGCTGGTTGGCCGCATGGGGCCGGAGCGCGCGGCGTACTGCACGGTGTTGTTCCCGGTGGTGGCGCTGAATGTGTCGGCGTTTGCCGAGGGGTATCAGTGGACGGCCCCGGCGCTGATGGGGTTGGTGCTGGTGATGTTGGGGAATGTGCTGGTGTTTCGTAAGCCCAAGCCTGTGACCCCTGTCTACAAGGCGAAGGCAATCTAATGTGGGAGGGGGCTTGCTCCCGAAAGCGGTGTATCAGTGCCAGAGTTGTTGCCTGACACGCCGCATTCGCGAGCAAGCCCGCTCCCACATGGACCGAGGTGTCTACCGCCGCTTGGCAACCCCGTTGGTTTATTTGAGGCCCAGACGCTTGGCCATGCGGCCCAGGTTGGCGCGGTCCAGGCCGAGTTCGCGGGCGGCGCTGGCCCAGTTGTGCTGGTGGCGTTCCAGGCAGGCGCTGATGATTTGGCGTTGGTAATGCTCGGTGGCCTGGCGCAGGTCGCCGGTGACAACCGGGACTGCCTCGGCCTGGGCTTCGATCTCCGGCGGCGCGCTGACGTCGGGCAGGTCCAGGTCTTGCGCATTCAAGCTCAAAATTTTCGGACGCTCGCGGCAGTTACCCAGGGCCTTGAGTGCGCTGCGTCCGATCAAATGTTCCAACTCCCGCACGTTGCCCGGCCAGTTATAGGCCAGCAATGCCGCCTGGGCATCGCTGCTCAGGCGCAGGCTGCCCAAGCCCATGCGCGAGCGGTTCTGCTCCAGGAAGAACCCCGCCAGCAGCAGTACATCGCGACCGCGTTCGCGCAACGCCGGCACTTGCAGCGGGTACACGCTCAGGCGGTGATAGAAGTCGGCACGGTAGCGGCCATTGCGCACTTCTTCGGCCAGGTCGCGGTTGGTCGCGGCGATCAGGCGCACATCCACCTGATGTTCCTTGTCCGAACCGAGGCGCTGCAACTGGCCACTTTGCAGCACGCGCAGCAGCTTGGCCTGCACGGTCAGCGACAATTCGCCGACTTCATCCAGAAACAAGGTACCGCCGTTGGCCAGCTCGAACTTGCCGCGACGCTCATTCAGCGCGCCGGTAAAGGCGCCGCGCACATGCCCAAACAGTTCGCTCTCCACCAGGGTTTCCGGCAGGGCGGCGCAGTTGAGGCTGATCATCGGCTTATCCGCGCGGGGCGATGCTGCGTGAATGGCTTGGGCCACCAGCTCCTTGCCCACGCCGGTCTCGCCGGTGATCAGCACGGTCAGGTCACTGCCACCGACCAGTGTGATTTCCTCGACCAGACGCTTGTGCGCCTTGCTCTGGCCGATCATTTCCTTGTGCTGCTGGCCGCTGGCCTGGCGGTAGATCTCGGCACGCTGATGCTCATCTTCGGCGCGCAACGCCAGGCGCTCGATACGTTCGGCCACGGTGACCGTGGCCGCCGCCAGGCTGGCGAAGGCTTGCAGGGCATCCAGTTCGACGCGCTCGAAACGCTCGGTGTCCAGCGCGTCGAGGGTCAGCAGGCCCCAGGGTTTGTCGTCGATAAACAGCGGGCAGCCCATGCAGTCGTGCACTTGCAGGTGCCCATGCAGGCCATCGACCAAACCGTCGTAGGGGTCGGGCAGTTCGCTGTCGCTGTCAAAACGGGTAGGCCCGGGGCTGCTCAGCAGCACGGCGAAGCGCGGGTGTTCGCTGACCTTGAAGCGCCTACCGAGGGTGTCGAGGCTCAAACCATCCACCGCCAGGGGCACCAGCCATTCACCGTCCAGGCGCAACAACGCAGCGGCGTCGCATGGCAGCAGGGCGCGCATGGCTTGCAGCAGGCGCCGATAGCGCTCGCTTTCGGGCAGTTCGCGGGACAGGTCGGCGACGAGGGGCAGCAGGGTGGTGAGCAGCGATTGCGCAGTCATAATGACTCCTTGTAGTCCTTGTGACTATATTGCGTAGGAAGTCATATTGACTACTTAATATTTAAGTCATTGAAAAATAAACAATAATAAGTTGGCATGAATACTGAGTAAGTAAAGGCATTCAGTAATAAGACCCAGGAGTCTGCCATGCTTAGTGCCCAAGACCGTGCCATCGTCAAATCCACTGTGCCCCTGTTGGAAAGCGGCGGCGAAGCGCTGATCACGCATTTCTACCGCATGATGCTCAGCGAGTACCCGCAGGTTCGCCCGCTGTTCAACCAGGCCAATCAGGCCAACGGCGACCAACCCCGCGCCCTGGCCAATGGCGTACTGATGTACGCGCGGCATATCGACCAGTTGGACCAACTGGGCGACCTGGTCGCCAAGATCATTAACAAACACGTGGCCTTGCAAATCCTCCCGGAGCACTACCCAATTGTGGGCGCCTGCTTGCTGCGTGCCATCTCCGAAGTGCTCGGCAACGAAATTGCCACGCCTGAGGTGCTGAGCGCTTGGGGCGCCGCCTATGGCCAGTTGGCCGACATCCTGATCGGCGCCGAAGCCGCCATCTACGACGAAAAAGCCCAGGCCCCGGGCGGCTGGCGCGGTGCACGGCCGTTCCTGCTGGTGAAGCGGGTGGAGGAGAGTGACGAGATCATCTCGTTCTATTTTGCCCCGGTGGACAACGGCCCGATCCTGGCCGCCGCGCCGGGCCAGTACATTGGCATGAAGCTGGTGGTTGACGGCGAAGAAGTGCGCCGTAATTACTCCTTGTCAGCCTTGAGCGACGCGGGCCTTTACCGCATCAGCGTCAAACGCGAGGCCGGTGGCCGGGTGTCCAACTTCCTGCATGACCAAATGCACGTCGGCGCGACCATTGACCTGTTCCCGCCGTCGGGTGAGTTCACCTTGGTCGCCAGCGATAAACCGCTGGTGTTGATCAGCGGTGGCGTGGGCATTACCCCGACCCTGCCAATGCTCGAAGCGGCCTTGGCGACTGAGCGCCCGGTGCACTTTATCCACTGCGCCCGTAACGGCGGGGTGCATGCGTTCCGTGATTGGGTGGACGCCCTGGCGGCCAGGCACCCGCAACTCAAACGCTTTTACTGCTATGCCGAGGACGACGGCGTAAGCCCTGCGGCGGACAAGGTCGGGATGCTGAGCCAGGAGCAACTGGCGGCATGGTTGCCCGAACAGCGCGACCTGGACGCCTACTTCCTGGGCCCTAAAGGCTTCATGGTGGCGATCAAACGCCACCTCAAGGCTCTGGGCGTTCCCGAGCAACAAGCCCGTTACGAGTTCTTCGGCCCGGCTGCGGCGCTGGAATAATTGTCCGGAAACGACGCTGCCCAATTGTGGGGGCGGGCTTGCTCGCGAAAGCGGTGGATCAGTCACTTTAAATGTCGACTGACACGCCGCCTTCGCGAGCAAGCCCGCTCCCACATTGCTCCTCCATTTCCCCCTGATTAATCCGCTGTTAACCCCCTTCTGTTTTAACCATCCCCTGTGTGTAAACTTGCGGCCATCAGGCATAAACCATAATCAGGTAAAGGGAAACGGGGATGAGTGACGAATTGCGTATAGGCAGGGAGCGGCGCTTTCTGGTGTTGCTGGGCATCATCTGCCTGGCGCTGATCGGCGGTGCGCTGTACATGCAAGTCGTGTTGGGCGAGGCGCCGTGCCCGCTGTGCATCCTGCAGCGCTATGCCTTGTTGTTGATTGCAGTATTTGCGTTCATCGGGGCTGCAATGCGCCGCAAAGGCGCAGTCACGCTGTTTGAAGGGTTGGTCGTACTCAGTGCGCTGGGCGGCGTCGCTGTGGCCGGCCACCATGTGTACACCCAGTTCTTCCCGCAAGTCAGCTGCGGCATCGATGTGCTGCAGCCGATTGTTGATGACTTGCCGCTGGCCAAGGTGTTCCCGCTGGGGTTCCAGGTTGATGGCTTCTGCAGCACGCCGTACCCGCCGATCCTCGGCCTGTCGCTGGCGCAATGGGCGCTGGTGGCGTTCGTGCTGACGGTGATTCTGGTGCCACTGGGCATTTACCGGAATCGTCGACCCAACGCCTGAGCCCGTTCACTGAAACGCCCCGGCCCTCCTTGAAGGAAGGCCGGGGCGTTTTTGTTTGTAGGGATTTGTGAAAGCGCTGTGACGAGGGGCAACTTGAGGTGCGCGCAGCGTGCGACATGTTGTCACACGGAAGCCGCCGCAGGACGTTTCTGGTGCGTCGGGCCTGCCCTTAAATTTGCGCCACACGGCCAAATTGTGCTGTCAGTTCGTGGTTTGAATGATGCCGCGAGTGCCGCATGGTTCGAGCCGTTCGGTGATGTCCGAATGCCTTGTATTATGGGGACTTGGATGCGTTTTGCATGCCCTTACAGCGTGTAAGGGTTGAGGGGCTGTGCTCAATAACACGGCAATTTTTGTGGTTTTTGTGGAGAATCGAACACGATAAGATCGCGAACCTTTGCAGGAATGGTGAAGGATTGTTGCTGGAATCGATAAAAATTATTTCTTTATAAGACATGGTTTATACATCGCTAGCTAACTACAATCGCCCGCACTGGATGTCCGGTGCTGTTCAATATTTGAGCATTGGAGCGGTCGAGGGGCAGAGGGATGGCTCTGTGCGACCCCAGGTTCCGGCAGCCTTTCAACTTTCCGCACCAAATGGAATTGGTCTGTAACAAGGCCTTTAACCACGAAATCGAATAAGAACTCACCGCAGGTCCGTGAAACGTCCATTTATGGCGTGCCGGGCAGGCTCTTATTCAATCGAAGAGAAATGCCAACCCTTGGCAGGGTGAAGTGTTGGCGATCAAAACCCAACTGCATTGCGCAAGCTGCTTTAGAGGTCGTGAGATGAGTAAAAACAGGTACCCCCGATTACTAGGCTTTTTGCCGCTGCTTGGCATGATGTTAATGCTGGGAGGCTGCAAGTGGACCTTGCTCGACCCAAAAGGACAGGTCGGTCTGGATGAACGAAACCTGATCATCACCGCCACCCTGCTGATGCTGCTGGTCGTGGTCCCCGTGATCATCATGACCTTCGCCTTCGCCTGGAAATACCGTGCGTCGAACACCAGCGCGACCTACGCGCCGAAGTGGTCGCACTCCACCAAGATCGAAGTCGCAGTGTGGCTGGTGCCGATCCTCATCATCATTGCCCTGGGTTATGTGACCTACAAGTCCACCCACGCACTGGACCCGTACCGTCCGCTGGAATCCGACGTCAAGCCGATCAACATCGAAGTGGTTGCGCTGGACTGGAAGTGGCTGTTCATCTACCCGGACCTGGGTATCGCCACTGTTAACGAAATCCAGTTCCCGGAACACACTCCGCTGAACTTCAAGATCACCTCCGACGCCGTGATGAACTCGTTCTTCATCCCAGCTCTGGGCGGCCAGATCTACGCAATGGCAGGCATGCAGACCAAGCTGCACCTGATCGCCAACCAGAAAGCTGAAATGGAAGGCATCTCCGCCAACTATAGCGGCGCTGGCTTCACCGGCATGAAATTCAAAGCGATCTCGACAAGCCAGGAAGATTTCGACGCCTGGGTAGCCAAAGTCAAGGCCGCACCTAAACAGCTTGATCAAGCTGAATACGATGCCCTTGCCAAACCAAGCCAGAACAACCCAGCCGCTCTGTACTCCGCGTACACGCCGGACCTGTTTCAGAAAATCGTCGACAAGTACGAAGGTATGAAGCCAGGCAAGCCGGTCAAGCACGAGAAGAAAGAAGTGGCCGTGGTTGAAGGTTCTGACACGGGCTCGCATTCAACTGCTGGGGCAGAGGAGTAAACGATGTTTGGTAAATTAAGTTGGGATGCGGTCCCGTTCCACGAGCCGATCGTGATGGTGACCATCGCCATGATCGCGCTGGGTGGTCTGGCACTGTTTGCTGCAATCACGTATTTCAAGAAATGGACCTACCTGTGGACCGAGTGGTTGACGTCTGTCGACCACAAGAAAATCGGTGTCATGTACGTCATCGTTGCCATGGTCATGCTGCTGCGTGGTTTTGCCGACGCCATCATGATGCGTACCCAGTTGGCCATGGCCACCGAGGGTTCGCCTGGCTACCTGCCGCCTGAACACTATGACCAGATCTTCACCGCTCACGGTGTGATCATGATCATCTTCATGGCGATGCCATTCTTCACCGGCTTGATGAACCTTGCCTTGCCGCTGCAGATCGGTGCGCGTGACGTTGCCTATCCGTTCCTGAACTCCCTGAGCTTCTGGCTGCTGGTGTCCGGCGTTGTGCTGATCAACCTGTCGCTGGGCGTCGGCGAATTCGCCAAGACCGGTTGGGTTGCGTATCCGCCATTGTCGGGTATCCAGTACAGCCCTGGCGTAGGTGTGGACTACTACATCTGGGCGCTACAGTTATCAGGACTCGGGACGACACTGACGGGGGTCAACTTCCTGGCCACCGTCCTGAAAATGCGCGCCCCTGGCATGAAACTGATGGACATGCCGATCTTCACCTGGACCTGCACCTGGGCCAACGTCCTGATCGTGGCTTCGTTCCCGATCCTGGCCGCTACCATGGCGCTGCTGTCGCTTGACCGTTACCTGGATTTCCACATTTTCACCAACGAACTTGGTGGCAATCCAATGATGTACGTGAACCTGTTCTGGGCATGGGGTCACCCTGAGGTGTACATCCTGATCCTGCCAGCGTTCGGTATCTTCTCTGAAGTGATCTCGACCTTTACCGGCAAGCGCCTGTTCGGTCACCACTCGATGGTCTACGCCTCCGGCGCGATCTCCGTACTGGGCTTCATGGTTTGGCTGCACCACTTCTTCACCATGGGCTCGGGGGCGAGCGTCAACGCCTTCTTCGGCCTGGCGACGATGCTGATTTCCATCCCGACGGGGGTGAAGCTATTCAACTGGCTATTCACCATCTACCACGGCCGTCTGCGTATCACCAGCCAGGTTCTGTGGACCCTGGGCTTCATGGTGACCTTCGCCATCGGCGGCATGACTGGCGTACTGCTGGCCATCCCGGGTGCTGACTTCGTACTGCATAACAGCCTGTTCGTGATCGCTCACTTCCACAACGTGATCATCGGTGGTGCTGTATTCGGTTACATCGCTGGTTTCAGCTTCTACTTCCCGAAAGCGTTCGGCTTCAAGCTGCACGAAGGCTGGGGCAAGGCTGCATTCTGGTTGTGGATCTCGGGCTTCTTCGTTGCGTTCATGCCGCTCTACGCTCTGGGCTTCATGGGCATGACCCGTCGTCTGAACGCTACGACCAACCCTGAGTGGGTGCCGTACCTGTACGTCGCCATGTTCGGTGCGGTGATGATTGCTGCGGGTATCGCCTGCCAGCTGATCCAACTGTATGTGAGCGTGCGTGATCGCAAGCAGAACATGTGCGAATCCGGCGACCCATGGAATGGCCACACCCTGGAATGGTCGACTTCGTCGCCACCGCCGTTCTACAACTTCGCTGTGATTCCTACTGCGAACACGATCGATGCGTTCACCGAAGCGAAGGAAGACGGTACTGCGTACCAGCAGCCCAAGCACTACGAGCCGATCCACATGCCAAACAACACCGCCACTGGCGTGGTGATGGGTGCGCTGTTGACCGTGTTCGGTTTCGCGATGATCTGGCACATCTGGTGGCTGGCAATCGTGGGCCTGGTTGGCACTATCGGTTACTTCATCATTCACGCTGCCCGTGATGATCAAGGCTACATGGTGCCGGTCGAAACGATCGAGCGCATCGAAGCCGAGCAACACGCTCGCCTGGTAGCCGAGAAGAAAATCCCGGCCAACCGTGTAGAAACCTCGTTGGAACAGGCTTAAACCATGTCGAACTTAGTGACCAATGCTGGACACGCCCATGTCGATGACCATGGGCACGATGACCATCACCACGACTCGGGGCCGATGACCGTTTTCGGTTTCTGGCTCTACCTGATGACCGACTGCATCTTGTTTGCGTCGATCTTCGCGGTGTACGCGGTACTGGTAAACAACGTAGCGGGTGGCCCGTCGGGCCACGACATCTTCGAACTGCCTTACGTGCTCGGCGAAACCGCCTTGCTGTTGTTCAGTTCGATCACCTACGGCTTCGCCATGCTGGCCTTCTACAAGGGCAGCAAGAAAGGCGTCCTGAGCTGGTTGGCACTGACCTTCCTGTTCGGCCTGGGCTTCATCGGCATGGAGGTCAACGAGTTCCACCTGCTGATCTCCGAAGGCTACGGCCCGCACCGTTCCGGCTTCCTGTCTGCGTTCTTCACGCTGGTAGGCACCCACGGTCTGCACGTATCTGCCGGCCTGCTGTGGATGGCGGTGATGATGTATCAGGTCAATAAACACGGCCTGACCAACACCAACAAGACCCGCCTGAGCTGCCTGAGCCTGTTCTGGCACTTCCTGGACGTGGTCTGGATCTGCGTATTCACCGTCGTCTACTTGATGGGGACCCTGTAATGGCTAATGCACACTCCCATGACCATGACAGCCATGATGCGAGCCACGGCAGCGTAAAGTCTTACGCTATCGGCTTCATCCTGTCGGTAATCCTGACCCTGATCCCGTTCGGCCTGGTGATGTACCCAACCTTGCCGAAGTCGATCACCTTGATGATCGTTCTGGCGTTCGCGGTGATTCAGGTTCTGGTTCACCTGGTGTACTTCCTGCACCTGGATCGCTCCAAAGAGCAGCGCGATAACGTGATTGCATTCGTGTTCGCAGGTCTTGTGATCCTGCTGCTGGTTGGCCTGTCGATATGGATCATGTTCAGCATCCATACGTTCATGATGGCGAAGTGAGGTAAGACCCGATGTCGCTTAAGCACTTTATCCAAATCACCAAACCGGGGATCATTTTCGGTAACGTGCTTTCTGTGGCAGGCGGTTTCTTCCTGGCCTCCAAGGGACATGTCGATCTGGCCATCTTCCTGGCGGCAATGATCGGTACGTCCCTGGTGGTAGCTTCCGGTTGCGTGTTCAACAACTGCATCGACCGCGACATTGATATCAAGATGGAACGCACCAAGAATCGTGTGCTGGTCCAGGGCCTTATCTCCCTGAAACTGGCACTGATCTACGCGACCGTCCTGGGTGTTGCCGGTGTGGCACTGTTGTACAAGGTGGCCAACCCGTTGGCGGCGCTGTTTGCCGTGATCGGCTTTGTCATCTACGTCGGCCTTTACAGCCTGTACCTCAAGCGCAAGTCGGTTCACGGCACGCTGGTGGGCAGTCTGTCGGGGGCGATGCCGCCGGTGATTGGTTATGTGGCTGTAACCAATAGCTTCGACATGGCCGCGCTGGTGCTGCTGGTGATGTTCAGCCTGTGGCAGATGCCGCATTCCTATGCCATCGCGATCTTCCGCTTCAATGACTACCTGGCTGCTTCGATTCCGGTCCTGCCGGTCAAGCGTGGCATCCAGGTTGCCAAGAAACACATCCTGCTCTACATCCTGGCCTTCCTTGTGGCGACCTTGATGTTGACCTTCAGTGGCTACGCCGGCATGAGCTACCTCGCCGTCGCCGCCGCCATGGGCATGTACTGGTTGTACATGGCCTGGACCGGCTACAAGGCAGTGGATGACACTGTCTGGGCGCGCAAGCTGTTCGTGTTCTCGATCTTCACCATCACCGCGCTCAGCGTGATGATGTCCCTGGATTTCCAAGTGCCGAAAGAGCTGTTGCTGACCTACGCTCACTGATCGTTCAAGCATTAAAAAACCCCGCCTTCGCAAGAAGCGCGGGGTTTTTTATGGCATGCCCTTTAAACTATTCCCACCTTCTACAAATGCAGGAAGCAACGTGATGAGTAAAAAAGCCGTTATGGTCTTCAGTGGCGGGCAGGATTCGACCACCTGCTTGATCCAGGCGCTGCCGCTGTATGACGAGGTGCACTGCATTACCTTCGATTATGGCCAGCGTCATGTGGCGGAAGTTGAAGTCGCACAGCGCTTGGCACAACAACTGGGGGCAACCGTTCATAAAGTGATGGACGTGTCCTTGCTCAACGAGTTGGCCATCAGCAGCCTGACCCGCGACAACATTCCCGTGCCGACCGTGAACAGCTCAGGCGAAAGCCTGCCAAGCACCTTTGTGCCGGGCCGCAATATTCTGTTCCTGACCTTGGCGTCGATCTACGCCTATCAGGTTAAAGCTGAAACCGTGATTACCGGCGTGTGCGAAACCGACTTCTCGGGCTACCCCGATTGCCGGGATGAGTTCGTCAAGGCGCTGAACAAGGCACTTGAACTGGGTATGGATTACACGCTGCGCCTGGACACCCCGCTGATGTGGCTGAACAAGGCCGAGACCTGGGCGCTGGCTGACTACCACCACCAACTGGAACTGGTTCAGCACCAGACCTTGACCTGCTACAACGGCATCATTGGCGCCGGTTGCGGTAATTGTGACGCGTGCAACCTGCGCGCGCGAGGCTTGAGTGACTACCTGCAGAACAAGGCGGATGTCATGCAGAGCCTGAAGCAGAAGCTGCAGCTGAGCTAAATCAGCCGACACCTGCCTCGTCATACTCCTTTGTACGTGCTGTGCGAATTCATCACCCGCCTACAAGGAGTAGCCCCATGGTCAGTGTCAGTCGCCGGTCCCTTCTCGCCTTCGGTGCCGCTTTGCCGGTGCTGGGGCGCCTCGATTGGGCGGTTGCCAGCCCGTCACCGGCAGCGGCTGACACGGTGCGGCTCAACTATAACGAAAGCCCCTATGGCCCCTCGGACGCCGCTCGCGAGGCGATGCAGCGCGGCATCGGCAGCTCCGGGCGTTACCCCTACGGCCACATGTATGCCCTGGCCGGCCTGTTTGCCCGCCAGCAAGGCATTGCCGAAGAACAGGTCGCGGTATTTGCCGGTTCCATGGCGGCCTTGCGCTATGCCGTATTGGCGTTTACCAGCCCGAGCCGCGGGCTGGTAATGGCCACGCCGTCCTACGAAGTGCCGCGCCAGGCGGCCGAGTCGTGGAAGGCGCCGGTGCGGGAAGTGAACCTCGATGCGCGTCACGCCCATGATGTGCCAGCCATGCTCGCCGCCGATCCCCAGGCGGGCATGCTGTACCTGTGCAATCCCAACAATCCGACCGGCACCGTCACGCCCACCGAAGTGATCCGCCAGGCATTGGCGAACAAGCCCAAAGGCAGTGTGCTGGTGGTGGACGAGGCCTACATCGACTTCTCCGACGCCCAAAGCTGTGTCAGTTGGGTCAAGGACCACGACGATTTGCTGGTGCTGCGCACCTTCTCCAAAATATACGGCATGGCCGGCGCACGCCTCGGGCTGGCAATCGGCGCCCCGGCACTGCTGGAGCGTCTGGCAGTGTTCGGCGGCGACAACGTGCCGGCTGCCTCGACGTTGCTCGGCGCCCGGGCAAGCCTGGAAGACCCCAAGCTGCCGGCGCAACGCAAGGCGCTCAACACCCAGTTGCGCGATGAAACCGTGGCGTGGCTCAAGGACCGAGGGTTTACCTGCACCGCGTCGCAGAGCAACTGCTTCATGATCGATGTGAAGCAACCGGCGGAGCAGGTCATCGAGAAGCTGGCTGCACACGGCGTCTTGATCGGGCGGGTGTGGAAAAACTGGCCGCAGTGGGTGCGGGTGACGGTGGGGAACAAGCAGGAGATGGCGCGTTTTCGCGAGGTGTTTGCAGCGACTGTTTGAGCTGATGCAGCTGTTTGAGCAACCCACATCAAATGTGGGCGCTGGCTTGCCTGCGATGCAGGCACCCCGGTGTATCCGTCACACCGCGGTGATGCTATCGCAGGCAAGCCAGCTCCCACATTTTTAGTCCAGCTGTGTTGCAGATACCGGGTTACTGCTGCGCGATGCTGTAACCATCAAACGCCGTCTGTTGCTGCAGTGCAGTAATCACGCTCTTGCGGCTCAACGGCTGCTCAGCGCCGGCGTTATCCACAAAGCTTTCGACGTCGAGCTCCGCTTCATCGCCGTCACCCACAAAGCTGAAACCCAGGAACTCGAACGCCTCGCGGTCAACGTTGAGCTTGGAGCGCGGCGTGCGCAGCGGCAGGGTGACGCTGATGCCGTCCTTGCTGATGACAAATACTTCGGCTTCTTTCTTGGGCCGTGAAGCTTTGCTCTTGCCGGCGCTCGGGTTGCTGATGGCCTGGTGGGACTGGTTCAGCACCTTGAGGGCCAGGCCGTAGACCAGCTCCTGGAACTCGGGGTCGTCCTTGAAACTGGACAAGAGGCGGCTGATCGAGAATTTGCTGCTGAGGTCTTCCAGGGCGATGTTGTCGGCGGCCTCGGCATCTTTGAGTTGCTTGAGCTGGCCCATCAAGTCGTAGGCCTTGTCGTCGTCAAAGGCGTCGTGGGCTTGGCGGATCGCCACGCGCAATTCGCGGATCTGGTCGCTTTCCTTGGAGGTGTGAAACGCGTCCAGCACCATTTCGCTGATGATCTTGGCGGCAGGCACATGCTGTGAAAGATTGATGGCGTTTTCGTATTCAGCTTTGGATTGCAAGGCGACTACGGACTCTTCGGCGGATTTTTCAGTGTAAGAATCGGACATTAAAATTTCACTACTTCAATAAACGGAACAAAAAAGCGTCGCGCATTTTCAGTGGGTAGAGGGATCAGGTCAAGGCAGCACAATGCCCTTATCGCGGCGCAAGGCAGCCAGCGCCCGCTGCAGCCGTACGGCCCGCCCGCAGAACAGACCGACGGTAAACCCGGACACCCCGCCTACCGCCACCAGCATCTCGTGCGTGCTCAATAGCAGTGGGTGCACCGCCTGCTGGTAGCTGAAGTAGTACTTCACGGCAAAGAACAGTTGCGAGATCAGCAGGGTCTTCCTGGTGCCCGCCAGCACCAGGGTTTCGCCATTGGCATCAAGCCGCGCGCCTCGTGCGTTGAACAGCCACATTCCCAGCAGGCTGCCTGCGAGTGCGCCGGCAACCCAGGCGCTGCTCGACAGGATCGAAGGCGCCAGCGACATCAGCGACCACACTACCAGCACCACCGGCAGGATCATCAACGAGCGACGATTCTCGCGCCCGCCCAGGCAGGCCTTGATGCCGTAGTAACAAATCCACAGGTAAATGGCGTACACCCAAAGGGGCGTGCCTTGGAGGATATCGAGCATGGGCGCTTCCGTGCGGTGTGTGGGTAGGCGCTGAATAGTCGTTGAGCGGCTACGGGTTTGTCCATCGAATTGGGACTGGCGCGCAGCAACACGCCACGCCGGACAACGTCAACGAACAATGCGCGGTATTAAGCCAACTGCTTGAGGCAGTCCTCCAGGATATCCAGGCCTTCCTCCAGCACGGCGGGCTCGATGGTCAGCGGAGCCAGCAGCCGGATGATATGCCGCGACTTGCCGCTGGGCATCAGCAGCAAGCCGGCATCCCGCGCCAGGCTCAGCAGTTGGGTCAGTTGCCTGGACGCGGGCGTGCCGTCGGCGTTGGCCAGTTCGATGCCGCGCATGGCACCGACGCCGGTCAGTCGGCCCAAATAGGGTGACAGGCGCTGTTCGCGCCAGGCGGCATACCGGCTGACGATGGTTTCTTCCTGCTGTGAACCCCAGGTGCTCAAGTGTTCATCGGTCATCGCATCCAGTGTCGCCAAGGCGGCCGCGCAAGCAATCGGGTTGCCGGAATAGGTGCCGCCCAAGCCGCCTTTGGGCAAGTTGTCGAGCAGCGCTTTACGCCCGACCACCGCGCCCAATGGCACGCCACCGGCGATGCTTTTGCCGAGCAGGATCAGGTCCGGTTCGATGCCCAGGCGCGAGAATGCAAAACGCTGGCCGGTACGCCCGAACCCGGACTGGATTTCATCGGCGATCAGCAGGATGTTTTTCTCATCACAAAAGCGGCGCAAGGCCTGCGCGAATTCGATATCCAGGGCCAGAAAACCGCCTTCGCCCTGCACCGGTTCGATAATGAAACAGGCGACATCGTCGACGTCGATTTCAACACTGAACAGCCGGTCCATAGCCTTGAGTGCCTCACTGCAGGTCACGCCGTTGTCGGCGCTGGGGTAGGGCAGGTGATACACCGGGCCGGGCAGCACGCCAATTTTTTGCTTGTAGGGCGCCACCTTGCCATTGAGGTTGAGCGTGGCCAAGGTGCGGCCGTGGAAGGCGCCGTCAAAGGCGATTACCGCCGTACGGCCAGTGGCGCCGCGTACGATCTTCAAGGCGTTTTCCGCCGCTTCCGCGCCGCTGTTGGTGAGCATGCCGCTGACGGGGTAGCCCACCGGGATAAACGCGGTCAGGCGGTCCATCAGTTCGATATAGGGCGCGTGCGGCGCGGCATTGAACGCGTAGTGGGTGAGCTTGGTCGCCTGTTCGCGAATCGCCGCGACAACGCCCGGATGGCAATGCCCGAGGTTGAGCACGCCGATGCCGCCGACAAAATCGATGTAGCGCTTGCCCGTGGTATCCCAGACTTCAGCGTTCTTGCCATGGCTGAGGCTGATGGGGTGAACGATGGAAATCGACTGGCTGATGGTTTCGCGGCTCATGAATCTCGGACTCGGCAATGGCGGGCTTCTTTTTATCTAAGCCGCGCGCCATGCCCTGTCGCAAACGAAATAAAGTCGCCGGGTCATTATTAAAAGTCGGGATGTGCGTGTGTGTAGTTCACCATCCAGTTCAGGAAGGCTTTCACTTTAGGGACCTCACCGGCATGTTCGGCGTGGGCGATAAAGTGGGCGCCGGCGCTGGGCATGGCGTAATTCCAAGGGGTCATCAGGCTGCCGTTGGCCAACTCGTCGGCCACCAGGTACTGCGGCACCAACGCCACGCCGTAGCCCGATTGCGCCGCGCGGATGCACATGTAAAACGTATCGAAGCGCGGCCCGTGGTAGCTGTTCTGCGAGTGCAGGCCCTGTTCCAGAAACCACTCATGCCAGGCTTCCGGGCGCGACGTGCATTGCAGCAACGTGTGGCGTGACGAAGCATCGCTGCCCTCGGTGACAAACCCGGGCGCACACACCGGCACCACGGCTTCGCGAAACAGCTCGATGCAGGTTGCTCCCGGCCACGAGCCCTGGCCGAAGAAAAACGCGATATCGGCCTTGGCCTGCAGCACGTCAAAGGGCTCCAGCTCGTTGCGCACATCGAGGTGGATATTCGGGTGCTTGGCGGCGAAATCCTTGAGCTTGGGCACCAACCAGCGGTCGCCGAACGTCGGCTGGGTGGCGATGCGCAGCACCTCGGTCTCGCCACCATAGGTGAGGATGTAGCGGCTGGAGATGTCCACCTGGGTCAGGATCTTGTGCACCTCGGCGAGGTACAGCGAGCCCGCCGGCGACAGATATAAACGCTGGCGCACCCGTTCGAACAGGTTGTGGCACAGCATTTCCTCGAGCTGCGCCACCTGCTTGCTCACGGCACTTTGGGTCAGGTGCAGCTCTTCGGCGGCGCGGGTGAAACTCAAGTGGCGGGCGGCGGCTTCGAAGCATTGCAGGGCGGTCATCGAAGGGGTCAAGCGTTTTGAGATCATGCAGTTCATTCCAAATCGGAAGGAGCCTTTGCCTAAAGGTCGTTTGTGACAGGGGAGTAAAGCCGTCGATACTGCGCGGCAACACTATAAACCGGCGCGGGCTGTGCGGCGCCGAATAATAAAGTTCGACAGGGAGTGCCTCGCATGAAACACCTCAAAACCACTTTGGCCGCGCTCACTGCGGCTGCGGCCGTGGGCCTGGCGGGCAGTGCCCACGCGGGCGTCACCCTGGATGCGATCCAGAAGAAAGGGTTTATCCAGTGTGGCGTCAGTGATGGCCTGCCGGGCTTCGGCGTGCCCGACGCGAACGGCAAGATGACCGGCATCGACGTGGACGTGTGCCACGCGGTCGCCGCTGCCGTGTTTGGTGATGCGTCCAAGGTGAAGTTCAGCCAGTTGACCGCCAAAGAGCGATTCACTGCGCTGCAATCGGGTGAAATCGACCTGATCTCACGCAACACGACGTGGACCAGTTCCCGCGATTCCGGCATGGGCCTGGTGTTCACTGGCGTGACCTATTACGACGGCATCGGCTTTCTGGTGAACAACAAGTTGGGCGTAACCGGCGCCAAGCAATTGGACGGCGCGACCGTCTGCATCCAGGCCGGTACCACCACCGAGCTCAATGTTTCGGATTACTTTCGTACCAACGGCATGAAGTACACGCCGATCACCTTCGACACCGCCGACGAAAGCGCCAAGGGCCTTGAAGCCGGGCGTTGCGATGTGCTGACCACCGACCAGTCGGGCCTTTATGCGCAGCGCATCAAGATGGCTCACCCGGATGAGTTTGTGGTGCTGCCCGAGGTGATCTCCAAGGAGCCGCTGGGGCCGTTGGTACGCAAGGGCGACGATGAGTGGTTCAGCATCGTCAAGTGGACCCTGTTTGCCATGCTCAATGCCGAAGAGATGGGCATCAATTCTCAGAACGTCGAAGAGCAGGCCAAGTCCACCAAGAACCCTGATGTCGCCCGCCTGCTCGGTGCCGACGGCGATTACGGCAAAGACCTGAAGCTGCGCAAGGACTGGGTGGTGCAGATCGTCAAGCAAGTGGGCAACTACGACGAAGTGTTCGAACGCAATATCGGCCAGGGCAGCGTGTTGAAGATCAAGCGTGGGCTCAATGCGTTGTGGAGCAACGGCGGCATCCAGTACGCGCCGCCGGTACGCTGAGGTGAGTGCTGTCGAGTTTTAGCGAGGCTGCGACGCAAGCCCTGCAGTGCATCGGGGCTTGCGTTGTTTGAACAGGTGGGCGCGCGCTGTTTTAGCTTAGTGGCGATAGGCACTTACTTGCGTGGGTGGCGCTCGTTCCATCGTGTTCACTTGGCCTGACTTTTACGCCATCAGCGGTCTTGCGTTGCAATTGGGCACAAGGCGCACTTCGACTCTTTGGCCCAAAGCCCTTGCCGCGCTCGCCAAGGTTGCCAGTGTCATGCCTGCATCGTTTTGGTCCAGCGCCCGATCTACCGCTGTGCGGCTGGTGTGCATACGTTCTGCCAACGCTTTTTTACTGGCCTTAAAGTCGGCGGTGGCCGACGTCAGCCAGAAACACATGGCTACTTCAGCCCATCCCTAAGCAGCATTGATTTATTTTGCTGTTTTCAGGGCACTCGATAGTTAACGTTACTCACGTTTTACCCCGACCAGTTGGGTTTGAATAGGCTGAAACAGGAACGATGCCATGTGACCTACCAAATCTTGTAGTTGAGCATTTGGGGGGGGGCTATAAAAAGGTTTCTGCTCTTTTAGGGCGCGTCACATTGCCGCATTTATTTAATGAATGCCTCAGTACCTAAAAGAATACTGGCCGATAACGGCACTCACTAGCTCAAGGATATTCACATGAATCAAGCAACTAATGAATCGTTCGCCCTCGACGCTTCTGCTGTCGAAGCGTTTGCTGACATTCTGAATGACGAAGGCCAAATGCGCGCTGGGTTTGTTATTCACGAGTCCAATAATATGATCACCGCTGATGTTGAAGAAATCAGCAAGTAATAAAGTGCGTGCTATTCGTTTATTCGGATAGCACGCAGTGCGTGTGCTCAATACTTCAACGGGTTCAAACATGTTTCGCATGACCTCAAGTTTGCGTAAGGCATCACTGTCCGACACCTTGGCCCATGCCAGAACACTTGCACGGCAGTTTGGTATTACCCGTGTTACCAATACGACGTGGCTGGACAAGATCGGTATTCCGGTGTTCGCCAGTATTCGTCCTGATGCCGTTGAAGGCTCCTTGTGCGTGAGCGCGGGTAAGGGCATGCGTGCGGCAGAAGCGCAGGTCGGTGCCTACATGGAAGCGATTGAATTTGCCATCGCAGAATATCGGAACAGAAACATTGAGGTGTTCCTGTCCACCCCGCGCGAGGTCGCGGCTCAAGCAGGCTTTGATTACGATTTCGTGGATTTTTGCCCAATCCTTGGCGTGCCTATCGACCCTGATGGGCCATTGGTGTGCGTCCATGCTCAGGACATTGCCAGCGGAAAAACCTTTGCCGTACCTGCCGAGCTGATTTTCTCGCCGTTCAACGAAAACCAGGGCCAGCGAATTTTCGGCACCAGCACCAACGGGCTCAGTTCCGGAAACACTTTGGATGAAGCAAGCGTTCATGGCATCGCGGAAATCGTCGAGCGCGATGTCCAGGCTTTTAACTTTATGAAAAACACCTCCCGTCTGGTCCGGCGTGACTGCGTGGTCGAGACGCTCGACCCGTTGTTCAACCGTGTCGAGCAGGCCGGGTTGAGCGCGGTGGTCAGGTATACCCCCAGCGTGATAGGGCTGCCTTATTTCCAAGGGTTCATCCTGGAGCCGTCCGACGATGCGCCCATTGCGATTTCGTGTGGGTCGGGTTTGCACTTGTGCCGAGACATTGCGGCTGTGAGGGGCCTTGCAGAGGCGGCGCAATCCCGGCTGTCTTACATTCATGGCGGTCGGGACGACTTGATTGAGCGATTCAAGTACTTCAGCACCGATGGTCGCGAAGCTGAACTCGACGCTGTTGCCCGCTTGCGTCGGGACGTCAACGACACTCGCGAGTCGATAGCCTACTCATCGATTGAGGATGCCAACTCGGAAATCCACAGCATCGAGTCAGCCTTGGAGTGCCTGCTACAGCGCTTGAGAAGCAATGGTTTCAGTCAGGTCTTGCGGGTGGTACTGAGTAAAAACGATTCGCCGTTGGCAGTGGTCAAGATCGTCATCCCGGGCATGGAATCGTTCCAACCGGCACTCAAGCGCGCAGGTCCTCGCCTGTCCCGCTACATCACACGCTAGGGCAGGGGGAAATATGAAGCTGCATTTATTCGTCGGGCCGACGGCGTCAGGCATGGAACAGACCTTGGCCGAACTGAATGAGGTGGTGGTGCATCCTCCCGCCAAGCGCGGCGACATCCAGGCGCTGGTTGCCCAGCATAGTGTTGCGGGCAACATCGCTATTGTGGATGGCACTTTCCACAGCTTCCCTTCTGTCGGTCATATCGAGATCCGCAAGGCGATACTGAAGGGCTGGAAGATATGGGGCCTGGCGTCCATGGGCGCCATCAGGGCGAGTGAAATGCGCCTGCTGGGCATGCAGGGTCATGGAGTGGTCTACGGGCAATATCGCGACGATCCTGAGTTCGACGACGACGAGGTGACGCTGGTTCATGAGATTGACGCTCCCTATCGAGCGATGTCTGAGCCACTGATCCATATTCGCGGCTTTGTCAGTGCATTAGAGGACCAGCAGCACATCTCGGCGGGCAACGCCCAGTCGGTTATCAAGGACCTGAAGGAGCGCTGGTACGCAGAGCGCACCTTGCCCAGGCTGAAAAAGCTGTTGCAGGCCACCGGCGAGATGACGCTGCAGGAGATTGATCAAGCGCTGTCCGGCTTCAAGGAGTTTCGCATCAAGGGTCATGATCTGAAGGACTTCTTGGCATCTCGTTGCTGGCGCTCCGAATGCGTGGATTGAACTGCTCATGAAGCCCGCAGCATTTTTCGACACTATCGGCGGCCTGCCTTTCATTGACGATGGCGTACGTCCCGCGAGCTTGTTGGCCGCCGTTGCCTGTGGCCGGCGTAACTCGGCCCCGGATGCACATGAAGCATTGACCGATTATCTGGACCCGGAAAATGCGCGGGCGCTGTTCAAACGTCTGGCCAGCAGTCAGGTTGATGAACTCGACTCGACACAGTGCTCGGCTGTGGAGCAACGAAAGATTGCAACGGCCACCGCCCGAATTGGTATGACAAGCGAAGCATGGCGTGGCTTTTTTGCCATCCCCATTCGCTACCGAAAGCTGTTCCAACCTATGAGCAGCTCAACCAGCGCGTTGATTCCCCAAACCATTTATTTGGGTTCGCGTGCCTTTGACTCGCCCGTACCTTTGGAAGAAACACTGGTGCATGAGCACGCGCACATCTGGTTGAACTTCGTGATGGAGGTCTACGACCTGCAAACACAAGAGGCGCCAATGGACTATGTACTGCCATCGGGTACCAGTGGCAAGACCCTGCGAGGCGTTATGGCTGCGGCTCATTTTGCTGCGGCTGCCTTGAAATATTACCGCTGTCAGCGCAACCCGCCCCCTTCACAGCAGCGTCAGGCTTACTTGCACAAGTATTTGGCCGGTTGCCTGGATATTGCCGCCCAACGACCTTGTTTTACCCCGATGGGGCGTCTGGTGTTTTTCTCACTGAATGACTTCTATCAGGACCTCACTGTGTGCCCGGAAGGAAACTAACGCATGACGCAAATCATAATCGCCAGCCAGTTCTCGGAACTTACCAATGGCCGTAAGTCCTGGACGTTGCCTTGCTCGAATGCTCAACAACTGTTGGAGGGACTGTGGGCGGGCGAGCCGCTGTTGTTCAGCGCTATTGTGCAAAGCGAGTACCGGCTGAAACCTTTTGTCAGCCTGGTCATCGACGACATTCCTTATTCTGATGAAGAACGTTGGCAGGATATTCCGCTCACGGCTCATTCCACTGCACTGATCATCAGCGCGGTCGCGGGAGGCTGATATGGATGACGAACTGTTCAGCCATGATGAAAAGGTCCACTACGCCAGGCACGTTCTGATCAAAGATTTCGGCACCGAAGGCCAGGCCCGACTTAAGGCCGGTAAAGTGCTGGTAGTCGGGGCCGGTGGTTTGGGTTGCCCAGCCCTGATGTACCTGGCCGCTGCGGGAGTCGGCAATATCGGTATCGTGGAAGATGACACCGTAGACGTCAGCAACTTGCACCGCCAGTTGCTATTTGGGGTTAACGATATCGGTCAACCCAAAGGCGCTGTGGCGCGGCAAAAGCTGCTCGCCAACAACCCTTATGTCGACATCGAACACTTCAACCTGCGGATCGATGAGAGCAACGTCCTGGCTTACATGCAACGCTACGATGTAATTCTCGATGCGACTGACAATTTCGCTACCAAGTACCTGTTGAATGATTCGTGCCACCTCGCAGGCAAGCCGTTGATCTATGCCTCGATCAGTCAGTTCGAGGGGCAAATCGCAGTATTCAATCTGCTCGACGCGAGTGGTCGGCGCTCTGCCAACCTGCGCGATATTTTCCCCGAACCTCCCCCGGCAGGCCTGTCCCAGAACTGCGGTGAGGCCGGAGTGCTGGGCGTCTTGCCGGGCATTGTAGGGTCGATTCAGGCGCTCGAAGCGATCAAGATCCTGACCGGTCTGGGAGAGCCCTTGGCCAACCGGATGACACTGTTTGATGCCTTGGGCATGCAGGTGCGCAATGTCACGATACGCCACCGCGCCAGTAACCCCCTCAGTGGCGATCAACCGTCCATTCACCATCCCCAGGTCATCGAGGTGCGTTGCGCGGTAGCGGTCGGCGAGCAGTATTGCATTTCGCCCCAGGCGCTGGAGGAGCGCTTACGCAATGGCGAGCCGTTGCAACTGATTGATGTACGGGACGGTGACGAACATCGGGCGGTTTCGCTGGGTGGGATCAATATTCCATTAGGCGAGCTGTCCCGACGCCTGCCCCAAACGGTGGTCACCACCGACACCGTGGTCTACTGCAAAAGTGGCGTACGCAGCTTGAAAGCGTTACACGCGATCAATGCCATCGTCGGTGAGGGGCGTTGCCGCACGTTGACCGGAGGCCTGGATGCCTATGTCGCGGCCGGTTGCCAAGAGCGTTTGAATACTTGCCAGGGGCTGCCATGAGTAAATCGTCGCTGAAAGGATTGGGGCGCGACTTTTACCTGATCCAGGTCGCCGCGTTTTTAAACGCCGTGGGCGCGCGTTGCGGGCAGTTTGCAATTGCCTGGTGGGTACTGGGCAAGATCGGTGACCCGCTGGTCTTTTCCACCTTCGTTGCGGTTGCAACCTTGGCGGATGTGCTGTCCCGGGCGGCGTTTGGCTGGCTGGGCGATCAATACGATCGTCACCGCTTGCTGGTCGGCTGTTACGCAACCAGTGCGGTAGCGACGCTAGTGTTGGCGAGTCTGAGTTCGATGGATTTCTACCAGCCTCTGTTGATTGGCGTATGCCTAGCTGTTTCCGGTATCAGCATCGGTATTCGTGATCCGATCCAGATGAGCCTGACGCCCGCCTTGGTCGCTTCCGAGCGGGTCAGCGACGCCGTGCGCCTGAGGAGTATTGTCGGCTCGTCGTCTGCCCTGATGGGGCCTCTTGCCGCCGGCATCCTATTGGGCCCCTTGGGGGTGTTGGGCACCCTGTGGCTCAATGCGCTGGCTGTGGTGATTGCGCTAGTGTTGATTGTGGTCGTCAGGGCGTCGCCCGCCACCCATACACCTGGCGTGCGGCAGGCTTCCTATCTGGCTACTTGGTATAAACGCACCCACGAAGGGTTTACAGCGCTCTATCGGGTGAAACCCGAATGGAACCTTAGCTTGTTAGCGTTCGTCGTTAACTTTTCGCTGTATCCCCTGTTCGCGGTGTTATTCCCTGTTTTGATCAATCGCTATTTCCCCGCAGACTTATGGTTGATCGCGGTCACTGAGGGGGCGTTTGCGCTAGGTCTTCTGGTGGGCAGCCTGTTTTTGGTCAAGCGCGCCAATCAGCGCTGGGGCCGGCCGAACGTGGTGTTCGCGGGGTTCCTGCTGCTGGGACTGGCCATGTTCAGTTGCGGGATCTTCAGTCACTTCTTCCATACCCAACCGTGGTGGTTTGCCAGCGTAACGGTGCCGCTGCTGTTTATTGGCGGTGTGGGCCTGGTGATGGTCACAGTCAATACGTCCACGGTGCGTATGTTGGCCACGCCCGACAACTACAGAAACCGGATCGGATCGGCGACCTCGTTCATTTCCGGTATGGTCATCCCTTTTGGAGCCCTGGTCGGCGGGGCGTTTTCCGGGACCCTGGGCGTGAGTTACGCCATGGCGATCCTGGGTCTGCTCATTGTCCTGGCGGCGGTGCCCTGCATGTTCAGTGCTGTGCTGGTGCGGGTTTTAGGCCTGAGTGATGAGCAGATAAAGAACGCTTATAAGGACTTTTACCCTGATGCTTTTCCGGATTGAAGGTAATGAACGATGACAGCCACGACCACTGCACGCTTCACCGAAAAAAACACACCTGTGGTTCCCGCTTCTTTTTGGGATCGGTTTGTCAGCCTCTCAAACAATAAGTCGCAACCGGTAGTGATTGAAAACGGCGCACTTATCGAGCCATTGTTGACCCTGCAGGACGTTTTTCAGTTGGCAAGAAACGTCGTTGAATCGGGTGACCTGACCGTCAACGCTGACGGCAAGATGCTTGACCAACCGACGGTGCCGGCTTTTCCAGAGCACTTTGGAGGGTTCGAACAGTTTGTCAGGGACTTCGCCGCGCTCAACGACGCCGAAGGAATAACGTTCACGCGTGACTATTGCCTGAAGCACTCCAGTACCGTGGCCACCAAACTACGCGCGTTCACCCATGGCTACATTGAGCGTTATGGCATGCCGTATCCCGGCGCCAACGCGGTATTCATTGGTGGTAGGTATCGCTCGACCTGGATAGGCCTGCATAACGATTCCTGCGACACCTTTCTGTTTGCGTTGTATGGCCGCAAACGCATGATGATATGGCCGCCAGCCTATTTCGACAGCGTGGCGCTGGAGAAAAAGTCCGCGCTCAACGGCGTCTGCTTTGGGCACATTGATGTCAGCCCCTACGCGGATGATGCGGTTATTTACGAAGTAGCAGCGGGCGAGATTTTCTTCATTCCCGCCGGTTGGTGGCATTACAACAAACTGGAGGAGTTGGAAACGACCCTGACCTTATCGGTGGGCATGTTCAGCCATGGCACGGCCCAAGGGTTCTGCGAAAATCCGATTAAAGCCTCGATGGCCTCCAAGGCGGGCAGCGCTTCGATGGGCGCTATCAAGCAACGGCCCAGCATGGTATTCGAGTCGCTTGCCGAGGTTGAACTGCCTGTGCAAGCAGTACGGTTTGTCGACACGATCCGCGATAACAGCAAGATCCAGATGCTGCTCAAATTGTCTGCCAACGGTATTATCCGTGATCGTACCTTGGATCGTCCTGACACGTTGTATTGGCCAGATCTGATCGTCGGTGCAAGGGTCGACAGCCCGATCTTTTTGCTGGCACTGGACGAGGAGGCAGGGCTTTTGTTCGCTGGTGGGGCGATGCTGCGTGTAAAGCAATTCCAGGCGGTTCGTGTCCTGGTCGAGCTGTTGCAGCGGGCCGATCCTCTGGCGATGGCGCAGGTACTGCGTGGGCAATACGGCGACGAGGAGATCCTCGGTGTCGTGCGGTGGCTATATGCCCAGGCTGCCATCGACTTGATTGCCTGAGCGCTTCGCGCCTCGTCGCAGTTGGCAGCGACGAGGTGGGTGTGGGATATTCGCTTTTCGCTGGCCTATATATGGCCTTGCGCAACCGCATAGGTCACAGCTTGAACCCGATTACAGGCGCCGATCTTCTTTTGGATATTACGCAGGTGGAAGTTCACCGCGTCCGCGGTAACGCTCAGTATGCGACCTATTTCTTCTGAGGTTTTACCATCAGCGGTCCACCTCAAGACTTCTTTCTCTTTTTCCCTGAACTCGATATCCGGTGCCGTGAGAAGTGTGTCATCAAGTTCGAAAATCCGGCAACCCATGGTCTCGGCGAAAGCCTTGATCAAAGGTTTCAACGCTTCAAGTTCGTCATCGTCAATTGGGTTGTTTTCCCTGGACAAAGAAAGCAGTCCGACACTGCCGCGGGTATTGAAAGAAGGCTGTACTACACCATTATTCAAATGGTGGCCGCTGGCCTCTAACCACAGCTGGGGGCAACCTTCAAATAACTCTTTACTCCAGCGCAGAGGTTCGATAGAGCATTTGCAATGGTGGACAGTCGGGTCAATCATTGCGTAGTTTTTTTCTTTGTAGCGCTTTAGCCACAGGGCAGGGTAGTTGCCAAAAATATGTGTCCGGGGGCGTGTAAAGGGTGTGGGCTCACAGATGGAATAAGCAAAGAAATCAAAATTTATTTGGCGGGTAAAGAGGGCGGATAATTCAATGAGTTCTTCCAGGCTCTGTGAACTCTTGATGCCGTGATCAAGCTGTCTTCTCCATGAAAAATAGTGCTCCATATAACCATGCTGCCATTATTCAATAAGTGCGGTTTAGTATAGGTGCATTTTGCAATATATGTAAACTTGTCTGTTTGCCTCCTGTATTAGGTTCTGTACGAAATCCCTCCTGAAATATCGATTTCTGTAGAATTCCCGCCATCACAGCCAGGAGGCCACGATGGCAAATCGATATGAACTTCCCGATGCAGCCTGTGAGTTGGTCTCATTAGCAGCATGCCGTACTTAAGTACCTTAGAAAGAGGGCGGTGGGACATTACTTTGGAAAACGCTTCAGGCCTAGGGAAAGTACTGAAGTACCCGCCGATTTTTCATGCCCTCGCTACTTGAGGTAAAAAAGGCTTCGGTCGAAAACAGGCCTTTCCTGTCCTTAACTCATGGTTCTTTCCTCTAATCGCGCGGCTTCAGGGCGATCAGCCTGTATTACAGACGCACTTCGCCCCGACCCATCAACCGCTTTCGCACCCTCCACAGATTCGACAACGCGAACAACGTCGCCTGCTGCGCGATGTTTTTAGACAGACCTCCAAAGCGTACTTTCGCGTCGCCGAACTGGCGCTTGATCACACGAAACGGATGCTCAACCTTGGCACGCACCTGCGCGTTGGCGTATTCGATCTCGCCTCGCATACGCCCGATCCAACTCTTCTTGGCGTGCTTTTTATAGCGGCGCGGACGCGCAGGCAACGCGGCGTGCCCGCTGAGCGGCGTTGTTGCGTCAAAGCAGCCGGCCGTGTCCGAGGGAATCCAGAGCAGATTGATTTGAGTGCTGCTGCTGCTACTGCGTTTGCCCCGACAGGTTGCCGTCGCCGGTCGAGGGTTTTTCCGCCGGTTTGACGGGGGGCTGGACGGGTTGTATGGCGTGGTTGAGGCTATAGGTGTGGAACGTGTTACCAATAATCATGGGTAGACCTCTTGCTCAATTGAAGGATCGCTGATCGCATCAATATTCCCTTTGAGAGCGCACTGAGTCAGTGGTATTGGCCGGTGTCTACGTTCCCGGCCAATGGTGTCCGCGTGATTTGTCAGAGGGCCGAGGGCGTTTCAGTCCGCCTTAGGCACCGTAAACCTGAACTCACTGCCCCGCCCCAACTCACTTTCAGCTTCGATCCGCCCCCCGTGGGCCTGAACGATGCCCTGGGTGATGTACAGCCCCAGCCCGCTGCCGGTGGGGTTGTTTTCGGTCTGGGTCCAATAACGATCAAACACCTGCGGCAACTGTTCAGGCGCAATGCCTTCGCCGGAATCGCGCACCGAAAACACGATTTCTTCGCCGTTGCTCGCGGCGCTGACGTTGATGTTGCCCAAGCGCGGGGTGAACTTGATGGCATTGCCGATCAGGTTCGACAGCACTTGGAACAGGCGCTCCGGGTCGCCGTTGATCTGCAGGCCCGGCGCTGTGTTGAACGACAGGTCGATGCCTTTTTCCATCGCCAGCGGCGCGAGCAAGGCATAGGCTTCTTCAAACATCTGGCTGACGTCCAACACCACCGGCTTAACCACATAACGCCCGGCCTCGATTTTCGAGGTGTCGAGCAAGTCCTCCAGCAGCACATTCATGCGCCCGGCAGCTTGTTGCATGGTGTCGATGGCCTTGGAAATCCGCCGCGAAGTATGTGGGCCGTCGGAGCTGAAGGTCTTTTGCATCATGCCGCAGAGCATCGAGATAACGGTCATCGGGTTGCGCAAATCATGGGACACCACCGCCACCAGTTCATCACGCGCACGCACCGCTTGCTGCTCACGCAACACTTGGCGCGCGAGGTCATTTTCCAGGGCGGAACGGCGCAGGTCGTTGGCCGCAAACAGGTCGCCATGGCTCCACTTGGTGGAGATGCCGGCCATTTCCACTTTCCAGATTTCAAACGAGGTGCGTGGGCGAAGATGCAAGCCAGCGTCGGAGTTTTCCAGGTTCAGCGGCTTGTTCGGGTTGCCGCTCCAGTTGATGCTCTCTTTCACATCCGGGCGAAACCACAGCACGCCATTGTCCACCGGCTTGGGCAGGCTCATGGCCAGGACACCGCTGGCCACTTGCTGATACTCGGCGGCGGGCGGGTAGACCGACGCCAGCTTATGGCTGGCAAACACCGGTTGGCCGCTTGCTTGCAGCCATTTGTGTAAGGCGCGAATCTGCTCCGGCTCAGGGCAGTTGCCGTAACGATGCAGCTGCTTGTCTTCGATGATCGCCACGCCACCCGACAGCGTCAGTTCCATCAGCACCTGCGGCTGCTGGGCCAGGCCTTCGAACACATTTTGCTCAGAGGCTTTCATCGCCTGATCAAGCAGGGCCAGTGCCTCCACTTTCTCATCGCGCTGATGGCTCACGTCCAGGGCTTCCATGGCGCTGATCTGCAACGACAGCACCTGGCCGATGGTTTGGCAGGTGATGCGCAGATCATTGGGCACCAACAGCGGCTCGCGGTTGCCGCAACTGATCAGGCCCCAGAGCTTGTCACCCGCCATCAAGGAGATGCTCATGGACGACAGCACGCCCATGTTTTGCATGTACTGGCAGTGAATTGGCGACACGCTGCGCAGGGTGGCAAAGCTCAAATCCAGCGGCTGGCCAGTGTCCGGGCGCAGCTTGGGCAGCAGCGGCACCGGCTCGTAGGCGGCATTCGGGATGATGCGTAGCCAGTTGGTGCGGTACAGCTCGCGGGCCTGCTCGGGGATGTCGGATGCGGGGAAGAACAGACCGTTGAACAGCTCCATGGATGGCGCCGACGCTTCAGCGATGACCTGGCCATGGCCTTCTTCTTCGAAGCGATAGATCAGCACCCGGTCGTAACCGGTGATAGCCTGGATTTCATTCACGCTGATTTCGTACAGCGCTTGCAGGGTTTTCGCCGACTGCAGGCGTTGCAGCATTTTGCCCAAGTTGCTGGTGCGGCCATTCAGGGCGCGGGGTTTAAAATTTTCGAGCCGAGGTTCGAACTCCAGCACCAATACGTTCTGATGGCGATGCAGCAGGCCCTCAAATTGCGCACCGTTGAAGGTGACATGCAGCGCGGGTGCTTCGAAAAACGTGCTGTGTTCAGCCATGGCTTGTACGGTTTGGGCATGTTCTGCGCCAATCAAGGTGTGCAGCGGTTGGCCCAACAGCGACTCTGGCGCGTGGCCGAACAATACGCCTACGTTGGCGCTGACCTGGATGATGTTCAGGCCTGGCTCCGACAGTGTCAGCAACACACCGTGGGGCTGAATCGCCCCCGGGGTGCGGATGGGTTCGTCGGCGCAGTTGGCAAGCAGTTCTTCAAAATCTTCAGGTTTCATAGCAGTACTTCCTGGCTGGCGAGCCATTGCTCAAAGCCGCTGAATGTCGAACAGGCCGCCTCCACTGCGCGCTGTTTGGCTGGCGCATCCAGTGACTGACCGCTCAGGTAATCGAGAAAGTCTTTCCAGCGCCGACCGGTCTCGGCGCCGTAGACGTTGAGAAACGCGCCACCGTTATCCGCATCGATATCCAGGCGCTTGCCCATTTCTCGGCGCAATACCTGGCCGCCCAGGGTCGCACCTTCCAGTACGTACAAAGCACCGAGGCAGGCGGCGGGGTTATCGAACGTTGGGCGTTGACTGCAACGGGGGAGGGCGCTGACGTCGGCGCCAGTCAGGCCAAGAGCGTAGAGATCGCACAGCAATGTTGGTGTTTTCACCCGCAACGCAGTATCGAAACCATCGGGGATCAAACCACTGTCATACAATGCCGCTTCCATCGGCCCATAAAAGCCGTAGTACGCCTGAAGCAGGCGTTGGTACCAGTCGGCATCCAGACGTTCGGAGAAAAACGGCAGGCGTTTTTCCAGCGCTACATGCAGCAGGCCGGTGCCTGAGCGCAACGCTTCCAGCAATGAGGGCGCAGCAACGTCAGGGGCCTGTAAATGCATTCAGTGAGCTCGAACTGTGGGCCTTTCGGCCATGAATGACGCGAGTAAAATGGCGACGATTCTACACAACGCATTACCGTCAACTGCACGCACTAGGCGAAAAGGCTGACCGGCAGATCAGAAAAGTCGCTCCTTGCGTGATTAATGACCACAGGGCGGCGCATCAAGTTCGGTTTGGGTGATATTGCGGTGCTATCAATGCAGGGATGAACCCTGTTGGGTCAGTGCGTTTTGCACGCACTCAACCAAATGTTCGGCACTCCACGGCTTGGGCAAAAAACGTACGGAACCGCCCAGTTGCGCCGCCAGTCTGGTATTGCCGGAGGTCAGCACCACCGGCACTGATGGCCAACGATGCGCCACCACCTTGCTCAGGTCATACCCGTTGAGCAGGCCGGGCATTTGGATATCGCTGACAATCAGGTCTACCGGGTCGTCGCCGCGTTCCAGGTAAATCATTCCTTCATCCGCCGAAGGAAACGAGGTGACATGAGCCCCGAAATCCTCCAGTACGTCGACCATTAACGAACGAATAATCTCGTCGTCTTCCAGCACTAAAATCGATGGCTGGGCCATGATCCTTACTCCACCATCAGGGTTCAGTAAGGTGGAGTGGGGCGGGCGTGAATAGGTTCGATTGGATATGTGCGGGGCGATGGGTGGTCGTTTTAGAGCGGTTGCGCGGTGGTGGGCCGCAGCGGCACAGTAAGGTTGATACAGGCATAATCGACTCACCGTTGCCCGCTGTGGAGCCATAAATGAAGTACGCCTTGTTGACCCTCGCCCTGATCCTCAACACCGGCCCGGCCTTTGCGGCGGGTGACGCCGAGGCGGGCGGCAAGCTCTTCGCCAAGACCTGCGGCGGCTGCCACAGCATCGGCGAAGGTGCACGCGGCGGTTTTGGGCCGGAGCTCAACGGCATCATCGGCCGCCCCGCCGGCACCACCACTGACTATCAGTACTCCGACGCGATGAAAAATTCCGGCGTGGTCTGGACCCGCGACAAACTCGCCGCCTATATCGAGGCGCCGAAGAAGGTGGTCAGCGGCACGCGCATGATCTTCTGGGGAATCAGCGACCCGGAAAAAATTGAAAACATCCTGGCGTACCTGGAAACCTTCCAGCCCAAGTAATCATTCGCGCACGTTCCTGAACAACATCAACCGCGCACTCTCATGCAGCCCGCGCGTCAGCCCCTGTAAGCGTTGAAACTCTTCAGGGTGCTGTTCGGCCACATCCTCCCTCGGCGTTTGCGAGGCCAGGTCATGCAGGGTCGGCGAGCTGCCGTCATGTTGCATCTGCAGCAGGAAGTCCTTGGTCACGCCACCGATAATCGGGAATGTGCCCTCATGCAGCACCAGCGGCACCACGCGTTCGCCTTCCGGCGCTGGTTGCTGGATGTCGCGGCCCATCGCGCCGTTGCGAAACGGTATGCCCGCCATGCCGGCGACTGTCGGCAGCAAATCCGCCAGGCCCACGGCTTCTTCAATCACCCGCGGTGGCAGGCCCGGGGCGTGGATCAGCAGCGGCACATTGTTGCTTTCCAGGCCCAATTGCTCGAAGGCGGGCGCCATGTGCGGGATCTGGCTGATGCGGGTGTTGTGGTCGCCGAAAAACACAAAAATGCTGTTGTCGTACCAGCCGCCGGCCTTGGCGATTTCCATCAGGCGGCCGATGTTGTAATCCAGCAGGCGCACCGCGTTATATTGCTCGACGCTGCGTGAACCGGCAGCCTGGGCTTGCTCCAGCGTCACGTTATTGAGTTGGAAGCCATCGTTTTGCTTGGGGATGGTAAACGGGCGATGGTTGCCGGAGGTTTGCACGTAGGCGAAGAAAGGCTGGTCTTTTGGCACCGCGCGCAGCAGTGAGTCGCCTTCCTTGAACAGGTCCAGGTCGGAGATGCCCCACACGTCCACCCGTGGCGAGCGCCAGTGGCTTTCGTCAAACAGCCGCACGCCGTCGATGCTCTGGCGGATCAACGCATTGATATTCGCCCAACCGGCGTTGCCGCCGATCATGTAGAACTTCTGGTAGCCCTCGAACGCGTTGATCAGCGTGTGTTGCCGCGTGATCAGCGGGTTGCGCGTGGCGGTCTCCTGGCGCGTGACATCCGGCACGCCGGTGATGCTCGCCCAGACGGTTTTGGCGGTGCCGGTGACGGGCACGTAGAAGTGTTTGAAGAACCAGCTTTGCGTCGCCAGTTTATCCAGGTTCGGCGTGGGGTTCAGCGGGTTGCCGTAGGCGCCGACGGCGCTGGTGCCGAGGGATTCGAGCATCACGAAGATCACATTGGGCGGGCGCTCGCCTTGCAGGCGATAGGGCTGCACGCCTTGCTCACGGGTGAAATTCAATTGCTTGGGATCGGGCTGATCAACGCCCAAATACGCGGCCACCTGCGGGTAGTGCTCGCGCACTTTGGCTTCATCGAATTGCGCTTGGCCGACCTTGAGTGTGTCGTATAAAAACAGCACCGGGTTCAGGCCCACGGCGGCGACCTGGCTATTGCCGGAAAAGAACGCATCGCTCCAGCGCAGCGGCACCGGGTTTTCCAGGTTGAGGTTGGCTACGCGGCCGAGCAGCGCCAGCAGCACGGCGACAACGCCGACCACGGCCACAGACGCCACCGCCCATTTGCCGATGGTGTTGGGTTCGCGGTCCAGGGTCAATCGCTCCAGGCACACCAACGCCCACACCCACATGGCGACTGCCGCCAGCCAGCAGGCGGTTATCCACAGCACCGGGTAGGTTTCCCACACCATCTGTTGCGAAATCTGTGCGTCTTGCAGGTAGCGCAATACGGTCGCGTTGATACGCACACCGAGGTAGGCGTAGTGGCCGAAGTCGATGATGTACACCAGGCCGACCCCGGCCAGCGCCACCACCAGATAGCCGCGCGCCAGCCAGCGCAGCGCGGACGAGGTCGTGAGGTTCCAGCGCGGGAACCAGGCCAGCAGCGCCAGCGGCAACAGGATCAACACCGCCAGACGCAGGTCGAACCGCAGGCCGATGCCCAGGGTTTCCAGCAGCGCCGGGGTGTTTAACTCAAGGCCGGAAAAGCTGATTAAAAACACCAGCCGCAACGCCGCCAGCAACACAAACACCAACCCGATCGCGCCCACGCCGTAGCGCAGGCGGCGTGATTGCAACGCACCCATCATTGACCCTTCCCAATGTCCAAAACGACGCCGATCAAATGTGGGAGGGGGCTTGCTCCCGAAAGCGGTGTATCAGTGCCAGAGTTGTTGCCTGACACGCCGCATTCGCGAGCAAGCCCGCTCCCACAGTTTGCATTGCATTAATCCTGCGACTACGCAGTAGCCCGCCAACAGCGGATCAACCAGGTAATCCCAATAGTTCTCCGAAGCCTTCAGCCGCAACGCGAACGCCAGGGTGCCGATCGCCAACATCCACACCGCTAATGCATTGCGCAGCCACAGCATCAACAGCGCCGCCGCCCCCACCAGCACAATCATCGGCCGAGGGTTAAAGCCCCAGCGGTAAGGGTCGAAATACGTCAGGCCCATCGTTGCCGGGTACAACAGCAGGCTCAGCACGCCAAACAGCACCAGCAATTGCACCAGGTGCTGACGGCCCAGCGGCTGTACCACGCCCAACCGGCACAGCCCCACCCACGCCAACAACACCAACGTGCTGATCGCCAGGTCATCGGTAAAGCTGCGTACGTACGCCGCCAAGGGCAGTTCATTCACCGGGATAAAACTCACCACCACCAGCACGGGCAGCAACCACGGCCGCCACGGCGCGGTAAAGCGCAGGGCACACAGCGCCACAAACCCCAGCAACACAAAACTCAAATGGGCTTGCCACACAGAAACCATCACAGACGCTCCGCCAGCCAGGCTTCGTTGAAGCTGACATGTTTGATAAAGGTGTTATTCCACGAGTACACCAAGTGATACATGCCGTCCGGGCTGCGGCTGAAATACGGGTACTCGTACTCGAAATCGCAGCCACGGGGTTTGCACACGCGATAATCCAGATTGCTCAGGAAACGTTGTTCCAGCGGCAGGCGTTTGGCGCCGCTGGACGCGCGAAAGCCTTCGCCGATGATCGCTTTATAGGCCTCGGGGGAAAACGGTTGGCCCAGCGGGTCGGGTGATTGGTCCAGCTCCACCACCGTGCGCCATTGGCTCAGCTTGGCGTCGGTGCCGTAAAGGCTGAGCTTGAAGCGGCCGTCCTGCAGGTCGTTGAGGGCGACCAGCAAACCGTCGTCTTCGGTGCCCACCGCCGCCAGCGATGAATTGGGGTTGGCCGGTTCCAGCGGGTACGGCTCGCTCCAGGTTTGCCCGGCGTCCTCGGTGCGGCTGGCGAGCACGCGGTGATGGGTTTCGCCGGCGTAACGCAACATCGCCACGGCGCGCTGGCCGTCCTGCGGCACGATGGTCGGTTGCAGGGAATGCTTGCCACGGCTGATGCGGAATTTGTCGATCACCGCACCGTCCGCGCTCAAGTAGAGGTATTCGGCGAACTTGCCCATGAACTCGTGATACACCGGCAGGCCGATCGAGCCGTCGGCGTGAAACACCGGCGCGGCGCGTACCAGCGTGCTGATGTTGAAGAACGGCGAGGTCACCAATTGCCGAGGTGCCGACCAGTTCGCGCCAAGGTCCTCGGAGACCATCACGTTGATCGCACTGGTGGCCCAGCCGCCGACCGACACCGACACGTAAAACATCCACAGGCGTTTATCCGGCCCCAGCGCAATCACCGGGTTGCCCAGTTTACGGATGTAACGCTGAGTGCCGTCCCGCGTGCTTTCCCGCGTCGCCAGCACATGCTCGGCGCCCCATTCGCCGCTGCGCGCATCAAACCGTGCGGTGCGCACCTGCACATCGGCGGCGCCTTCGCGCGAACCGGCAAACCACACGGCCATCAAGTCGCCGCCGGGCAGCGCGGTGACGGACGAGGAGTGCACAAAGTCGGTGAGTTGCGAGGACACGAAGCGGCTGGTGTAGTGCGGCGCCGTCGCGACCTTGGCGGTGTTCGGGCTCGCTTGCGCAAACGGTGCGAGCACGTGCGGCGGATGGCTGAGCCAGGCGGCAATAAATACCCCTAGCAGGCTGCAGATCAGTAGGGCGGAGCGCATAGAGAACCTGTCAGAGAAAAGGATTACTGCGCACGATCATCCGGCAGGCGCTTCCTGCGACCGGTGAGCATGGATAACGGCAGGTTGTCCTTCACCTGGAGACTTTCATACACGGCGGCCAGTACATGCACACAGACCAGGGCCAGCAGCACATTGGCGGCGGTCTCGTGGACTTGCAGCGGCCAATCGGCGCCCCATAGCGCGTCGACTTCCTGCATCAGGAAGCCGCTGATACCGAGGGTCAGCAGCGCCGACATCATCAACAGCATCACCAGCGCGCCGATGGGCGAATGGCCGAGGCGATGCAGTGCTCGCCCGGTGAAAACCCTACGCACGTGGTTACCGAGGCGCGCAGGCGATGGCCAGAAATCCGACCAGCGCGCACTGCGCGGCCCTACAAACCCCCACACCAACCGCACCAGCAGCCAGGCCATGGCGTAGTAGCCCAGCCACACATGCCAGTCATCGCCCGCTTCGTTAAAGAAGTAATTGGCGATAAAGACCCCGGCGACAGACAGATGAAACAGCCTCACCAGCGGGTCCCACAGGCGCAGGGATTCGCCTGGCATCAGCCCTTGATCTCAGTCTTCACGGCCTTGCCGGTGACCGGGTCGTGGTAGATCTCGACCTTGCGCTTGTCCTTGTCGAAGCCGTAGATCTCGTAGCAGTTGCCGTCAGTGACCTTGAACTTGCTGATGGTGTAACCGTCGGCCTTGAGCTTGTCCTGAAAGGCCTTTTCGTCTTGCCATTGCGAACGCTCGGCGGTGGTGCACTGCGGGCCGGCGAGGGCCATTGGGCTGGCGATAAGCAGAGACAGCAGGAGAATTTTGCGCATGAAAAAGCTCTCAGCAGATGTGGGAGATTTCACAGTGCAAAACCAACCTTAGTGCAACCTTAGTTGGCAACGCGCCGTAACATCTTTCCCGGAATGACCCACCGTAGAACCGGCATGATTCCGCCGTTTCCTACAGAGATTTCGTTATGCGCCTACTCCTTGTCGAAGATGATCGTGCCCTCGGCCAGGGCATTCGCGTGGCATTGAGCGCTGAAGGCTACACGCTGGATTGGCTGCAAGATGGCCTCAGCGCCTTGCACGCGCTGCGCACTGAAAGCTTCGATTTGCTGCTGCTCGACCTCGGCCTGCCACGCCTGGATGGCCTCGACCTGTTGCAGCAACTGCGCGCCGGGCAGCATGACCTGCCGGTGCTGATCCTCACCGCCCGCGACGGCACCGCCGAACGCATCGCCGGGCTGGACGCGGGCGCCGACGACTACCTGATCAAACCCTTCGACGTCGAAGAACTCAAAGCCCGCGTGCGCGCCCTGTTGCGCCGCAGCCAGGGCCGCGCGCAACCGATGCTGGAACATGCCGGCGTCAGCCTCGACCCGGCCACCCAGCAAGTGCGTTACCAGGATGAAGAGATCATCGTCACGCCGATGGAATACCAGCTGCTGCACCAACTGATGGTGCGCCCCGGCAAAGTGGTGACCCGCGAGCGCCTCGCCCGGGCGTTGTATGGCTGGCAGGACCGGGTCGAGAGCAACACCCTCGAAGTACTTATCCACAACCTGCGTAAAAAACTCTCCACCGACCTGATCCGCACCGTGCGCGGTGTTGGCTATGTGCTGGCGCTTAAACCATGACCTCGGTTCGCGCGCGCATCCTCATTCCGGTGCTGGTGTTTATTTTGCTCGGTGATGCCCTGATCAGCTGGCTCGTGCTGCGCGACAGCCACCACGAAATCGAAGAAGTCTACGACGCCCAACTCGCCCAAAGTGCGCGCCTGCTGCAAGGTGTGCTGCGCCAACGCGACCCCGGCGAAGCCGACTGGGACCGCTTATATCAGGCGTTCGACCAGGCCATGAGCCGTGTGGGGGAGGAGGGCGTGGCCCACCCGTACGAAACTCGCCTGACCTTCCAGGTGTGGCGCAGTGACGGGCAATTGCTCGTACGTTCCGCCGAAGCCCCCGTGCTGACTGCACCGCCGGCCACCCTCGGCGCCCACGACATCATGGACAACGATAATGACTGGTGCGCCTACCTCCTCGCCGACCCGCAACAGGGACTGCTGATCTGGGTGGGCGAGCGCGACGACATTCGCCAGGACCTGATCGAGCGCATTGTGCGCCACACCCTTTGGCCCACCTTGATCGGCGTGCCGCTGCTGACCGTGTTGATCTGGCTGACCATTGGCTGGGGGCTCACCCCGTTGCGCGCCATGGTGAGGTCGATTCGGGGGCGCAATACCGACACCTTGCAACCGCTGAACCTCAAGCCGTTGCCGACCGATCTGGAGCCCATGCAAACCGCGCTTAACCGGCTGTTGGTGCAAATGGATGACCTGTTGGAGCGCGAACGCCGTTTCATCGCCGACGCCGCCCACGAACTGCGCACGCCATTGGCGATCCTGCGCATCCATGCACAAAACGCCCAAAGTGCTGCGACCGAAGCGCAACGGCGCGAAGCCTTGGACTTCCTGGTCAACGGCGTGGACCGCGCCACACGCATTGGCAGCCAATTACTGACCATGGCGCGTATCGAGCCGCAACTGAGCAACCCCGTGCGCAAGCCTGTGCAATTGACGGAACTGGTGCGCGAAGAACTGGCCGAATTGACGCCGCTGGCCATGGAGAAAGGTGTGGAGTTGGTGCTCGAAGGCGAAGAAGAGTGTTGGGTGCAAACCGAGCCGGTAGCCCTGGCCATTGCGCTACAGAACCTGGTAACCAATGCACTGAATTTTTCCCCGGCGGGCAGCGAAGTGAAAGTGGTGATTGGCCTTAACTGCTTGAGCGTGGAAGACCAGGGCCCGGGGATTGATGAAGCGGAAATGGAGCGTTTGTTTGAGCGGTTTTATAGCCGGGATAACGCCAATGGTGCGGGGTTGGGGTTGGCGATTGTGGAGATGATCGTGGGCAAGATCGGCAGTGCGTTGACGTTGCAAAATTTGCAGCAGGGCGGCTTGCGCGCGCGGCTGAGCTTCACGGCTTGCGCGCAAGCGCCTGCGGGAATACCACACCGTTGAACGTGTGGGTGCAGCAGTCACAACTGGGCTTCATCTGTTCGGGCGTCAATTGGGGGTTAACCTTTTGCAGCAGGCCTGCCGCGTCGACCCACAAACCGCTGTAATAGCTGAAATCACCCAATAGCACATAGTCGTCTTTGTCATTTTCATGCAGAGCAACCATCCAGAACACGGGCTCCGGGCGATCCAGGCGAGCATTGGCTTCGCTGAACACCTTGTCCCATGGCTGACCAACGTTGGACAGGAGAAATCGGAATAGCGGCGTGTAGTCAAAACCGTGTCGTTGACGGCTGTGCATTGAACCGCGGGTGGACAGTGAACGCTGTGCACTTTTGGTATGCCGTTCATAGCGATAAGCGAAACCGCTACCGTGACGCACACCGTGGGTACGGGTGTTGACTGAGCGGTAGAGGAGGGGCTTTTTCATTGCATCAAGACTCTGTACGGGGTTGTTTTGGAGGGGGCGGCCAAGCGCCTTGATAGCGGAAGGAAATTTGGTAGTCGAATAGGTTGGGCTGTATTACATGCTGGAAGTGTGGCTGGAGAATTTTTATCCAATTTGGGAGAACGTTGAAAACGTCGGCATATATTGCGGTTTCATCGCTCAAACCTAATGCCTCAAAGGAACTGTCAGCGTCATCGATATCTGCCGAGTACTCATCTGCTTTTAAGTCATCACTGTTCTTTTCGTACCAGCACAATCTGATTTTCATGACCACTTTCCCCAGCGACGAAAAGTAAATCTCCAACTCCGAATCCAGATCAAACGTGCCGGATGTTTCCACCGAGTACGCGACGATATTTTTGTACGGCAGCGAGGTGAAGTCCTTTTTGCTGCCGGTAATCCCCTGCACGTTCACCGCGATGATGCGCTTGGTGGTGAAGACCACGCCGTCGCGCATGGCTTTGTAGGCGTCGATCACTTCTTCGCGGTCGAGCAGCAGGGCGGAGACGCGTTCGGCGTATTCGTTGTTTTGTTTGAGTTTGAAGAAGCCTTTGTTGTTGAAGTCGATCATGTGCCTGTCCTGGGTGAGTGGTGCGGCAAACGCCTGTGAGTGTGTATGACGTTTTGCTCGCGGATCTGTATCTAACGCCCGGCTTTCCAACGCCCTACCATGGCGTCCAACACACTATTTCTGGAGCGACACCATGCCCGAACTGTCCAGCTGGCTTGCCTATGGCCTGATCTCACTCGGCATGGTGCTAACGCCCGGGCCGAACATGATTTACCTCATTTCCCGCTCGATTTGCCAGGGGCGTAAGGCCGGGTTGATTTCCCTGGGCGGCGTTGCGTTGGGGTTTGTGGTTTACATGCTGTGCGCGGCATTGGGCATCACCGCGTTGGTGATGGCAGTGCCGTTTGCCTACGACGCGCTGCGGCTCGGCGGGGCGTTGTACCTGGTGTATCTGGCCTGGCAGGCGGTCAAGCCGGGTGGCCGTTCGCCGTTTCAAGTGCGGGACTTGCCCCAGGACAGCCCGCGCAAGCTGTTCATGATGGGCTTTGTGACCAACCTGCTGAACCCCAAGGTGGCGGTGATGTATTTGTCGTTGCTGCCGCAGTTCATCGACCCGAACGGCCATGGCAGTGTGCTGACGCAGTCCCTGGTGCTGGGCTTTACGCAGATTGCCATCAGCGTGAGCGTTAACTCGGTGATTGCCATCATGGCGGGCTCCATCGCGGTGTTCTTTGTCACCCGCCCGGGTTGGCAGGTGGTGCAGCGCTGGGTGATGGGCTCGGTGTTGATGGGGTTGGCGGTGCGGATGGCGGTTGAAGGGCGGCGGTGAGGCCATTCAGCGTGCCATGACGTTGACGATTACATGCAGGATGAAGGCGGGGCCATAGCAGGGCTGACCGTGTTCATCCTCGATCCGCCAGATGGACGTGACCGTGCAGGTTTCCTTGGGCGCGGCAAACTCCACAGTGATGTGCACCGGCTGGCCGGGCAGTGTTTCTGCAATAGCGACCTCGTTGTTCAGGCTGCGCAGGTGTGTGTCCATCACCACTTCCAGTGGCGCGCCCGTGGCGGTGCGTTGGGCGATGACGTATTCGCCGTCTACTCGCACCAACCTGCGGCCACGCCAGGGGCGGGAGCCAAGGTTCTGGATTTCCCAGGTTTTCTGAAAGATTTCGCCGGGCAGCACGACGGTTTGATCGGGCGTGGTTACGTCTGCATTGAAGACGGCGATGTCACTCGGGTCATGCAGGCCAATGGCTCGGTTGGTGGTGGCCATTGAGTTTGCGTCAGCCGGAGCGCCTGCCAGGTCGGCGAAGTAGCGGAACAGCAGCAGCGGCGAAACCTGCAACGCCTTGGCGAGTTTGATCAGTGTACGTACCGAGGGATCTTGCGAGGCGCCGCCTGCCAATCCGTAGAGATAGGTTCTGGAAATGCCAGCTTCCTTGGCCAGGGTGGTCATGGATTTGCCCAGTTCTCGGCTGCGTCGTACGACTAGGGCACGGAGTGTGTCGCGCGTTTTGATGCTCATAGTCGATTATTAATCCCCAGTCCTTGGTGAGTCGTCACCTTGTTCGTCAAAAAGGACAACCTGCTCGCCGTCACGTGTATTGGGCAGTGCACACTCGCACTTCTGCTGGCGACGTTGTGAAGGACATGGATAGGTCCCGTCTCGGTTGGCTGTATCCAGTGTCGCGGTTTCTCACACGCTTGCGAACCTAGTGTGTGTTGCATTCCTTTACATCAATCTTTGGATATAGCTATGACTCAAATAAAAGCGTGTTGTGAATCCATTGCCCGATCAGGCTTTGGCACCCTGCAAATATCTGATGCAATGCTGCAGGACTACAAAAAGATCGTTGATGGATACTCGGCAATTTCCCAAGCCACCAAAGAATCATTTTCCTTTGCCCTAGACACTGACGGATTTTTTCCTTTTGGCGCCGAGTATTCGGGTATCGAAGACCAACCTGATCTATGTGAACGGTTCTGCTACTGGCCCGTGCACGCATCTAAACGAATGGCTTTCGATTTCACGCGAAGCACATTTTTTGCAGCTGTTGATAGTTTTGAGAGGCAGATCAGCGAGTTGGCTAAGGAGTTGATGGACGGTGTTTGTGGTGAGTTTGGCGTCTCTCCATTAGCTCCCTTTCGCTCCGCGTCCTACGTGCAGCTCTGTGTCTACGGAGCGCAGACGACAGGTTGTGTACGTCGATTTGCTCAGGACCCTCATGAAGATGGTCACATGCTGTCGTTTATCAAACCTACCCGCGAGGGTTTGGTTTTGGTGAAGGGCAGTTCATTAGAGCCCGTGCGCCTTCTAGAGGGCGAGATTGCAGTTCTGGCGGGTTCTTTGCTCACAGAGCTTTCCGATCATGCAATTCCTGCTGCCTACCATGCCGTACTTGCACCCTTGAAACCGGTCGCCAGAAGTTCGTTGATTTACTTTGCTAATCCGAACCCGGAGCAGTTGCTGACGAGCTTTTACCGCCGACAATCAATCGATCTCAACAGCACTGTGAATGCTCGTCACACCGGTTTTGGTAATCAACCTATTCATTCTCTCTAGTATTTTTGCGGACACGGACATTCCATGTTTTCTAACTTCAGTGCCCTGTACGTCGAAGGCTTGCTCTTGGGCATCGGATTGTTCGCCGCTCCCGGCCCAAAAGACACCTTGGTCATCCGCCAAGCTGTCGGCCGTGGCCCTATTTGGGGCGTGGTCGCTATTTGTGTTTTGGCCGACATCCTGCTGATCGCTTTTGGCGTCACGGGTTTAGGTTCGCTGCTGGGAAGTTGGCCAGAGGTGATGGTGCTAATGCTGCTGTCCGGCGCGCTTTATCTACTGTGGTTTGGTGCCCAGCGCTTATTGGCCTGCATCCGTAACCAGTCCATGCCGGACACTCAGGGCGGCAATTCGCAACGCGGGCTGTTACGTACGGCGGTGGTGCTCGGCTTTGCCAACCCATACGCATGGCTCGATACGGTCGTGCTGATCGGCGCTATGGGTGCTGCCAAACCCGCAGGCCAACAAGTGCTGTTCGCAACCGGTGCCATGACGGCATCGTTGGTGTGGTTTGTGGTGCTGGCGCTGGGATGTCAGCGATTGGCCGGGCTGTTTCGTTCACCGGTGGTCTGGCGATGCCTGGACGCTGGCGTCGCCGTATTGATGGTGTATCTGGCCGGTGTGTTGATCACCGACTCACTGGATATCTTTCAGGTAGTCCTTGAGAGTAATCAGCGGCGGGCTTAGCTCATCAAGGCTGTGGACCTGTTGTACATCGGCGGACAGCTTGAGCAATTCACGCCCGAGTACGGTGTCGGCACCGCCTAACGTATTCAGTGCCTGGGCAATACACTCATCAAGCTTCACCTGAATCGTGGCCAAATCCCCCTGGCGCACCAACAACCCGAACACTTCCCGCTCATACCCGTCCATGACCAAATCATCCCGCAGAATCGGGCTCGCGCCTTCGGTCTCATGCACCAGCTTGAGAGCAAAAAGCGCAACAGCTTCCAGCGTCAATTCCATGGTCCCGGCTCCTTAACGTCTGCGTTCACCCGTGCATACGCACTTTTCTACAGGCGAAAAAAAAGACCTTGAATTTCAAGGTCTTTCTTTAAGATGGTGCCCCGAGGGAGACTCGAACTCCCACTCCTTTCGAAAACGGATTTTGAATCCGCCGCGTCTACCAATTCCGCCATCAGGGCTCAATGGCGGCGAAGTATAGAGATGAGATTACCGTTGGTCAATCACGTTTCATGGTCTATTTTCACTATTTCCGCTAGACTTCCCGGCCCTGCTAGACGAACCCCATCATGCGCGTTGCTGACTTTACTTTTGAGCTCCCTGATTCGCTGATCGCTCGCCACCCTTTGGCCGAGCGTCGCGCCAGTCGACTGCTGACCCTGGACGGGGTGAGCGGTGCCCTTGCACACCGTCAATTCACTGATTTGCTTGAGCATTTACGCCCAGGCGATTTGATGGTGTTTAACAACACCCGGGTGATTCCGGCACGGCTGTTTGGCCAGAAAGCGTCCGGCGGCAAGCTGGAAATTCTGGTGGAGCGGGTGCTGGACAGCCATCGCGTGCTGGCCCATGTGCGCTCCAGCAAGTCGCCGAAACCGGGGTCGAGCATCCTGATCGATGGCGGTGGCGAGGCCGAGATGGTCGCGCGCCATGACGCGTTGTTTGAGCTCAAGTTTGCCGAAGAGGTGTTGCCGCTGCTGGAACGCGTCGGCCATATGCCGTTGCCTCCTTATATAGACCGCCCCGACGAAGACGCGGACCGCGAGCGCTATCAGACGGTGTACTCCCAGCGCCCGGGTGCGGTGGCTGCACCGACGGCCGGGCTGCATTTCGACCAGCCGTTGCTGGATGCGATTGCCGCCAAGGGCGTCGAGAGCGCTTATGTGACCCTGCACGTGGGGGCCGGTACGTTTCAGCCGGTGCGTGTGGATAACATCGAAGACCACCATATGCACAGCGAGTGGCTGGAAGTCAGCCAGGGCGTCGTGGATGCCGTGGCGGCGTGCAAGGCGCGCGGCGGTCGCGTTGTAGCGGTGGGCACCACCAGCGTGCGTTCACTGGAGAGTGCGGCGCGTGATGGCGTGCTCAAGCCGTTCAGTGGCGACACCGATATCTTTATCTTCCCGGGCCGGCCGTTCCATGTGGTCGATTGCCTGGTGACCAACTTCCATTTGCCGGAATCCACGCTGTTGATGCTGGTGTCGGCATTTGCCGGTTACCCGGAAACCATGGCCGCGTATCAAGCCGCCATCGCCAACGAGTACCGTTTTTTCAGCTACGGTGATGCGATGTTTATCACCCGTAACCCGGCGCCGACTGCTCCTAAAGAAGCGGGCCCTGAGGAACCACTATGAGTCGTATGTCGTTTGAATTATTGGCCACTGACGGCAAGGCTCGTCGTGGTCGCCTGACCTTTCCACGCGGCACCGTCGAAACCCCGGCTTTCATGCCTGTGGGCACCTACGGCACCGTCAAGGGCATGCTGCCGCGTGACATCGTAGCCACCGGCGCCGAGATCATCCTCGGCAACACGTTCCACCTGTGGCTGCGCCCGGGCACGGAAGTGATCAAGAAGCATGGCGACCTGCATGACTTCATGAAGTGGCAAGGCCCGATCCTCACCGACTCCGGTGGTTTCCAGGTGTTCAGCCTGGGCGCCATGCGCAAGATCAAGGAGGAGGGCGTGACCTTCGCCTCGCCGGTCGACGGTTCCAAGGTGTTCATGGGCCCGGAAGAGTCGATGCAGGTGCAGCGTGACCTGGGCTCCGACATCGTGATGATTTTTGACGAGTGCACGCCGTACCCGGCGGATGAAGACGTGGCGCGCATTTCCATGGAGCTGTCGCTGCGTTGGGCCCAGCGCTCGAAGAATGCCCACGGCGACAACACCGCGGCGCTGTTCGGTATCGTCCAGGGCGGCATGCACGAAAGCCTGCGCAAGCGCTCGCTGGAAGGCTTGGACAAGATCGGCTTTGACGGCCTGGCCATCGGCGGCCTGTCGGTGGGCGAGCCCAAGCACGAGATGATCAAGGTGCTGGATTACCTGCCGGGCCTGATGCCGGCTGACAAACCTCGTTACCTTATGGGCGTTGGCAAACCGGAAGATCTCGTAGAGGGTGTGCGCCGCGGTGTGGACATGTTCGATTGCGTGATGCCAACCCGTAATGCCCGCAATGGGCATCTGTTCATCGATACAGGCGTGCTGAAGATCCGTAACGCGTTCCATCGCCATGATGATTCGCCGCTGGATCCCACCTGTGACTGCTACACCTGCCAGAACTTCTCGCGTGCTTATCTGCACCATCTGGACAAGTGCGGGGAAATGCTGGGTAGCATGTTGAATACCATCCACAATTTGCGTCACTACCAAGTCCTGATGGCTGGTTTGCGCGAGGCTATTCAACAGGGTACATTGGCCGCCTTCGTCGATGCCTTCTATGCCAAGCGCGGGCTCCCTGTGCCGCCCTTGGACTGAGTTTTCCGACCCTAAGATTCACTATTTGCAACTGGAGTGCTAAATGAGCTTTTTTATCTCTAATGCCATGGCTGACGCCGCTGCGCCTGCCGCTGCCGGCCCAATGGGCGGTGGTTTCGAGTGGATTTTCCTGGTCGGCTTCCTGGTCATCTTCTACCTGATGATCTGGCGTCCACAGGCCAAGCGCGCCAAAGAGCAGAAAAACCTGCTGGGCAGCCTGCAGAAAGGCGACGAAGTCGTGACCACTGGCGGCATCGCCGGCAAGATCACCAAGGTTTCCGATGCTTTCGTGATTCTGGAAGTCTCCGACACCGTCGAAATGAAGTTCCAGAAGGGCGCCATCGCCGCCACGTTGCCAAAAGGCACGCTCAAAGCGATCTGAGTAACAACTTTTACCAATCGACGGGGCGCGCAAGGCGCCCCGCGTTATAAGCGGGCGGCGTGATGCTGAACAAATACCCTCTGTGGAAATACGTACTGATCCTGGCGGTGCTGGCGATCGGTTTTATTTATTCCGCTCCCAATCTTTATCCTGATGACCCTGCGATCCAGATCACGGGCGCCAGCACTTCGCTGCAGGTCAATCAGGCTGACCTGGAACGCGCGAGCAAAGCGCTCAACGACGCGGGCATCCAGGTTAAAGCGGCAACATTGGCGGCTGATGCTAAGGGCGGCTTGTTGCGCCTGACCAAGGCAGAAGACCAACTGCCGGCCAAAGACGTTGTGCGCAAGGCCATGGGTGACGACTACGTTGTCGCGCTGAACCTGGCACAGACTACGCCAAAATGGCTGCGCAGCATTGGCGCGCACCCGATGAAGCTGGGTCTGGACTTGTCCGGTGGTGTGCACTTCCTGCTGGAAGTCGACATGGACAAAGCCCTCGACGCACGCCTGAAAGTCTACGAAGGCGACGTGAAGAGCCTGCTGCGCAAAGAGAAGTTGCGTTATCGCAGCCTGCCGCAGCTCAACGGTGCCATCCAGCTGGGCTTCGCTGACGAAGCTTCCCGCGAACAGGCCCGTGCTCTGATCCGCAAGAATTTCAATGATTTCGACATCGTACCGGCCGACCTGAATGGTCAGGCTGTACTGCGTCTGGCGATGAGCCCGGCCAAGATCGCGGAAATCCGCGAGTACTCCATCAAGCAGAACTTGACCACGGTACGTAACCGCGTCAACGAGCTGGGTGTAGCCGAGCCAATCGTTCAGCGTCAGGGTGCCAACCGCATCGTGGTTGAACTGCCGGGCGTGCAGGACACTGCTGAAGCCAAGCGTATCCTGGGTAAAACGGCCAACCTGGAATTCCGTCTGGCCGCTGAGCCGGGAGCTTCACGTGCCACTGCCGAAGAATTCGAGTTCCGTGAAGGCAACCGTCCTCCAGCGTTGATCGAGCGTGGCTTGATCATCACCGGTGACCAGGTGACCGACGCCAAGGCGGGTTTCGACTCGCAGCACGGTACGCCTGAAGTGAACATCCGTCTGGATGGCCACGGCGGCGACCTGATGAGCCGCGCCACGCGCAGCAACGTCGGCCGCAGCATGGCGGTGATCTTCATCGAGCAACGTCCGGTTACTACCTACACCAAGCAAATGGTCAACGGCGTCGAGAAAGACGTGCCGGTGCAGACCTTCAAGGAAGAGAAGAAGATCATCAGCCTCGCGACCATCCAGTCGCCGCTGGGTGCTCAATTCCGCATCACTGGCCTGAACGGCCAGGGCGAATCGTCCGAACTGGCGCTGTTGCTGCGTGCCGGTGGCCTGGCGGCGCCGATGTACTTTGCTGAAGAACGCACCATTGGCCCGAGCCTGGGTGCCGACAACATCACCAAGGGTATCGATGCGGCCTTGTGGGGCATGCTGTTTGTGTCGCTGTTCATCATCGCCATCTACCGCTTCTTCGGCGTCATCGCCACCGTGGCCCTCGCGGGCAACATGGTCATGCTGCTGGCCCTGATGTCGCTGCTGGGCGCTACGCTGACCCTGCCGGGTATTGCCGGTATCGTGCTCACCATGGGCATGGCGGTAGACGCCAACGTACTGATCTTCTCGCGGATTCGTGAAGAGATCGCGGCGGGCATGACCGTACAACGTGCAATCAACGAAGGCTTCGGCCGGGCATTTACCGCGATTCTCGACTCCAACTTGACCACCTTGCTGGTCGGCGGGATTCTCTTTGCCATGGGCACCGGCCCGGTCAAAGGTTTTGCGGTGACCATGTCCCTCGGTATCTTTACCTCGATGTTCACGGCCATCATGGTGACCCGCGCAATGGTTAACCTGATCTTTGGCGGGCGTGACTTCAAGAAGTTGTGGATTTAAGGGGCTGCCATGTTACGTACAATCAACTTCATGGGCGTTCGCAACGTTGCGTTCGGCTTCACCATGGTCCTCACCGTTCTGGCGTTGTTCAGCTGGTTCCATAAGGGCTTGAACTACGGTCTGGACTTCACCGGCGGTACGCTCATCGAGCTGACCTACGAGAAGCCGGCCGACGTTACCCTGGTGCGCAACGAGCTGGTCAAGGCCGGCTATCACGAAGCCATCGTGCAGAGCTTCGGTGCAACCACCGACCTGCTGGTGCGTATGCCGGGCGAAGATCCGCAACTGGGTCACCAGGTAGCCGAGGCCTTGCAGAAGGTCGGCGGCGACAACCCGGCGTCGGTCAAGCGCGTCGAGTTCGTGGGCCCGCAGGTCGGTGAAGAGCTGCGCGACCAGGGCGGCCTCGGCATGCTGATGGCGCTGGCCGGCATCATGATCTACCTGGCGTTCCGCTTTCAGTGGAAGTTCGGTGTCGGCGCCATTGTGTCGCTGATCCACGACGTCATCGTGACCGTCGGTATCCTGGCGTACTTCCAGATTACCTTCGACCTGACGGTATTGGCGGCGGTGCTGGCGATCATTGGTTACTCCCTCAATGACACCATCGTGGTATTCGACCGGGTTCGTGAGAACTTCCGCGTACTGCGCAAGGCGTCGCTGATCGAGAACATCAACGTTTCCACCACTCAGACCCTGCTGCGGACCATGGCGACGTCGATCTCCACCTTGCTGGCGATTGCTGCGCTGATGATCTTCGGTGGCGACAACCTGTGGGGCTTCTCCCTGGCGCTGTTCATCGGCGTTCTGGCGGGCACCTACTCGTCGATCTACATCGCCAACGTGGTGCTGATCTGGCTGAACCTCAACAGCGAGGATTTGATCCCGCCTGCCACTACCGGCAAGGAGGTCGACGACCGCCCTTGATGGGCGCTTGTTGACACGCTGTTACAAAGAAGGCGCGAGTATTGAACTCGCGCCTTTTTTTTCGCTCCAAGGCTGGGTATAGCGCGGACGTTTCGGTCCGTTTGTGATGGTCAGGAGGTTCACGTGAACAAGTCGTTGCTGGTTGGTGCGGTATTGGGTGCTGTCGGTGTGACTGCCGGGGGTGCTGTTGCCACCTACAGCCTGGTAAAAAGCGGCCCTGAGTATGCGCAAGTGCTGGCGGTGCAGCCGGTGAAAACCCAGATTAAAACCCCGCGCGAAGTCTGTAAGGACGTCGCCGTGACCCGGCAGAAGCCTGTGCAGGATCAACATCAAATCGTCGGTACCGTGGTCGGTGCGCTGGCGGGTGGCCTGTTGGGCAACCAGGTCGGTGGCGGTAATGGCAAGAAGCTGGCGACTGTAGCCGGTGCGGTGGGTGGCGGTTACGCCGGTAACAAGGTTCAGGAAGGCATGCAGAACCGCGATACCTACACCACTACGCAAACCCGTTGTAACACCGTCAACGACATCAGCGACAAGGTTGTCGGCTATGACGTGCGGTACACCCTGGATGGCAAGGAAGGTTCGGTGCGCATGGACCGTGATCCCGGTGGCCAGATTCCAGTGGATAAAGAAGGTCGTCTGATCCTGGGTCAGAACCAGCAGTAATTCCAAGTCGGGTGCGGTTCAAAATGTGGGAGCGGGCTTGCTCGCGAAGGCGTAGTGTCAATCAACAGATTTATTGACTGACCCACCGCTTTCGCGAGCAAGCCCGCTCCCGCATTGGGTATCGGTTGTAGCTGGAATTGCCGTATCGCCCAAATCCCAGGCATAAAAAAAGCACCCCTCGGGGTGCTTTTTTGTGCTCGCTCGCTTAACGCTTCAGCGAAGCCGGCAGGTGCGGCTGGATCGCCGTCAATACTGCCTTGAAGCATTTGGTGTTGCCGGCAACGACGTGGCCTTTCTCAAGGAAGTCGTGACCACCGGTGAAGTCGCTCACCAGGCCACCCGCTTCCTGGATCAGCAGGGCGCCTGCCGCCATGTCCCACTCGGACAGGCCCGACTCCCAGAACGCATCAAAACGACCGGCGGCAACATAAGCCAGGTCCAGGCTGGCAGCACCGGCGCGACGGATGCCGGCGGTCTGGCCAACCAGGGCGCGGAACATGCCCAGGTAGTTTTCCAGGTTGTCCATCTGGTCGTCACGGAACGGGAAGCCAGTGCCCAGCAGGGCGCCGTCCAGGCTGGTACGACCGCTTACACGCAGGCGACGACCGTTCAGCTGGGCGCCACGGCCACGGCTGGCGGTGAATTCTTCCTGGCGAACCGGGTCGAGCACGACAGCGTGTTCCAGGCGGCCACGGTATTTGCAGGCAATGCTCACGGCAAAGTGTGGGATGCCGCGCAGGAAGTTGGTGGTGCCATCCAGTGGGTCGATGATCCACAGGTAGTCTTCGCCTTCGCCGCTGCCTTTGTGCAAGCCGGTTTCTTCGCCGAGGATGCCGTGGGTAGGGTAGGCCTTGCGCAGCGCGTCGATGATTTTCTGTTCGGCGGCGCGATCCACCTCGGATACATAATCCTTGGCGTCTTTTTCGTCGACCTTGATGGTATCCAGGCGCTCGATGGAGCGGAAGATCAATTCACTGGCGCTGCGGGCGGCGCGCAGCGCGATATTCAGCATGGGCTGCATGGATGTGTCACCTAAGGTTGTTAAAGAAAGCCGGGCATTCTAGCAGAAACTTTCTTCAGGTGAAGGACGACGTTACCTTTCATGGCATAACCTTAGGCTGTTCTGTAAGATTTGCTCCCCTTTCCCGTGTCCGAGAGCGCCTCCCTTGCTGCAAAACATTCGTGTCGTCTTGGTCAATACCAGTCATCCCGGCAACATCGGCGGGGTGGCGCGAGCCATGAAAAACATGGGGCTGACGCGCCTGGTGCTGGTCGAGCCGCGCCTGTTCCCGCACCACGAGGCCGATGCCCGTGCGTCCGGCGCCAATGACATTCTGGAAAAAGCCCAGGTTGTCGCCACGTTGGAAGACGCGTTGGTCGGCTGCAACCTGGTGCTCGGCACCAGCGCCCGCGACCGTCGTATCCCTTGGCCGCTGCTGGATCCGCGCGAATGCGGCACCAAAGTGGTTGAAGAGGCTGCCGGCGGTGCCGAAATCGCCCTGGTGTTCGGTCGTGAAGATTCCGGCCTGACCAATGAAGAGCTGCAGCGATGTCATTACCACGTGCACATTCCATCCGACCCTGAGTTCAGCTCGCTGAACCTCGGGGCAGCGGTGCAGGTGTTGAGTTATGAAGTGCGCATGGCCTGGCTGGCCGCTGAAGGTCAGCCGAGCAAGGTTGAGAAGGATGAGGTCGCGTCGACCAAAAGTGGCGAGTTGGCCACGATGGACGAGCTGGAGCGGTTCTATGAGCACCTGGAGCAAACCCTGGTGGCCATCGAATTCCTCGATCCGGAAAAACCACGGCATTTGATGGCGCGCCTGCGTCGCCTGTACGGGCGTAGCTCGGTCAGCCGAGCGGAAATGAATATATTGCGTGGCATCCTCACGGAAACCCAGAAAGCGGCCCGTGGCGAGCTTCTTAAGCGGAAGGATTAAAAATGTTCGAGCGTTTGCGAGAAGATATCCAGAGTGTTTTCCACCGTGACCCGGCGGCGCGCAACGCCTTTGAAGTGCTGACCTGCTACCCGGGCATGCACGCGATCTGGATTCACCGCCTGTCCGGCGCCCTGTGGGGTATGGGCTGGAAATGGCTGGCGCGGCTGGTGTCGAACTTCGGTCGCTGGCTGACGGGGATCGAGATTCACCCGGGGGCCAAAGTCGGGCGTCGCTTCTTTATCGACCATGGCATGGGCATTGTGATTGGCGAGACGGCCGAAATCGGTGATGACGTCACCCTTTATCAGGGGGTGACCCTGGGCGGCACCACCTGGAACAAAGGCAAGCGCCACCCGACACTGGGTGATGGTGTGGTAGTGGGGGCGGGCGCCAAGGTGCTTGGCCCGTTTACCGTTGGTGCGGGCGCCAAAGTCGGCTCCAATGCCGTGGTCACCAAGGCCGTGCCGCCTGGCGCCACCGTGGTAGGTATTCCTGGGCGCATCATCGTCAAGCCGGAAGTCGGCGACGAGCAGGAAGCCAAGCGCAAGGCCATGGCGGAGAAGATCGGTTTCGATGCCTACGGCGTCAGCGAAGACATGCCCGACCCGGTGGCGCGCGCCATTGGCCAGTTACTTGACCACTTGCAGGCAGTGGACGGCAAGCTGGACGGCATGTGTGGTGCGTTGAAGGAGCTGGGCAGCAGCTACTGTGCGAAAGACCTGCCTGAGCTGCGCGAAGAAGACTTCGCAGAGATCAAGAACGAGGCTGCCACCACCAAGGCTGGCTGAGGTCTCGCAATCACCGCAAGACCCTGTGGGAGCGGGCTTGCTCGCGAAAGCGGTGTGTCAGTCGCTGAATATACTGGCTGACCCAGCGCCTTCGCGAGCAAGCCCGCTCCCACATTTGATCTTCGTTGTGTCTGGCAGTGCTGGTTGTCCGTTCCCGCTGTTCCATCCCACCCCACCCTGCTATGATTCGCGCGCCCTTTTTACGGGTAATCCCGACTAAAGCACTAGGTCTTATAGTTGACTTAAATACTCGGGAATCGCATACTTGCTCCCATTCTGAAACACCTTGGTACTTGTCCATGAGACTGACTACAAAAGGCCGATACGCGGTAACCGCCATGCTTGACCTGGCCTTGCACGCGCAAACTGGGCCGGTGTCCCTGGCCGATATCTCCGAGCGCCAAGGCATTTCCCTGTCCTATCTCGAGCAGCTGTTCGCCAAATTGCGCCGTAGCAACTTGGTTTCCAGCGTACGTGGGCCGGGTGGCGGCTATCAACTGTCCCGCGACATGCAGGGCATCCAGGTAGCCCAGGTGATCGACGCGGTCAACGAATCCGTCGATGCCACCAAATGCCAGGGTTTGGGTGATTGCCACGCTGGTGACACCTGCCTGACCCACCACTTGTGGTGTGACTTGAGCCTGCAGATCCATGAGTTTTTGAGTGGTATCAGCTTGGCTGATCTTGTGACTCGCCGTGAGGTGCAAGAAGTAGCCCAGCGTCAGGACCAGCGCCGTTGCAACACCAAGGCGCCGCGTCTGGACAAGATCGAAGCGTCCGCCGTCGAGTGACAGCCGCAGAGCTAACGGCACGCCAGCCAGCCTGATTAGGAGAAAGTCCATGAAATTGCCGATTTACCTTGATTACTCAGCGACCACCCCGGTTGATCCGCGTGTCGCGCAAAAGATGAGCGAATGCCTGCTGGTCGACGGAAACTTCGGCAACCCGGCCTCCCGTTCCCACGTATTCGGCTGGAAAGCCGAGGAAGCGGTCGAGAACGCTCGTCGCCAAGTCGCCGACCTGGTCAATGCCGACCCGCGCGAAATCGTCTGGACCTCCGGTGCCACCGAATCCGATAACCTGGCAATCAAGGGTGCGGCGCATTTCTACGCGACCAAAGGCAAACACCTGATCACCACCAAGATTGAGCACAAGGCTGTCCTCGACACCATGCGCCAACTGGAGCGTGAAGGTTTCGAGGTTACCTACCTCGAGCCAACCACCGACGGTATCGTCACACCAGCCATGATCGAAGCCGCGCTGCGTGAAGACACCATCCTGGTTTCCGTGATCCACGTGAACAACGAAATCGGCACCATCAACGACATCGCAGCCATCGGCGAACTGACCCGTTCCAAGGGCATTCTGCTGCACGTCGACGCTGCTCAGTCCACCGGCAAGGTCGACATCGACCTGTCGAAACTGAAAGTCGACCTGATGTCGTTCTCCGCCCACAAGACCTACGGCCCTAAGGGCATCGGCGCGCTGTACGTGAGCCGCAAGCCTCGCGTGCGTATCGAAGCCACCATGCACGGCGGTGGTCACGAGCGCGGCATGCGTTCGGGCACCCTGGCGACCCACCAGATCGTTGGCATGGGCGAAGCCTTCCGTGTAGCCAAAGAAGACATGGCTGCCGAAAACGTGCGCATCAAAGCGTTGAGCGACCGCTTCTACAAGCAGGTCGAGAACCTTGAAGAGCTGTACATCAACGGCAGCATGACTGCCCGCGTACCGCACAACCTGAATTTGAGCTTCAACTACGTCGAAGGCGAGTCGCTGATCATGGCGCTCAAGGACCTGGCAGTTTCGTCCGGTTCGGCCTGCACCTCGGCTTCCCTTGAGCCTTCGTACGTATTGCGCGCGCTGGGCCGCAACGACGAACTGGCACACAGCTCGATCCGCTTTACGTTCGGCCGCTTCACCACCGAAGAGCAAGTCGATTACGCCGCGCAGAAAGTCTGCGAAGCCGTCAACAAGCTGCGCGTTCTGTCGCCGCTGTGGGACATGTACAAAGACGGTGTCGACATTTCCAAGATCGAGTGGGCGGCACACTAACTATAGAAGCCGCCACCCAAGCTCTGTAGAAACGTGGCGGAAAACGCAGGCGTTTTTACAGGGTTCCAGAGCGGCCCTGATGAGTGAGGATTCAGTACCATGGCTTACAGCGAAAAGGTCATCGACCACTACGAAAACCCGCGCAACGTCGGCAAGATGAACGCGGAAGACCCTGATGTCGGCACTGGCATGGTCGGCGCTCCGGCGTGCGGCGACGTTATGCGCCTGCAGATCAAGGTCAACGACGCTGGCGTTATCGAAGACGCCAAGTTCAAGACTTACGGCTGCGGTTCCGCCATTGCCTCCAGCTCCCTCGCTACCGAGTGGATGAAAGGCAAGACCCTGGATGAGGCTGTGACCATCAGCAACACCCAGCTGGCCGAAGAACTGGCACTGCCGCCAGTGAAAATTCACTGCTCCGTACTCGCCGAAGACGCTATCAAAGCGGCCGTTCGCGACTACAAGCAGAAGAAAGGCTTGATCTAAGCATTTGGCGACGAGTAAGGAGTCAACGATGGCTATCAGCATGACAGAAGCGGCTGCGCAGCACATTCGCCGCTCCCTGAATGGGCGCGGTAAAGGTGAGGGGATTCGTCTGGGTGTTCGCACCACGGGCTGTTCCGGCCTTGCCTACGTGCTGGAGTTTGTCGACGAGGTGGTTGAAGAGGACCAGGTGTTCGAAAGTCACGGCGAGAAAGTGATCATCGACCCTAAGAGCCTGACCTACCTGGACGGCACCGAACTCGATTTCGTCAAGGAAGGGTTGAACGAAGGCTTCAAGTTCAACAACCCCAACGTGCGCGGTGAGTGTGGCTGCGGCGAAAGCTTCAACATCTGAGGCTATTTGTGGGCACTCCTTGTCATTTCGCTTTATTCGAGCTGCAGCCGAGCTTTCGGCTGGACCTTGAGCAGCTTGCCACGCGCTACCGAGAATTGGCGCGTGGGGTGCATCCGGACCGCTTCGCTGACGCTTCCGAGCGTGAGCAACGCCTGGCGCTGGAGCAATCGGCCAGCCTCAATGAAGCCTATCAGACGCTCAAAAGCCCCCCGAAACGCGCGCGCTATCTGCTCGCGATGAACGGTGGTGAGTTGCCGATTGAAGTCACGGTGCACGACCCGGACTTCCTGATGCAGCAGATGCAATGGCGCGAAGAGCTCGAAGACTTGCAGGACGAAGCCGACGTGGCCGGTGTCGCCGTCTTCAAGCGTCGTCTGAAAGTGGCCCAGGATGAGCTCAACGAAAGCTTCGCAGCCTGTTGGAATGATGCCGCGCAACGTGAACAGGCCGAACGCCTGATGCGGCGCATGCAGTTCCTCGACAAGCTCACCTACGAAGTGCGCCAGCTAGAAGAGCGCCTCGACGATTAACCCAGTGCTGCCCGTGTTGCACGCCTGATAGACAGATAAGACCTGATTACCATGGCTCTACTGCAGATCGCCGAACCCGGCCAAAGCCCTCAACCGCACCAGCGTCGTCTGGCGGTCGGGATTGACCTGGGCACCACCAATTCCCTGGTCGCCGCCTTGCGCAGCGGCCTGTCCGAGCCGCTGCCCGACGCCGATGGCCAGGTTATCCTGCCGTCCGCCGTGCGCTATCACGCTGATCGCACCGAAGTCGGTGAGTCGGCGAAGCTGGCGGCGTCTTCCGACCCTTTGAACACCGTGCTGTCGGTCAAGCGCTTGATGGGTCGTGGTCTGTCCGACGTCAAGCAACTGGGCGAGCAACTGCCGTACCGCTTTGTCGGCGGCGAATCCCATATACCGTTCATCGACACCGTCCAGGGCCCGAAAAGCCCGGTGGAAGTGTCGGCTGATATCCTCAAGGTGCTGCGCCAGCGCGCAGAAACCACCTTGGGCGGCGAATTGGTCGGCGCGGTGATCACGGTTCCTGCGTATTTCGATGATGCTCAGCGCCAAGCCACCAAGGACGCGGCGAAGCTTGCCGGGCTGAACGTGCTGCGCCTGCTCAACGAGCCGACTGCCGCCGCTGTGGCTTATGGCCTGGATCAACACGCCGAAGGCCTGGTTGCTATTTATGACCTGGGTGGCGGCACCTTTGATATTTCGATCCTGCGCCTGACCGGCGGTGTGTTTGAAGTGCTGGCCACCGGTGGCGACACCGCCCTGGGCGGCGATGACTTCGATCACGCGATTGCCGGCTGGATCATCACCAGCGCAGGCTTGTCCGCCGACCTGGACCCGGGCGCGCAGCGTAAATTGCTGCAAACCGCCTGTGTGGCCAAAGAAGCACTGACGAACGCCAATTCTGTAGACGTTTCCTACGGTTCCTGGTCGGCTCAACTGACCCGAGAAGCTTTCGATGCGCTGATCGAGCCGATGGTCGCTCGCAGCCTCAGGGCTTGCCGTCGCGCCGTACGTGACTCCGGTGTCGAGCTGGAAGACGTAGCCGCCGTGGTCATGGTTGGCGGTTCGACCCGTGTGCCACGCGTTCGCGAAGCCGTTGCAGAAGCCTTCGGTCGCCAGCCGCTGACTGAAATCGACCCGGATCAAGTTGTCGCCATTGGTGCTGCGATCCAGGCCGACACCCTGGCCGGCAACAAGCGCGATGGTGGCGAATTGTTGTTGCTCGACGTGATTCCGCTGTCCCTGGGGCTGGAAACCATGGGCGGCTTGATGGAGAAGGTGATTCCACGCAACACCACCATCCCCGTCGCCCGCGCTCAGGATTTCACCACTTACAAAGATGGCCAGACGGCCATGATGATTCATGTGCTGCAAGGCGAGCGCGAGCTGATCAGCGACTGTCGCTCCCTGGCGCGCTTTGAATTGCGCGGCATTCCGCCGATGGTGGCGGGTGCAGCGAAGATTCGCGTCACCTACCAGGTCGACGCCGATGGCCTGCTCAGCGTGGCTGCGCGTGAACTGGCCTCGGGCGTTGAAGCCAGCATCCAGGTCAAACCGTCCTACGGCCTGACCGACGGCGAAATTGCCAAGATGCTCAAGGATTCGTTCCAGTACGCCGGTGATGACAAGGTCGCCCGTGTACTGCGCGAGCAGCAAGTCGATGCCCAGCGCCTGCTTGAAGCGGTGCAGGGTGCCCTTGATGCTGACGGCGAGCGTCTGCTGGACGCCGAAGAGCGCATGGTCATCGACCTGCAGATGCAGGAGCTGGCCGAACTGATGAAAGGCAACGATGGTTATGCCATCGAGCAACAGACCAAGCGTTTGTCGCAAGTGACCGATGCTTTTGCCGCCCGTCGTATGGACCAGTCGGTAAAAGCCGCCCTGGCGGGACGCAATCTGAATGAAATCGAGGAATAATTAATGCCGCAGGTCATTTTTCTGCCACACGCCGAGCATTGCCCGGACGGTATGGTTGTTGAGGCTGAGACCGGCAAGTCCATCCTCGAAGTTGCCCATGACAACCACATCGAGATCGAGAGTGCCTGCGGCGGTGTCTGCGCCTGCACCACCTGCCACTGCGTGATTCGCGAGGGTTTCAACTCTCTGGAAGAAGCGGATGAGCTGGAAGAGGACTTTCTTGATCGCGCTTGGGGCCTGGAGGCGACTTCTCGCCTAAGCTGTCAGGCAAAAGTCGGGACTGAAGACATCACCGTCGAAATTCCGAAATATTCGCTCAACCATGCGGCCGAAGCGCCGCACTGATGGGTAGTATTGTCATGAACTATGGTTGGAATGATGTACAGCGCATTGCTGAAGAGCTCGCTGAAGCCAAGCCGGATGTGAGTCCGTTGACGGTCAACTTCGTTGATCTGCAGCGCTGGATCATGGAGCTGCCTGATTTCGACAATACCTCTGGCCGTTGTGGCGAGAAGGTATTGGAAGCGGTCCAGGCGCTCTGGATCGAAGAAATCGACTGATCATCCCCGCAGGTTAGGCAATACCCAATAACCCGCGTATAATTCGCGGGTTTAATTTTTCGTAAATTACCGTTTCTGGAGTTACACCATGGCTGTTCAACGTACTTTCTCCATCATCAAGCCTGACGCTGTTGCAAAAAACGTCATCGGCGAGATCACCACTCGTTTCGAAAAAGCCGGCCTGAAGGTTGTAGCTTCGAAACTCAAGCAACTGTCCAAAGCTGAAGCTGAAGGCTTCTACGCTGAGCACAGCGCTCGTGGTTTCTTCGGCGACCTGGTTGCCTTCATGATCTCCGGTCCTGTTGTTGTTCAGGTTCTGGAAGGCGAAAACGCTATCGCTCTGAACCGTGAGCTGATGGGCGCTACCAACCCTAAAGAAGCGGCTGCCGGCACCATCCGTGCTGATTTCGCTGAATCGATCGACGCCAACGCTGTTCACGGCTCGGACTCCGAAGCCGCTGCTGCTCGCGAAATCTCGTACTTTTTCGCTGCTACTGAAGTAACCGCTCGCTAAGCATCGGCTTAAAGAGTGAGGGTGAATCCATGACTACATCGACTGTTAAAACCAACCTGCTGGGTCTGACTCAACAGGAAATGGAAAAATTCTTCGACTCAATCGGGGAGAAGCGTTTCCGTGCCGGTCAGGTAATGAAGTGGATTCACCACTTTGGCGTCGACGACTTCGACGCCATGACGAACGTCAGCAAGGCCCTGCGCGACAAGCTCAAGGTCATTGCTGAGGTCCGTGGCCCCGAAGTGGTCAGCGAGGACATCTCCAGCGACGGCACCCGTAAGTGGGTGGTGCGCGTGGCGTCCGGCAGCTGCGTCGAGACCGTTTACATTCCCCAGGGCAAGCGCGGCACATTGTGCGTTTCGTCCCAGGCTGGCTGTGCCCTGGACTGCAGTTTCTGCTCCACCGGCAAGCAAGGCTTCAATAGCAACCTCACCGCCGCCGAAGTCATTGGCCAGGTGTGGATTGCCAACAAATCCTTTGGCAGCGTCCCGGCAACCGTCGACCGTGCCATCACCAACGTGGTGATGATGGGCATGGGTGAGCCGCTGCTGAACTTCGATAACGTCGTTGCCGCCATGCATTTGATGATGGACGACCTGGGCTATGGCATCTCCAAGCGCCGTGTGACCCTGTCGACCTCAGGCGTGGTGCCGATGATCGATGAGCTGGCCAAGCACATCGACGTCTCCCTGGCGTTGTCGCTGCACGCACCCAATGACGCATTGCGTAACCAATTGGTGCCGATCAACAAGAAGTATCCGCTTAAGATGCTGCTCGAATCTTGCCAGCGTTACATGGCGACCTTGGGCGAGAAGCGTGTGTTGACCATTGAGTACACCATGCTCAAGGACATCAACGACAAGGTCGAGCACGCGGTCGAGATGATCGAGCTGCTCAAGAACACCCCTTGCAAAATCAACCTGATTCCGTTTAACCCGTTTCCACATTCTGGTTACGAGCGGCCGAGCAACAACGCCATCCGCCGTTTCCAGGATCAACTGCACCAGGCCGGCTACAACGTCACCGTACGCACCACCCGCGGTGAAGACATCGACGCCGCCTGTGGCCAATTGGTAGGGCAGGTGCTGGATCGCACCCGTCGCAGCGAACGTTATATCGCCGTGCGCGAACTTAACGCCGCCGAAGATTTGCCGCAAATTGCTGTGAATCGAATCTGAGAGAGGATCTCTATGCCCTTGCGCCTTGCGCTGCTTTTACTTTTTACCGGCCTCGTGGCCGGTTGTGTTTCATCGGGCCATGACAGCCCTTTGCACACCGATAAAGGCCGTGATGAGGCGCGAGTTGCCTATGTGCAATTGGGTTTGGGGTATCTGCGCCAAGGCATGAGCGAGCAGGCCAAGGTGCCGTTGAAAAAGGCCCTGGAGCTGGACAGCGCCGATGCCGACGCGAATGCCGCACTGGCTTTGGTATTCCAGGCGCAGGCCGAGCCCGAGCTGGCTGATCAGTATTTCCACAAGGCCTTGTCCGTGCGTCCTGCCGACCCTCGGCTGCTGAACAATTACGGCAGCTTCCTGTTCGAGCAGAAACGTTATGACCAGGCCTCCCGTTATTTCCAACAAGCCAGCGCCGATACTCTTTATCCTGAACGCTCGCGCGTGTTCGAGAACCTTGGGGTGACCTCAATGCGTCTTGGCCAGCGCGACAGCGCCCGTCGGCAGCTGGAAAAAGCCCTGCACCTGAACGGTAGCCAGCCACGCGCGTTGCTCGAAATGGCTGAGTTGTCTTACGAAGACAGGCATTATGTGCCGGCACGTGACTATTACGAGCGTTTTAGCCTGCTCAGCGGGCAAAATGCACGTAGTCTATTGCTCGGTGTGCGGCTGGCGACGGTTCATGAAGAACGCGACACGGCCGCACGTTTTGGCCAGCAACTCGAACGACTCTATCCCGGTACGCCGGAATATCAGCAATACCTGTCGGAGCAATGATGAAAGCGGCGCACCCGGAAGTTGTAGCAGCTAATCGCGTAAACCCAGGCGAGACCTTGCGTCAGGCCCGCGAAAGCAATGGTTGGTCGCTGGCAGAAGTGGCCCTCAAGCTCAATTTGACCGCCACGTCCCTGGGCAACCTGGAAGCCGGCGCGTTCGACAAGCTGCCTGGGCACACCTTTGCCCGCGGCTATATTCGCGCCTATGCCAAGTTGCTGGGCATTGACCAAACCGTACTGGTCCAAGCGTTCGACCAATTCACCGGCACCGACTCCCAGGGCAGCAATGTGCATGGCCTCGGTCGCATCGAAGAGCCGGTGCGGGTTTCCCACACGATTTTGCGTATTGTCAGCCTCTTGCTGCTGATCGCCGTGATCGGCGGAGGCTTCGTCTGGTGGCAGGATCAGGCCTCCCAGCGCACGAAGGACCTGACCAGCAACGCCCTGGAGCATGTCGAAGTCGAAAGCGCCGACGGCACCACCCAGATTCATCCGCTGGATGAGCCGGAAGACCAGGCCGTTGCTCAAGGCCAGGCCGTGCCGGAAGCGCCAGCCACTGCCGAGCAGCCCGTTGCGGAAGCCGGCACGGCACCTGCTGCGCCCGCCGTTGTGCCAGTACCGGCGGTGCCTGCCACTCCGGTGGCCCCCGTTGCCCAGGCGCATGCTCCAGTCGCTCCGGCACAGGCTCCAGCGACCACTGCTCCAGCTGCACCGGCAACGCCGGCAGTCTCGCCGCCCAGCACACCCGCATTGGTGGCCGGCGATGGGCATATCCAGATTACCTTCATCTCTGACTGCTGGACGCAAGTCACCGATGGCAATGGCAAAGTGCTGTTTAGCGGTTTGAAGCGTAAGGGAGATACGCTTGACCAGGGCGGCAAGCCTCCTTTGACGCTGCGTCTGGGTTATGCCCGTGGCGCGCAAGTGGCCTACAACGGCCAGCCTGTGGACGTGGCGCCGTTCACCAGTGGCGAGACCGCTCGCCTCAAGTTGGGACAATAGTCATGCACGGCGAATCTCCAATCAAACGTCGCGTATCGCGCAAGATCTGGGTCGGCTCGGTGCCGGTGGGTGGCGATGCCCCTATCGCGGTGCAGAGCATGACCAACAGCGACACCAATGATGTCGCCGCCACCGTCGCCCAGATCAACCGTCTGGAAGCGGCCGGTGTGGACATCGTGCGGGTTTCCGTGCCGGACATGGACGCTGCCGAAGCATTTGGTCGCATCAAGCAACTGGTCAAGGTGCCGCTGGTTGCCGACATTCACTTCGACTACAAGATCGCATTGCGCGTGGCCGAACTGGGCGTCGACTGCCTGCGCATCAACCCGGGCAACATCGGTCGTGAAGACCGTGTGCGCGCGGTGGTGGATGCAGCCCGTGACCGCGGGATTCCGATCCGTATCGGCGTCAACGCCGGTTCCCTGGAAAAAGACCTGCAGAAGAAATACGGCGAGCCGACGCCGGCGGCGCTGGTTGAATCGGCGCTGCGCCACGTTGAACACCTTGAGCGCCTGAATTTCCAGGACTTCAAGGTCAGCGTAAAGGCCTCCGACGTGTTCATGGCGGTAGAAGCCTACCGCCTGCTGGCCAAGGAAATCGTGCAGCCGCTGCACCTGGGTATCACTGAAGCGGGCGGTTTGCGCTCAGGCACAGTGAAATCTGCGGTGGGTCTCGGTATGCTGCTCGCCGAAGGGATTGGCGATACTATCCGCATCTCCCTGGCGGCAGACCCCGTAGAGGAAGTGAAAGTCGGCTACGACATTCTCAAATCCCTGCGTTTACGTTCCCGTGGCATCAACTTCATTGCCTGCCCGAGCTGCTCGCGGCAGAACTTCGACGTGGTGAAAACCATGAACGACCTGGAGTTGCGCCTTGAGGACCTGCTGGTGCCGCTCGATGTTGCGGTGATCGGTTGCGTGGTCAACGGCCCGGGTGAAGCCAAAGAGGCGCACATCGGCCTGACTGGCGGTACGCCAAACCTGATTTACATCGACGGCAAGCCGTCGCAGAAGTTGACGAATGAGAATCTGGTGGATCACTTGGAAAAGCTGATCCGCCAGAAAGCGGCCGAAAAGGTCGCGGCTGACGCAGCGCTGATCGCGCGCGGCTAAGAACGAATTTAAGGATTAGATGTGAGCAAGTCTCTGCAAGCCATTCGTGGCATGAACGACATCCTGCCGGAGCAGACGCCACTGTGGCGCTACTTCGAGAACACGGTCGCGCGCCTGCTGGATAACTACGGTTACAAGCAGATCCGCATGCCGATCGTTGAATTCACCGAGCTGTTCAAGCGCTCCATCGGTGAAGTGACCGACATCGTCGAAAAAGAGATGTACACCTTTGAAGACCGTAACGGCGACTCCCTGACCCTGCGTCCGGAAGGTACCGCTGCGTGCGTGCGTGCCGTGCTTGAGCATGGCCTCACCGGTGGTGGCCAGCCGCAGAAGTTGTGGTACATCGGCCCGATGTTCCGCCACGAACGCCCGCAGAAAGGCCGTTATCGCCAGTTCCACCAGATCGGCCTCGAGGTGTTCAACCTCGACGGTCCGGACATCGACGCCGAGCTGATCGTGCTGACCTGGCGCCTGTGGGGCCTGCTCGGCATCCGCGACGCGGTCAAGCTTGAACTCAACAGCCTGGGCACCAGCGAATCCCGGGGTCGCTATCGCGTCGCCCTGGTCGAGTATCTGTCTGCTCACTTGGACAAATTGGATGAAGACAGCCAGCGCCGTCTGAAAACCAACCCGTTGCGCGTCCTCGATACCAAAAACGCCGACACCCAAGCCGTACTGGTCGACGCGCCGAAAATGGCCGACTACCTGGACGACGAATCCCGCACGCACTTCGAGGGCCTCAAGGCTCGCCTGGATGCGGCCGGTATTCCCTACGTGATCAACCCTAAGCTGGTTCGCGGCCTCGATTACTACAGCAAGACCGTATTCGAGTGGGTCACCGACAAGCTTGGTGCCCAAGGCACCGTATGTGCCGGTGGTCGCTACGACGGCCTGGTTGAGCAAATGGGCGGCAAGCCGACCACGGGCGTAGGGTTTGCGATGGGCATCGAGCGGCTGATCCTGCTGCTGGAAACCCTGGAGCAGGTCCCGGAAGAAATCTCCCGTCAGGTGGACGTGTACCTCTGCGCCTTTGGCGAGGCCGCCGAACTGGCAGCCCTGGCCCTGAGCGAAAAAGTGCGCGACCAGCTGCCGAACCTGCGCCTGCAGATCAATGCCGGCGCCGGCAGCTTCAAGAGCCAGTTCAAGAAGGCCGACAAGAGCGGTGCGTTGTATGCACTGATCCTGGGCGATGACGAACTGGCCCAGCAAGTGATAGGTTTCAAACCCCTGCGTGGTCAGGGCGAGCAACAGAACATTGCCTTTGATGCGCTCGCCGCGCACTTGGCCACCTGCGTCGTGCAGGGTTGAAGCTGTCGAACAGCCGAATTTAGCGATTAAGGAGTATTGGGGTGTCGAGTACTGATGATGAGCAGATGGCCGAGTTCAAGGACTGGTGGCAGCGTAACGGCAAGCCCCTGGTTACTGGCGGCCTGCTGGCTTTAGTGGTGGTGTTCGGGTGGCAAGCCTGGCACAAGTATCAGGCCAACCAGTCCCAAGGCGCCTCGGTCCTCTATCAGCAATTGCTGGAAACCACCCTGACGCCGGACGGCAAGCCCGATCCTGCCCAAGTGGCGGACCTGGCCGGCAAGCTGAAAAGCGAATTTGGCGGTAGCACTTACGCCCAGTACGGCAGCCTGTTCGTCGCGAAAGTCGCGGTCGACACCGGCAAACTGGACGACGCGGCCACTGAGCTGAAGGCCATCGCCGACAAGCCGACGAACCCGACCCTGGGTGAAATCGCACGTCAGCGCCTGGCCCAGGTATTGGCGGCACAGAACAAGGCTGACGAAGCACTCAAACTGCTCGACGGCGATGCTGACAAGGCATTCGTGGCCACTCGCGAAGAGCTCAAGGGCGACCTCTTGGTCCAATTGGGTCGTACCGACGAAGCCCATGCTGCGTACCAAAAAGCCAAGGCGGCGCTGTCTGATGAAGCGGCGGTCGGTGGCTTACAAATCAAGCTGGACGACTTGGCCAAAGGGGATGCGTGACGTGATCCGTTGGAAACATGCAGCATTGCTGGCTCTGGCCGTTCTGGCCGCGGGTTGCAGCAGCAACAGTAAAAAAGAACTGCCTCCTGCCGAGCTGACCAGCTTCAAGGAAGAAGTGGTCCTGCAAAAGCAGTGGAGCCGCTCCGTGGGTGATGGCCAGGGCGACCTGTACAACCTGTTGCAGCCGGCAATCGACGGCGACAACATCGTGGCCACTGACTCCACCGGCGTGATCATTGCCATGGATCGCATGAATGGCGACGTCAAGTGGAAGAAAGACCTCGAGCTGCCGGTTTCCGGTGGCGTGGGCGTCGGCTACGGCATGGTGCTGGTGGGTACGCTCAAAGGCGACGTGGTTGCTTTGGACTCCGCAACGGGTGAAGAGAAATGGCGCGCTCGCGTGACCAGTGAAGTGCTCTCCGCGCCTGCCACCAACGGCGATATCGTCGTGGTGCAAACCCAGGACGACCGTGTGATTGGCCTGGACGCCGCCACCGGCAACCAGCGCTGGTTGTACGACAGCACCCCTGCGGTGTTGACCCTGCGCGGCACCAGTGGTCCGATTGTGACCAACAACCTGGCCATCGCAGGCCTGTCGACCGGTAAAGTGGTCGCCCTGGATACCCAGAACGGCGTGCCGGCCTGGGAAACCCGTGTGGCAATCCCTCAGGGTCGTTCCGAACTGGACCGCGTGGTGGACATCGACGGCGGCTTGCTGCTGTCGGGCGAAACCATCTACGTCGCCACCTACCAGGGCCGCGTTGCTGCGCTGGACCTGCAAAGCGGCCGCATCAACTGGCAGCGTGATGCTTCCAGTTATGCCGGTGTCGCCCAAGGGTTTGGCAGCGTCTACGTAAGCCTGGCGTCCGGCACTGTTGAAAGTGTCGACGAGCGTTCCACCACTGCACTGTGGAGCAACGACTCCCTGGCCCGCCGTCAACTGTCGGCACCGGAAGTGTTCTCCAGCTACGTAGCGGTAGGTGACTTCGAAGGTTACCTGCATCTGCTGAGCCAGGTGGACGGTCGTTTTGTCGGCCGCGAGCGTATCGACAGCGACGGCCTGCGTGCGCGTCCGCTGGTTGTGGGTAACATGCTTTACGTGTTTGGCAACAGCGGCAAGCTGGAAGCCCTGACCATCAAGTAAAGAATTATGCTTGGGGTAAAACCCAGGCGGCCCCGCTTCGGCGGGGCATGCGGCATTTGAATATGCTGCCCCGAGCACCAGCCGCTGCCTTGCAGCGGCTTTTGTATTTTCTGAAATAACGAAGTGGAGAGCCGCATGGTTCCCGTAATCGCCCTGGTGGGCCGACCTAACGTCGGCAAGTCCACCTTGTTCAACCGCCTGACCAGGACTCGCGACGCCATCGTCGGCGACTTGTCCGGTCTGACCCGTGATCGCCAATACGGTGAGGCAAAGTGGCAAGGGCGCTCCTACATTATTGTCGACACCGGTGGTATCTCCGGTGACGAGCATGGCATGGACGAAAAGATGGCCGAGCAGTCGCTGCTGGCCATTGAAGAAGCCGATGTTGTGTTGTTCCTGGTGGACGCCCGTGCGGGCTACACCGCTGCCGACCAGATGATTGGCGAGCACCTTCGCAAGCGCAACAAGCGGTCCTATTTGGTCGCCAACAAGATCGATAACATCGATCCTGAGGCTGCCCGCGCCGAGTTCAGCCCGATGGGCCTGGGCGACGCGATCCCGGTCGCCGGTGCTCACGGTCGCGGCATCACCCAGATGCTGGAAATCGCCCTGCGCGACTTCCCCAAGGATGACGAAGAGGAAGAAGAGGGCGAAGCAGAGATCGTCGCCGAAGGTGAGGAAGCCAAGCGCATTCCTGGCCCGAGCGAAAAAGACGGTATCAAGATCGCCATCATCGGCCGCCCGAACGTCGGCAAGTCGACGCTGGTTAACCGCATGCTCGGTGAAGACCGGGTTATCGTGTATGACGAGCCCGGCACCACCCGCGACAGTATCTACATCCCGTTCGAGCGTAACGACGAGAAGTACACGCTGATCGACACCGCTGGTGTGCGCAAGCGCGGCAAGATCCACGAGGAAGTTGAAAAGTTCTCGGTGGTCAAAACCCTGCAGGCGATCAAAGACGCCAACGTGGTGATCTTCGTGATGGACGCCCGCGAAGGCGTGGTGGACCACGACCTCAACTTGCTGGGCTTTGCCCTGGAAGCCGGTCGCGCCCTGGTGATCGCGATCAACAAGTGGGACGGCATGACGCCGAGCGAGCGCGATTTCGTCAAGATCGAGCTGCAGCGTCGCCTGTTCTTCGTTGAGTTCGCCGATATCCACTTTATCTCGGCGCTGCACGGCACCGGCGTGGGCAACCTCTACGCCTCCGTACAGAACTCGTTCAAGTCCGCGGTTACCCGCTGGCCGACCAACCGTCTGACCCAGATCCTGGAAGACGCCGTCGGCGAGCACGCGCCGCCGATGGTCAACAACCGCCGCATTAAACTGCGTTACGCCCACTTGGGTGGTGCCAACCCGCCGATTATCGTGATTCACGGTAACCAGATCGAGAAGGTGCCAAAGTCCTATGTGCGTTACCTGGAAAACACCTACCGCCGTGTCTTGAAACTGGTCGGTACGCCGATCCGAATCGAGTTCAAGGGTGGCGAGAACCCATACGAAGGCAACAAGAACACCTTGACTGACCGTCAGGTGAACAAGAAGCGTCGTTTGATGACTCACCACAAAAAGGCCGACAAGAAGCGCCGAGATAAAAAGTAAGCAGTAGTGAGTGGCAAGCTACAAGCGGCAAGTAGAAGCGGGATTGCTTGTAGCTTGAAGCTAATAGCTTGCCACTCAAATCGCCAGGTACAACGGGGGCTCTGACTGAGCCCTTTTTTGTGCCTGGCGGTTTGTCGCTTGACCTGCTTGCAGCTTGCAGCTTAAAACTTGCAGCTCACCCGAAGGGGGCTCCTATGATCACCAGCAAGCTGCCGAATGTCGGCACGACCATTTTCACCACCATGTCGCAACTCGCTGCCGAAACCGGCGCGCTCAACCTGTCCCAGGGATTTCCTGATTTCAATGGCCCTAAGGCGTTGCTGGATGCGGTGGGCAAACACGTTGCCAGCGGGCATAACCAATATTCACCGATGACCGGCTTGCCGGCCCTGCGTCAGCAAGTGGCGGCCAAGATCGCGCGCAGCTATGGCGCCACGGTCAACCCCGACAGCGAAGTGACCATCACGCCTGGCGCCACTGCTGCAATCTTCTGCGCAATTCAGGCGGTGATTCGCAGCGGCGATGAGGTCATTGTGTTCGACCCCAGCTATGACAGCTATGAGCCCTCGGTTGAGCTGGCCGGTGGTCGCTGCGTGCACGTGCAACTGAGCCTGCAAGGCTTCGCCCTGGACGTTGAGAAGATCAAGGCCGCGCTCTCACCGCGCACGCGCATGATCATCCTTAATTCCCCGCACAACCCCACCGGTGCACTGATCAACCGTGCCGAGCTGGACCAATTGGCCGAACTGATCCGCGACCGTGATATTTACCTGGTCAGCGATGAGGTCTACGAACACCTGGTGTTCGACGGCGTGGCCCATGCCAGCGTGCTGGCCCACCCAGAGCTCTATCAGCGGGCGTTTGTGGTCAGTTCCTTCGGCAAGACTTACCACGTCACCGGCTGGAAAACCGGGTATGTGGTTGCGCCTCCAGCGCTGACCGCTGAACTGCGCAAGGTGCATCAATATGTCAACTTCTGCGGGGTGACCCCCTTGCAGTACGCGTTGGCTGACTTCATGGCCGAACACCCGGAACACGTCGAAGAACTGCCGGCTTTTTACCAGGCCAAGCGTGATCTGTTCTGCGACCTGCTGACGCCATCGCGCTTCAGCTTTACCCGGGTGGCCGGTACCTACTTCCAACTGGTGGATTACTCACAGATTCGCCCGGACCTGGATGACGTCGCCATGTCGCTGTGGATGACCCGTGAACACGGCGTGGCGACGATTCCGGTGTCGGTGTTCTATCAGCACCCACCCGAAGGCCAGCGCCTGGTGCGCCTGTGTTTTGCCAAACGCGAGGAGACGCTGCAACAAGCGGCGGAGAAACTATGCGTGATTTGAGTACATTGCCCGACCTGAATATCGCCCTGGTCCAAACCAGCCTGGTGTGGCATGACCGTCAGGCCAACCTCGAACATTTTGAGCTGCTGCTGGAACAGGCCAGGGGCGCCGATCTGATTGTGTTGCCGGAGATGTTTACCACCGGTTTCTCAATGGAATCGCAGACCCTAGCAGAGCGGGAAAACGGCCCGACCCAGCACTGGCTCCAAGCTCAGGCGGCGAAATACAACGCTGTGGTCACCGGGAGCGTGATCATCCAGGCCGCCGACGGCAGCCACCGCAACCGCCTGCTGTGGGCGCGGCCGGATGGCGAGGTGCTGCATTACGACAAGCGCCACCTGTTCCGTATGGCGGGCGAGCACGACCATTACACGCCGGGCGAGCGTCAGGTGCAGTTTGAGTTGAAGGGCTGGCGTATCCGTCCGCTGATTTGCTACGACCTGCGCTTCCCGGTGTGGAGTCGAGATGCTCAGGACACGGATTTGCTGCTGTATACCGCCAACTGGCCGGGTGCGCGGCGCCAGCATTGGAATCGGCTGTTACCGGCGCGAGCCATCGAGAATCTGTGCTACGTGGCTGCAGTGAATCGGGTGGGTACGGATGGCGAAGGCTTTGCCTACACCGGGGACAGTCAGGTGCTGGATTTCCAGGGTGAGACACTGCTGAGCGCGGGGGAGGCGGACGGGGTGTTTCAGGTGTGCCTGAATGCTGCGGAGTTGGCGGCGTATCGCACCAAGTTTCCGGCGAATCTGGATGCCGATGACTTTCAGTTTGTCTGATAGGCCGCTATCGCGGGCAAGCCCGCTCCCACAGGTGAATGCATTCCAAATGTGGGAGCCGGGCTTGCCCGCGATGAGGCCCTAGTAGACACCACAAATAAAAAGGCCCCTGGATTCTCACCCAGGGGCCTTTTGCATTTCAGCGGTAAGGCTTACGCCGCTTTCGCTTCCAGCTGGCTCAACGAGCGGTTCAGCGCACTGAACACCGCTTTAAAGCTGGCCGTGGTGATGTTTTCATCAATCCCCACACCGTGCACCGGACGCTCGCCATTCACGCGCAGTTCGATGTAAGCCGCGGCTTTGGCGTTGGTGCCGGCGCCGATGGCGTGTTCGTTGTAGTCCATGATCTCGACCTTGATCGGCAGCGCGGCAACCAGCGCTTCGAGGGTGCCGTAGCCCTTGCCGTGCCAGCGCAGGTTGGTTTCGCCCTGGCCTTTGCCCGAGACTTCCACTTCCACCGTGCTGTTGCCGTTCTCTTCCTGCAGGCGATGGCTGACCAGCGCATACGGCGTATTGGCTTGCAGGTATTCACGCTGCAACAAGGCGTAGATCTGTGGCGCGGTCATTTCCAGGCCGACGCGATCGGTCTCAGCCTGTACCACTTGGCTGAATTCGATCTGCATGCGGCGCGGCAAGCTGATGTCGTATTCCTGCTCCAGCAGGTAGGCGATGCCGCCTTTGCCGGACTGGCTGTTCACACGAATCACCGCCTCGTAGCTGCGGCCGATATCGGCCGGGTCGATCGGCAAGTACGGTACTTCCCACAGCGCGTCGGCTTTTTGCTGGGTAAAGCCCTTTCGGATCGCGTCCTGGTGGGAGCCGGAGAACGCGGTGTGTACCAGGTCGCCAACGTAGGGGTGGCGCGGGTGCACCTGGATCTGGTTGCACTCCTCGACGACTTTGCGCACGCCGTCGATGTCGGAGAAGTCCAGTTGCGGGTCAAGGCCTTGGGTGTACATGTTCAAGGCCACGGTGACCAGGTCGACGTTGCCGGTACGCTCGCCGTTGCCGAACAGGCAGCCTTCGACACGGTCGGCGCCGGCCATCAGGCCCAGCTCGGTGGCGGCCACGCCGGTGCCACGGTCGTTGTGGGTGTGCAGGCTGATGATCACGCTGTCCCGGCGGTTGATATGGCGACCGAACCACTCGATCTGGTCTGCATAGATGTTCGGCGTGGCGCATTCAACCGTGGCCGGCAGGTTGAGGATCATCTTGTGCTCTGGTGTCGGGTTCCATACCTCGATCACCGCGTCACAGACTTCCTTGGCGAACTCCAGCTCGGTAGCGCTGAAGGTTTCCGGGGAGTATTCGAAGGTCCACTGGGTTTCCGGCTGCTGCGCGGCATATTTGACGAACAGCTTGGCTGCGTTGACCGCGATGGCCTTGATGCCGTCCTTGTCCTGGTTGAACACGATGCGGCGGAACGACGGCGAGGTCGCGTTGTACAAGTGCACAATGGCTTTTTTCGCGCCGCGCAGCGATTCGAAGGTGCGTGCGATCAAGTCTTCACGGCCCTGGGTCAGCACCTGGATGGTGGTGTCCTCGGGGATGTGGTTGTCTTCGATCAGGGTGCGCACGAAGTCGAAGTCGGTTTGCGAAGCGGCTGGGAACGAGGCCTCGATTTCCTTCACGCCGACGGCGACCAGCGTCTTCCAGAAGCGCAGCTTTTTCACCGCGTCCATCGGCTCGATCAGCGACTGGTTGCCATCACGCAGGTCGGAGCTGCACCAGATCGGCGCTTCGGTGATGGTTTTCGACGGCCAGGTGCGGTCCGGGATATCGATGGTCGGGAACGCACGGTACTTCGAAGACGGGTCTTTGAGCATGCTCATCGGGAAATCCTTTGTGGTAAGGGCCGAGAAAAGGCGGCCTGCCGTAAAACTGTTATTGGGGGCGAAGCTGGGGACGAGGCAGAACGATTCAGCCTGGCAGTCGTGCGCTGACGAGGCACAGGCTGCGGTGCTGGCGGAGCTGAATGAGGGTGTGAGAGGTTTTCATAAGCTCAACCCTAACCGCCGGGGTGAAAGATGGCAAGCAGTCGAGAAAAATTGAGAGAAGTTCTGCTATGTGGGTGGGAAACGAGATTTTATGGTTGGAAGCAGCTGAGTTGCTTGTTTTAATTGCGCGCCCTTTAAGGGGCGCGCAATTGCGTCATTCAGGGTTGGAAAGCGCCGATAAAGATCGCCGGGTCGACCCGTGCGTCATTGAGGCTGATGTTCCAGTGCATGTGTGGCCCGGTCGCACGGCCTGTTGAACCGACCTTGCCCACCACCGCGCCGCGCGCCAGTTGATCACCGACCTTCACGTCGATCTTCGACATATGGCAGAACATGCTGATAAAGCCTTGGCCATGGTCGACAAACACGGTATTGCCGTTAAAGAAGTAATTACCGGTGAGGATCACCTTGCCTGCCGCCGGGGTCTTGATCGGCGTGCCGGCACCTACGGCGAAGTCCAGGCCAGAATGGGGATTGCGTTCTTCGCCATTGAAGAACCGACGCACGCCGAACTTGCTCGACAGCGGCCCGTTGACCGGTTTGTCCAGCAGCAAGTTGCTGGGCGTGTTCGGGCTGAAGCTGCGGTAGGCCTTGAGCTGAACGGCCAGTTCGCCCTCGATGCGCTTGAGTTGCGCCGGATCCGGGTTCACCTGGCTTTTGTTCTTCAGGGTGATGTGCTGCTCGGGGTACTTCTTGAACCCCACCACAAACGGCAGGTTTTGCCCGCCACTGCTGATGCGTTGCGTGCCAGGTTTGACCGTCAGCGGTATCCCGACAATCGCCAGCCAGTTGTTCTGTTCCTTGACCACTAACACTGGCCGGTTCTGGTAGGTGGCTTTAGGCGCTGCCGCTGAAGTACCCAGGTCAACCACCGCGACGCCACCGGGCACCGGCTTGTTCAGCAGCCGAGTGATGTAGCTGTCGGCATGGGCGGTGAAGGTGAGGCACAACAGCATCAACAAGCTCAATAAACGTGGCATCAATCAATCCAGTAACGAAAGGGTGACGGGCGTCAGGTGGTTATCTTCCACCCGCACCTGCAGTTGGCCTTCACCGAGGCGTGCGGTCAGGCGCTGGCCAGTGTGGGTTTGCGCGGCGTTGCGGATCGCCTGGCCACGCTCGTCCAGCAAGATGCTGTAACCACGGCCGAGAGTCGCCAGCGGGCTGACCACTTGCAGCGTCTGCACCTGGCTTTGCAGTTGCAGGCGACGCGCCTTGAGACCTTCGCGCATGGCGCGGGGCAGGCGTTCGGCGAGGCTGTCCAGGCGTTGGCGCAGCAGGGCCAACTGACGGCCGGGGTGCTGGCCGGCGAGGCGGGTTTCCAGGCGGATCAAGCGTTCGCGACGGGTATTGAGGCTGCGCTCGAAAGCACGGCGCATCCGCATGTCCAGGTCATCCAGGCGCTGGGCCTGCTGGCGCAGGCGTTCGCCCGGGTGGCGCAGGCGGCGAGCCATGCCTTCCAGGCGCAGACGGTCGTGGGACAGCCGGTTGCGCATCAGCATCACCAGCCGGCGGTGCAGGTTTTCGACTTGGCGCACCCAATGGCTGGCGTCGGGTGCGAGCAACTCGGCGGCAGCGGAGGGTGTAGGCGCGCGCACGTCGGCGACGAAGTCGCAGATCGACACATCGGTCTCATGGCCGACGGCGCTGACGATCGGCGTTACGCAGGCATCCACCGCGCGCGCCACGGCTTCTTCGTTGAAGCACCACAGGTCTTCCAGCGAACCACCGCCACGGGCCAGGATCAGCGCATCAAAGCCTCGCGCATCGGCCAGCTTCAGGGCGCGCACAATCTGCGACACGGCTTCGCGGCCTTGTACCGCCGTAGGGATCAGTGTCAGTTCAACGTTCGGCGCCCTGCGGCCGAACACGCTGATGATGTCGCGGATCACCGCGCCGGTCGGCGAACTGATAATGCCGATGCGCCGAGGGTGCGCCGGCAACGGCACCTTGCGTTCGGCACTGAACAGGCCTTCGGCGCTGAGCTTTTCCTTTAATGCATCGAAGGCCAGGCGCAGCGCGCCATCACCGGCAGGCTCTACAGTGTCGAGGATCAACTGGTAGTCGCCACGGCCCTCAAACAGCGAGACCTTGCCACGCACTTTAACGGCCAGGCCGTCCTTCAATGCCTGGCGCACCCTGGCGGCATTGTTGCGAAACAACGCGCAACGCACTTGGGCGCCGCTGTCCTTGAGGGTGAAATACACATGGCCGGAGGCCGGGCGGGCGAGGTTGGAGATCTCGCCTTCGACCCAGATATTGGTGAACACGTCCTCCAGCAACACCCGCGCGCGGCCGTTGAGCTGGCTGACAGTCAGGACTTCGCGGTCCAGGCCCAGACGGGCAAAAGGATCTTTAATCATGGGCGGCAGTTTATAGGCATTCGTGCAAGGTTTGGCAGAATTGCTCGACCAGCGCGCTCGGCGCCTGGTGGCAGGCGAGGGCGACGGTGCTGAGGCTGTCCGGGTCGGCCAGGGGTAAAAAGTGCACATTGGCAGGAGCGATGTCCTGCATGGATTTTGGTAACAAGGCAATACCGAAGCCGGCCTGGATCAATTGCAGCTGGGTCGTCTTGCGCGACATCACTCGCGCCGCCTTGGGGAAAAAACCTGCGCGCATACAAAGCTCGGCTGACAGATAACTCAGGCCACCGCGTTGGGGGTGAGGGATAGAGATAAACGCTTCGTCCCTGAGCTGCGCCAATTCGACCGGTGTGTCGCTGCGCGCCAACGGGTGATCCGGCGGCACCGCCAGCAACAGCTGCTCGCTGTATAAAGGCACCACACGCACACCTTCGCGCTGGCGCAACACCGGCAAGCGCAACAGCCCGACGTCTAGGCGGCCGTCGGCAATGTCCTCCAGTTGCGCTTCAGAGGACAGTTTGACGATGTCCATCGACACGCCCGGGCAGCGCGCCAGCCAGGTGCTGATGCCGTGCAGCAACGGCCCGCTCATCGGCACGGTGCTCGAATGGCTCAGGCGCAGCGTGCCAAGCTGGCCATTGCCCACCTGCGTGGCCATTTCGCTGGCTTTGAGCAACTCGCTCAGCAGGTTGCGCGCCCGAGGGTAGAAGGCTTCACCGGCCGCCGTGAGCCGGGGTTGGCGCGCGGTGCGTTCGAACAAGGGAGTTTGCAGCTGTTTTTCCAGCTCCTTGATCTGTCGACTCAAGGCTGACTGCGCCACAAACAAACGTTCGGCCGCGGCGCTGAAGCTGCCGCTGTCGGCGATTTCGACGAAGTAGCGCAGTTGGCGAGTAGAGATCACGCGTCATGCCTTTTCGAGATGGGTGGAGGACTTTGAAGATATTAGTCGCAACGCTCGACGATGGCTAAAGTGACGGCCATCTCTTTCAAGGAAGTGCCCATGAGCCCGGTTGAGCTGATGAGTCAGTGGTCGTTTGGCAGCGTTGATTGGCTGATGATCGGCCTCGGTATTGTCGTGGCCTATATCGTGTTTGGTATCGCCGGGTTTGGCACGGCGCTGGTCGCGGGGCCGATCCTGATTGTGTTTATGCCATTGTCGAAGATCATCCCGCTGCTGGTGCTGCTGGATTTTGTCGCCGCCTTTGGCAACCTGCTGCAATCGCGGCGGGACGTGAACACGCCCGAGCTGTTGCGATTGCTGCCGTACATGGCGGTGGGTTGCATACTCGGCGTGATCTTCTTGCTCAACCTGCATTCAGACCTGTTGCTGCTATTGATGGGGCTGTTTATCAGCGCCTACGCGATCTACAGCCTGGCGGTGAAAACCCGGCCGACACAGCTGGCGGCGGGCTGGTCGATTCCCATGGGCACCGTCGGCGGGCTGTTTGGTGCGTTGTTTGGCAGTGGCGGCTTTTTATATGCGATCTACCTGAACAGCCGTTTACCCAAGGACGCGGCGCGCGCCACGCAAAGTGCGCTGATCAGTTGCAGCACGGTGGTGCGCCTGAGCCTGTTTCTGATTGCCGGGGTGTATGCTGACGTGCCGCTGTTGATGTTGGCGTTGTGCCTGTTGCCGGCGATGGCCCTGGGGCTGTGGTTCGGGCGCCGGCTGACGATGCGAATGTCGCGTGAAGCCTTTGTAAAGCTGGTGACGTGGCTGGTGTTGGCCAGTGGCATTGCGTTGATCGGGCGGTACTTGAGCACTTGACCTGTGTGGGGCAGGGATTAAGCTGCCAGCCTTCAGGGCCTCATCGCGGGCAAGCCCGGCTCCCACATTTTTGATTTGTGAACGCAGTCAAATGTGGGAGCGGGCTTGCCCGCGATGGGGCCAGTAGCCACACCGCAGGACTCTCATGAACTCGCAAAGCATCCTTGTCCCGAAAATCTCCACCTTGCCCGTCCACGAACCCCGCGCGCGGGCGATCGTGCGCTGGCTGGTGCGCAAGAACATCATCAAGGAAGAACTGACCACCTGCGGCCGCACCGGCAACCGCATGGCTTACGCGCTGGCCGATGGCGCCCGCGCCGTGGTGCTGCACCCCGAAGCGCTGCCGTTCAACGAGCCGGTCAACGGCCTGGAGATCATCTACAAGCGCTGCATCTATACCCCGGCCAAGGGCTTTCTCGAAGAGGCCGGCTGCCCGGAATGCCTCAAGGAAGTTGGCGAGGCGCTGTTCGAAAGCCTCGAAGACTGGATGCCCGGCCACACCGACAACTTCACCTGCCCGCTGTGTGGACATGAGGATGACATCAACGGGTTTCTGTTCCTGCAGGAATGCGGGTTTTCCAACCTGGGTTTCATCTTCAACAACTGGGCGGAGGCGGGTTTCAAGCAGAGCTTTATCGACGAATTTGCCGACTGGCTGGACCAGAAGATGAGTTGGGTCAAAGTCGAGCTTTAATCCATCTATCAGTATTACCAAGTTTGTCAGAGTTTTACATTGAGCCTGACCGGGTGCATGTATATAATGGCGCGCTTCCATTTTCCCGCTCGGGAGCCCCCGCGATGCTGCGTATCAGCCAAGAAGCTCTGACATTCGACGACATTCTCCTAGTGCCCGGTTATTCCGAGGTGCTTCCTAACGAAGTCAGTCTCAAGACCCGCCTAACCCGTGGCATCGAGCTGAATATTCCCCTGGTTTCTGCTGCCATGGACACCGTCACCGAAGCCCGTTTGGCAATCGCCATGGCTCAGGAAGGCGGCATCGGCATCATCCACAAGAACATGACCATCGAGCAGCAAGCTGCCGAAGTGCGCAAGGTCAAGCGTTACGAAGCCGGTGTGGTGAAAGATCCCATCACCATCGAAGCCGACGCCACCGTGCGTGACCTGTTCGACCTGACCCGCCTGCACAACATCTCCGGCGTTCCGGTGCTGCACGATGGCGACCTGGTCGGCATCGTCACTTCCCGTGACGTGCGTTTCGAGAACCGTCTTGAAGTCACCGTCCGCGAAGTGATGACGCCTAAAGAGCGCCTCGTCACTGTCAAGGAAGGCGCCGACAAGAACGATGTGCGCGAACTGCTGCACAAGCACCGCATCGAGCGCGTGCTGATCGTCGATGACAAATTCGCCCTCAAAGGCATGATGACCGTCAACGACATCGAAAAAGCCAAGGCTTACCCGCTCGCCAGCAAGGATGACCAAGGTCGTCTGCGTGTTGGCGCGGCAGTCGGCACCGGTAAAGACACCGGTGACCGCGTTGCGGCCCTGGTCGCCGCCGGTGTTGACGTGGTGGTGGTCGACACTGCCCACGGTCACTCCAAAGGCGTGATCGACCGCGTTCGCTGGGTCAAACAGAATTTCCCTGACGTGCAGGTGATCGGCGGCAACATCGCCACCGGCGCAGCCGCCAAGGCCCTGGCCGAAGCCGGCGCCGATGCGGTCAAGGTTGGTATCGGCCCTGGCTCGATCTGCACCACGCGTATCGTCGCCGGTGTGGGCGTGCCGCAAATCAGCGCCATCGCCAACGTTGCCGCTGCCCTTGAAGGCACTGGCGTTCCGTTGATCGCCGACGGCGGCATCCGTTTCTCCGGTGACCTGTCCAAGGCCATCGTTGCCGGTGCTTCCTGCGTGATGATGGGCTCGATGTTCGCCGGTACTGAAGAAGCGCCGGGCGAGATCGAACTGTTCCAGGGCCGTTCGTACAAGGCTTACCGTGGCATGGGTTCGCTGGGCGCCATGTCCCAGGCACAAGGCTCCTCCGACCGCTACTTCCAGGACTCCTCGGCAGGCGCCGAGAAGCTCGTTCCGGAAGGCATCGAAGGCCGTGTTCCTTACAAGGGCACCCTGAGCGCGATCATCCATCAACTGATGGGCGGCCTGCGTTCCTCGATGGGCTACACCGGCAGCGCCGACATCGAAGAAATGCGCACCAAGCCAGAGTTCGTACGGATCACCGGCGCCGGCATGGCTGAATCCCATGTCCACGACGTGCAGATCACCAAGGAAGCGCCAAACTATCGGGTCGGCTGACGCCGACAGCTATAAGCCACAAGTTATAAGCTGCAAGCGGTGCTGTGCTAGTGCAGTTACCGCGCAGCTTCCGATTACTTGCAGCTTGCAGCTTGAAGCTTGCAACTGCTTTTCAGAGTTTCTTTCATGGCCCTCGACATTCACGCCCACCGCATCCTGATCCTCGACTTCGGTTCCCAGTACACCCAGCTGATCGCCCGCCGCGTGCGTGAAATCGGCGTGTACTGCGAACTGCACCCGTTCGACATGGACGACGAAGCGATCCGCGAATTCGCACCTAAAGGCATCATCCTCGCCGGTGGCCCCGAGTCCGTGCACGAAGCCAACAGCCCGCGCTGCCCGCAAGCCGTATTCGACCTGGGCGTGCCCGTCTTCGGTATCTGCTACGGCATGCAGACCATGGCCGAGCAACTGGGTGGCAAGGTTGAAGGTTCCGAGCTGCGTGAATTCGGTTATGCCCGTGTCGACGTGGTCGGCAAAAGCCGCCTGCTGGACGGCATCGAAGACCACATCGACGCCGACGGCCTGTTCGGCCTCGACGTATGGATGAGCCACGGTGACAAGGTCACCAAGATGCCGCAAGACTTCCACATCCTGGCCAGCACCCCGAGCTGCCCGATCGCCGGCATGTTCAACGACGAGCGCGGCTACTACGGTGTGCAGTTCCACCCGGAAGTGACCCACACCAAGCAAGGCGGCCGCATCCTGTCGCGCTTCATCCTCGACATCTGCGAGTGTGAAGCCCTGTGGACCCCGTCGAAAATCGCCGAAGACGCGATCGCCAACGTGCGTGCCCAGGTCGGCACCGACAACGTGCTGCTCGGCCTGTCCGGCGGCGTTGACTCCTCCGTGGTTGCCGCGCTGCTGCACAAAGCCATCGGCGACCAGCTGACTTGCGTCTTCGTCGACAACGGCCTGCTGCGCCTGCACGAAGGCGAGCAAGTGATGGCCATGTTCGCCGAGAACATGGGCGTCAAAGTGATCCGCGCCAACGCTGAAGATCAGTTCTTGAATAACCTGGCCGGCGAGTCCGACCCGGAGAAGAAGCGCAAGATCATCGGCCGCACCTTCATCGACGTCTTCGATGCCCAGGCCAAACATCTGGACAACATCAAGTACCTCGCCCAGGGCACCATCTACCCAGACGTGATCGAGTCGGCCGGCGCCAAGAGCGGCAAGGCCCACGTGATCAAGTCCCACCACAACGTGGGTGGCCTGCCTGAGGAAATGAACCTCAAGCTGGTAGAACCGCTGCGCGAACTGTTCAAGGACGAAGTCCGCCGTCTGGGCCTGGAACTCGGCCTGCCGTACGACATGGTCTACCGTCACCCATTCCCAGGCCCGGGCCTGGGCGTGCGCATCCTGGGTGAAGTGAAGAAGGAATACGCCGACCTGCTGCGTCGCGCCGACCACATCTTTATCGAAGAACTGCGCAAAGCCGACTGGTACCACAAAGTCAGCCAGGCATTCGTGGTGTTCCAGCCGGTGAAATCGGTTGGTGTTGTAGGCGATGGCCGTCGTTACGCCTGGGTTGTGGCCCTGCGTGCCGTAGAAACCATCGACTTCATGACCGCACGTTGGGCGCACCTGCCGTACGAACTGCTGGAAACTGTCAGCGGCCGTATCATCAATGAGATCGAAGGTATTTCGCGCGTGACGTATGACGTGTCGAGCAAGCCGCCGGCGACGATTGAGTGGGAATGATTGGACGTCCGGCATTGTCCGGCACCATCTAGCAAGTAATGCCCTGTAGCCCGCGTAATTGCGGGCTTTTGGCTTTTTGGGTCTGGCAAATTCTGGCAGCTTTGTGCATCGCCAAGCACGGTGGTATTTTTTACGTGGAGTCCGAGACCTCCATGCTGACCGATACCAAACTGCGTAACCTTAAACCGAAAGAAAAACTCTAAAAGGTGAACGAGCGCCACGGACTTTACGTGGCCTTCACCGCGGCCGGTCCTCTTTCATTTCGCTACAACTACTCCATCAATGGCTGTCATGAGCGTAACCCAACAGCTCGACGCGATCAGCCTGCAACCGCGTATGCGCACGAAGGTGCAAAATCATCTATCGCGCCTGGGCTATGCCCAGGAACTGCACGTCCTGGAGCTGCCCCAGGCGCATGCGTAAGGCTTTGTTGAAGTTTGGAGGCGGCGCGTGCGCCGTCCCGGCCACCATTGAGGCGCTGTTTATTGCGGTCGACGTGTCGGCCATTGAGCGCCGCCGGGGACTGACACAATGATCGGCGAGGTCACAGTCGGACACCTTAAAGGCTCTGGTCAGCCAGCACGCGGTGCGTGAAGCGGTGGTAGGCCGATTCGCCGATGCCGTGGGCCTGCGCGGGTTTACCGTCGGTCCGTGACAGTATGTAGAGGGTCGCGTTTGAAAGCTTCCGGGCTAGCATTTATCGGTATTTCTGGCTCACATTAATTGCAAATGGGCTCGCATTTCGACGGTGCTCGCTCGCATTTCATGCTGGCTGGCTCACCCCATCGGTAAATGATCAGCAGCTAGGTCGCTATCTCAACCCCTCATTCGTTACAGCCACTCGTTAGCAATAGCAAATAGGAATCAATACCGTCTATCGGGATGGTATGCACAAATGCATTTTTTGGTTGCTCGCGATGGCTGTATGGACATACAGTTTGTGTGCGACATGCGGTAAGAACGCAGAGAGTGTCGATTTTGCTACGCCAAGTAATGCGAGGGACCCGCAAACCCAAGGGAAGGAACTGCTCGTCATGGCCTAGAGGCTGCGGAAGAACCAGCTGCCCATTTTACTTGTTGAATATGCAAGCTTTGATGTTGTATTTCTGAGATGCCGGTTCCTCTGGATGTAGGCTGAATCAAAAAAGCAGAGAGACCGCAAAAACAAGGAGGTTTTTTCATGTCTGATTTTGATAAATACTTAGGTCCAGGGTCTGTACAGACAGGACCCGGATCGTACGAGTTGCCGAATATTAAAGTTGGGGCCGTCAATTATGAGCCTCAGGTGTTTGGAAGTGGGGGAGGAGATGACAGTGATTTTGCTCATAGTCGCATAGGGCAGCTGATTAACGTTGCGACACGTACTTACATACTTAATACATATCCACCTGTGATCGCTCAAAATGTTAGGGACCAAGAAGCGAATTTTGCAAAAAAGCTTCAATCTATGCCCACGTCTATTACAGAAAGTATTTACTCAATAGCGCAGAGTGAAAACAGCTCCGAGAGCGTTGCTGCGCAGATTGAAAAGCATAACCGCTCAGTTGATACACTTATCGCTCAAAAAGCACAGGCGTACGCTGCTCAAAAAGCGATTGGCGATAAGTACTACTACGGTGATTTCTTTCGCTTCCCCACGAGTCGATTTATTACTAATGCTATTAGCATGGGGAGGACGAATTACCCTCCGGATCGGAACTATAAAGAATGGTACGCCTCACTTGAGGCTGCGTATTCTGCAAAATATATCGGCCGTGAAATCGAATATTTAGGTGCCCTGAAGCAGAAACTGCAAGAACAGGCGACTCAAGCACGTGCAAACGCCGAAGTCGAAGCGCAGCGAGCGGCAGCAGAGGTTGAAGCTAAGCGTATTGCCAATGAAGCGGCTGCAGCTGAGGCAGCAATAGTCGCTGCGCAGGTAGAGGCTCAACGTGTCGCTGCAGAAGCTGCTGAGCAAGCGCGACTTGCAGCAGAAGCTGAAGCTGAAGCTAAGCGTGTGGTAGATGAGGCCGCTCGTGTGGCAGCCGAAACCGCAGCGGCGGCCGCAGCTGAACAGGCTAGTCTTGCGGCAGAAGCTGAAGCGCAACGCGTGGCTGCCGAAGCCGCTGAGCAAGTACGTCTTGCAGAGGTGGCTGAAGCTAAGCGTATTACCAATGAGGCTGCAGCCGCCGAGGCCGCCAGAGTCGCCGTTGAAGCCGCAGCACTTAAAGCCGCTCACACTTTCAGGCTTCCTGCAGCTGGAGCAACGCAGCTCAGCACAGCGGCAGGTTCTATTGCTATTACGACAGGTTCAGGCATTACACTGGATGCAGCGATTCAAGCGGCTAAGGTAGCGCTGGGTACAGTTGTAAGTGCGGCCACGGCAGTCGGTATTGGGGCGTTGACGTATTCAGAGTCCCTTGGCAACGGGGAACTGCCCGCGACAATGTTGGACCTGCCAGCTAAGGACTTGGCGCCTAATCTACCTGACAACCTGCACGATATAGCAGCAGCGGGTGGCACGGTTGATGTGCCCTATCGGGTTTATGGCGATCAGTCAAAATATTCGGTTGTGGCCACGCAAACTACAGGGGGGGTAACGTCCTCCGTACCGGTAAGGGCATTGGTACTTGATCCTGTAGCCAACGCCTATACGTTCACCACAAACGACACACCGCCGATCACCCTGACATTCCCGATCGCAGTACCAGGTGAAAGCTCAACAGCGACTCCCGCAAAACCCTTGGAAACTCCGGTATACACCGGGATCACGCTGACCCCAATTGAGGTCAAACTTGAGCCGTTTCCGATTGCCAGCCAGTTGAGCATCCGAGACGGTATTTACGTTTACCCCGCAGATTCGGGTTTGCCGCCGATCTATGCGGTATTTAGTAGCCCTTACGAAGGGGCAACCACCAAAGGTGAGCACAGCGGGCGGCTGTACAATCCAGACAAGGCGGGTGGGCCCACTCAAGACCTCGACTGGACTACGGCGTCGGTGACCCTGGAAGGTATTGATCTAGTTAAGTTGCATACGGGACGATTTGCCCCCTCCGATGCTAATAAAATCATGATTGACCGTCTAGAAAAGATCTTGAGTGGTCATGTCCCTATTGCTGATGTTGACAAACGCTTTTATACCCATGAAATTCGAGAGTTGGAGCGATATAGGGCATTGGGGGTTGCAGATGGAATAGCACCTGATGACAGAGGGGTTACTTGGAATAATGCCCATGCGGCAACCTTGGAAGATTATAAGCTCAAAGATGGTGAAGGTCTGTTTTACACTCCAGAAGCAATAGAAGCTGACAGGGTACAGAGCGAGAGGGAAGCAAAGTGAATACAATAAACGATGTGGTGATTGCAGAAGACCCTAGGGATGTTGTTCTATTTCTAACGAAAGGCGAAGACGGCATTTCGTATCCTCGGCTGGATAAACTTTATAATAGAAACAATTGGGCCAATATTTCAAATAATCTTGAACTATTAAAGCTCGTCAGTAATATGGTAGATGAAGGACTCATCGTCGACTCTGGTAATAGCCTAAGGAAAGGCCTTAATTGGAAAGAGCCGGCCTTCGTGGCTGAAAATAAGTATTCTTTTGAATAGTTTATAAAGCGTTGTGAAGAAAGCCCAGTTTAAGTTGGGCTTTCTTTTGGAGGATTATTGAAAAATCTTTTATTTTTATGTACTGAGTGCTTTTGCTTTTTAGTTGGTCGACGACCATGCCGTAAGAGTAATACAGTGTTTGTGAAAAGGGTTTTTCGTCAAATGGTATTTTTTGTGGTATTAGCTGGCGTGATTAAAATAAGGCTATGATTTATTAATATTCTTTATGTTTGAGTGGGAATGATCCTGCGTAGCAGGTGAGCGCTGAATAACAAAACCCCGGCCATGTGCCGGGGTTTTGTGTTTCTGGAATACGCTAAATCAAACACCATCGATCAAAAGTGTGGGAGCGGGCTTGCTCGCAAATGCGGTGTGTCAGTTGATGAACAGGTGACTGATACCCCGCATTCGCGAGCAAGCCCGCTCCCACATTTGATCTTCGCTCGGGCCTCAGCGCCGGGCAATGTCCGAAAAATAAAACTTATCCAACGTATGCCGTGACTCGGTGTACTCGAACTGCCTTCCATCCTGCAAAAACGTCTGGTTACTCACCACGATCACATGGCTTTGCCCATCCAGGTCCAGATGTGCCTGGTCGTCTTTGCTGCGGGGCAGGGCTTCGATGGTGCGCTGCGCGTAGCTGATCTGCAGCTGCAAGGTGTCTTCGATAAACGCATAGATCGACTGCTCGGCAATCGAGCGGTCCAGGCCTGGGATCAGGTCGGCGACGAAGTGGTTGATGTCGAGAATCACCCGTTTGCCGCCGATGCGCCGTACCCGTTTGATCCGCGTGATCAGCGTGCCGGGTTCGGCTTCGATGTGTTGCAGCAGAGAGCCTTCCAGCGGGAACTGGCTGAATTCGACGACGTCGGTGCGTACGTCATCGCCCAGGTCGGCGTGGGTTTCGTGGAAGCTGACGATGCCACCCAGTTGGAACTCGATCGGGTTGGGCGACAGCACGAAGGTGCCCTTGCCGTGGATTTTTTGCGCAAACCCCCGTTCCTGCAGCTGCTCGATAGCGCGGCGCACGGTGCCACGGCTGGCTTGGTAGGCGTCCATCAGTTCGGTTTCGGAGGGAAGGCGCGTGCCGCGTTGCAGGCGTTCAGTGGTGATGTTGGCAAGCAGATCGGTATAGATCTGGTTGTATTTGCTCATGGCGATGGCTCTGTGCCCGACGTGATGAAGGGTGAACGGTGTTCAAGGCAGGAACCTTAGTGGCAGAGGTGGGCTTTGTCCATTGGACCCAAGTGGAATAAGAGAAATGTCTGACTTAAAACTCAGAAAAATAAACATTTCTTAACTCGTACAGACGAGTTATTGCTTTAACTCGTACAGACGAGTATTTTTGCTCTCGGCGTGCTGCCAATGACTGCCCCCAAATAAAAAAATCAAAGTGGATACCAAGCATGAGCCACGATTATTCGAATATCGCCCGCGAGATTCTCGAGAACCTCGGGGGCAGCGACAACCTTGAGTAAGCTGCCCACTGCGTGACGCGTCTGCGCCTCGCGCTCAAGGACCCGAGCCTGGTCAAGAGCAGTGCGTTGAACCAGGTCGATCTGGTCAAAGGCTCGTTCTTCACCGGTGGTTTGTTTCAGGTGGTGATCGGCCCGGGTGAAGTGGAAAAGGTCTACGCCGCATTGCGCGAACAGACCGGCCTCGCCGCCGCCACCATCGCCGACGTGAAGAAGAAGGGCGCCGACAAGACCAACGCGATGCAGCGTCTGGTGCGGGTGTTCTCCGATGTGTTCATGCCGATCCTGCCCGCACTGATCATCGCCGGCCTGCTGATGGGCGTGAACAACCTGATGGGCGCCAAAGGCATGTTCATCGAGGGCAAGACGCTGCTGGAGGCCTATCCGAACCTGGATGGCCTGTGGAGCCTGATCAACCTGATGGCCAACACCTCGTTCGTGTTCCTGCCGGCGCTGGTGGGGTGGTCGGCGGCCAAGCGCTTTGGCGGCAGTGAAATCCTCGGCATCGTGCTCGGCCTGATGCTGGTGCACCCCGATCTGCTCAACGCGTGGAACTACGGCAAGGCAGTCGCCGGGCTCGATGGCCAGAGCCTGCCTTACTTCGATATTTTCGGCTGGTTCAAGATCGAAAAAGTCGGCTACCAGGGGCAGATCCTGCCAATCCTGATGGCGGCCTATGTGATGAGCGTGATTGAAAAATGGCTGCGCGCACGGGTGCCGAATGCGATTCAACTGCTCGTTGTGCCCATCACCACCATCGTCGTCACCGGCGTGCTGGCCCTGGCAATCATCGGCCCGGTCACCCGCCACCTCGGCATCCTGATCACCGAAGGCGTAGTCACCCTGTTTGACCTGGCGCCGATGGTCGGCGGAGCGATTTTCGGCCTGCTGTATGCGCCGCTCGTTATCACCGGCATGCACCACATGTTCCTCGCCGTGGACCTGCAGCTTATCTCGACCCAGGGCGGCACCTTTATCTGGCCGATGATCGTGATGTCCAACCTGGCCCAGGGCAGCGCCGCGCTTGGTGTGTTCTACATGACCCGCAACGCGCGGGACAAAAGCATGGCTTCCACCTCGGCCATTTCTGCTTACTTCGGTATCACTGAACCGGCGATATTCGGGGTGAACCTGCGCTTCAAGTTTCCGTTCTATGCCGCGCTGCTGGGCTCGGCGCTGGGCAGCATTTTCCTGTCGTTGAACAAGGTGACCGCCTCGGCGATCGGCGTCGGTGGCTTGCCGGCGTTTATCTCAATTCTTCCGCAGTACATCCCGGTTTTTGTCATCGGCATGGTCATTGCGATTGTGGTGCCGTTTGTTCTGACCTGTGCGTTGAGCATGAAGATTGTGCGGCCGGGGTATCGCGTCGCTTGATCGATCGCTATCGCAGGCAAGCCAGCTCCCACATTTGAATGTGTTCACAAATCAAAGTGGGAGCCGGGCTTGCCCGCGATGAGGCCCTCAAAGCCAACACACAACTTAATTGAAGGAGTCTCCATGCAAAACTGGCAACACTCGGTGATCTACCAGATCTACCCAAAAAGCTTCCACAGCCACGCGGGTAACGCCACCGGTGACCTGCTGGGCATCGTGGACAAGCTCGATTATCTGAAATGGCTGGGCGTGGATTGCCTGTGGATCACCCCGTTCCTGCGTTCGCCGCAACGCGACAACGGCTATGACATCAGCGACTACTACGCCATCGACCCCAGCTACGGGACCATGGCCGATTGTGACCTGCTGATCAGCGAGGCGGCCAAGCGCGGCATCAAGCTGATGCTCGACATTGTGGTCAACCACACCTCCATCGAGCATGAGTGGTTCCAGCAGGCGCGCAGCAGCCTCAACAACCCGTACCGCGACTTCTACATCTGGCGCGACCAGCCGAATAACTGGGAATCCAAGTTCGGCGGCTCGGCCTGGGAATACGAGGCGCAAACCGGCCAGTACTTCCTGCACCTGTTCGACCATACCCAGGCAGACCTCAATTGGGACAACCCCAACGTGCGCGCCGAGGTGTACCAGTTGATGCGCTTCTGGCGTGACAAAGGCGTGGGTGGCTTCCGCCTGGATGTGATCAACCTGATCTCCAAGCCTGCCGATTTCCCCGAAGACAACACCGACGGCCGCCGCTTCTACACCGACGGCCCGAACGTGCATGAATACCTGCAGGAAATGCACCGTGAAGTCTTCGAAGGCCATGACCTGATCAACGTCGGCGAGATGTCGTCCACCAGCCTGGAACACTGCATCCGCTATTCGAATCCTGCATCGAAAGAGCTGTCGATGACCTTCAACTTTCATCACCTGAAAGTGGATTACCCGAACCTGCAAAAGTGGGTGAAGGCTGACTTCGATTTCCTGCAACTCAAGCAGATTTTTTCCGACTGGCAGCTGGGCATGCAGGCCGGTGGCGGCTGGAACGCGCTGTTCTGGTGTAACCACGACCAGCCGCGGGTGGTCTCGCGGTTTGGTGATGACGGTGAGTACCGCGTGGTCTCGGCCAAGATGCTCGCCACTGCGCTGCACTTTCTCCAGGGCACGCCGTATGTGTACCAGGGCGAAGAACTGGGCATGACCAATCCAGGGTTCGACAAGATTGATCAGTACCGTGATGTCGAGACGCTGAACATCTTCCGGCTCAAGCGCGATGCCGGTGAGTCCGAGGCGTCGAGCATGGCGGCGATCATGCAGAAGTCGCGCGACAACGGTCGCACGCCGATGCAGTGGAGCACGCAGGCCAATGCCGGTTTCAGCAGCGGGGAACCGTGGATCGGTATTCCGGCCAACGCGGCGCAGATCAACGTCGAAAGCCAACTGGATGACCCGGATTCGGTGCTGCATCACTACCGCGCGCTGATTGCGTTGCGTCGTCACGAGCCGCTGATCCAGGAGGGTGTTTATCGCCAACTGCTGCAAGACCACCTCCAGGTCTGGGCGTACCTGCGCGAAGGCGATGGCGAGCGCTTGTTGGTGCTGAACAATTTTTACGGCACACCCTGCGAAATCCAACTGCCGGAAGGCGTCATCAGTGCGGCGAACGAGCAACGCCTGCTGATCAGCAATTACCCCGACTGCCCATTGCGTTCGAGCACGGTGGTGTTGCGACCTTATGAGTCGTTTGTGCTGCACCTCAAGGACTGAGACCCGCTTCAACCCCTGTATGGGAGTGCAGGGGCGCTTCACCAAAACATAATAAAAATATTGGAGTGCTTCATGAAAACAACAATAAAGCTGGGCCTTATTGCGTCGTGTCTCACCGCCCCTTTTGCCGCTCAGGCCCTCGAATTTGCCGGTTACTTGCGCAGCGGCGCGGGCACGTCGACGGGCAGTGGCAAGCAACAGTGTTTCCAACTGCCGGGAGCGCAATCGAAATACCGTCTGGGTAACGAATGCGAGCAGTACGCTGAATTTGAATTGCGCCAGGACCTGCTGACCCTCGACGACGGCTCGGTGCTCAGCGTCGATGCCATGGCGTCCCTGTACAACAAGTACGACCGCGCCCTGAAATTCCAGGGTGAAGACAACGGCTCGGCGCGCATGCCGCAGATGTATGCGCAGTGGTCCAACCTGCCCAGTCTCAATGGCGGTTCATTGTGGGCCGGCCGACGTTACTACAAGCGTAACGACATCCATATCTCCGACTTCTACTACTGGAACCAGAGCGCCACGGGCGGCGGTATCGAGGACGTGTTGATCGGTGACCTCAAATACAGCTATGCCCTCTCGCGCAAGGACAACCTGTACCAGAAGGAATACGCCACCCGTCACGACTTCAACGTCGCAGGCTTCAAGACCAACCCCGGCGGTGAGCTGGAGTTCGGCTTGAGCTACATCGAAAAAGCCGGCGGGCGTGACGCCAACAGCGGTTGGGCGATCACGGCGCAGCATGTGCAAAAACCTTTCCTTGGCGGTAAGAACAAATTCGCCTTGCAGTACGGCGAAGGCCCCGGCACGGGCTTGGGTTATACCGGCGACACCGCGCTGGACAAGAGCAGCAAAAGTTACCGCGCCGTGGAGTTTTTTGACTGGCAGGTGACCCCGCGATTCGGCGGACAGATCGAGGCGGTGTACCAGAAAGACATCCGCCCTGGCAGCCAGGACCAGACCTGGATGTCCATCGGCGTGCGCCCGGCGTACGCCATCAGCGAGCAGTTCAAACTGGTCACCGAACTTGGGCATGATCAGGTTGAGGCCGCCGGTGGTACGCGCAAGTTGAGCAAATTTACCTTCGCCCCGACCTGGTCGCCCAACGGCCCGGATTTCTGGGCGCGGCCGGAAGTGCGTTTGTACTACACCTATGCAACCTGGAACGAAGCGGCCAAGCGCGCGGCGAATGAACTGGCGGCAGGTTCGGCGTTGTCCGACACCGGCGCGTACGGTACGGCGCGGCATGGGTCGAATGTGGGTGTGCAGGTCGAATACTGGTGGAAGTAAATCTGTAAATGTACGCGGACTAAATGTGGGAGCGGGCTTGCTCGCGAAAGCGGTGGGTCATCCAATACATGTGTCGCCTGATACACCGCATTCGCGAGCAAGCCCGCTCCCACATTTGATCTTCGTCATCCCAGGACTCACATCCACCCTATGATTTTTACAGAACAAAACAGCAGGTGAAGTCATGACCACAACTCAACCCCTGGAACTGCTGGCGCCCCTGTCCGGGGTGCTGCTGGCGCTGGATCAGGTGCCCGACCCAGTGTTCGCCAGTCGCGTGATCGGCGACGGCCTGTGCATCGATCCCACCTCGCAAACCCTGTGCGCGCCGTTGGCCGGGGTGATCAGCAATATCCAGGACAGTGGTCATGCGGTCAGCGTGACCGACGACAATGGCGTCCAGGTGCTGATGCATATCGGCCTGGACACCGTGAACCTGGCGGGTCAGGGCTTCCGCCGACTGGTGCAGGAAGGCCAGCGGGTGGAGGCCGGGCAGCCGCTGATTGAGTTCGACGCCGACTACGTGGCGCTCAATGCGCGCAGTTTGCTGACCTTGATGCTGGTGGTCAGTGGCGAACCGTTTACGCTGCTGGCCGAGGACGGCGGTGTGGTGGATGCAGGCCAGCCGCTGTTGCGAGTATCACCGGGGGAGGCCGCTTCCGCAGCGGTCGAGGAGGAGGGCGATGCGCGGTTTTCCAAGCCGCTGACCTTGCCCAATACCAACGGTTTGCACGCCCGTCCTGCGGCGGTCTTTGCCCAGGCGGCGAAAGGGTTCAGTGCCAGCATTTACCTGCACAAGCAAACCCAGAGTGCCAACGCCAAGTCGCTGGTGGCGATCATGGCGCTGCAAACCGTGCAGGGCGATACCTTGCAGGTGAGTGCGGCGGGTGAGGATGCCGAGGCGGCGATCGAGGCATTGGTCGCGCTGCTGGCTGAAGGGTGTGGCGAGACGATCGCGGCACCGGCTGAGGTGGCCGAGGTGGTCGAGGCCGTTGCGCCGGTATCGTCGGCGACCTTGCTGCGGGGCGTATGTGCGTCCCCGGGGTCGGCATTTGGTCAGGTGGTGCAAGTGGCCGAGCCTGAACTGAAGATTACCGAAGCGGGCGCAGGAGAGGCGACCGAGCGGGCCATATTGGCACGTGGCCTGCTGGCGGCAACCGAGGCGCTGCAAGCCTTGCAGGCCAAGGCGGCCGGCAGTGCCCAGGCGGAGATCTTCCGCGCCCATCAAGAGCTGCTTGAAGATCCAACCCTGCTGGAGCAAGCCCATGCCATGCTGTCCAATGGCAAAAGCGCTGCCTTTGCATGGAACCGCGCCACGGTAAACACCGCCACATTGTTCCAGGGCCTGGGCAACGCGCTGCTCGCCGAGCGCGCGGCAGACTTGGCGGATGTCGGCCAGCGCGTGCTTAAACTGATCCTCGGTGTCCAGGAGCGTGCCTGGGACTTGCCTGAGCAAACCATCCTGATCGCCGAGCAACTGACCCCGTCACAGACCGCCAGCCTGGACACACGCAAGGTCCTGGGCTTTGTCACGGTCGGCGGCGGCGCGACCAGCCATGTCGCGATCCTCGCCCGGGCACTGGGTCTTCCGGCTATTTGCGGTGTGCCAGCGCACGTGCTGGCGCTGGCCAACGGCAAACAAGTACTGCTTGACGCCGACAAAGGCGAGCTGCACCTGGACCCGGACCTGGCCGAAATTGAACAACTGCAGGCAGCCCGGCAGCAGCAGGTGCTGCGCTGTCAACGCGAAGTGGCACAGGCTGCCTTACCGGCCATCACACGCGATGGTCATCGCGTTGAGGTCACGGCTAACGTCGCGTCGTTGCAGGAGGTGGAGCAATCCCTGAGCCTGGGCGGTGAAGGCGTCGGCCTGCTGCGCTCGGAGTTCCTCTACCTGGACCGCAATCGCGCACCGAGCCCCGAGGAGCAAGCCGGTACTTATAGCGCCATCGCCCGCGCCCTGGGCACCGAGCGCAATTTGGTCGTGCGCACCTTGGACGTCGGTGGCGACAAACCATTGGCCTACGTGCCGATGGAGAGCGAGACCAACCCCTTCCTCGGTTTGCGCGGTATTCGCCTGTGCCTGGAACGCCCCGCGTTATTGCGCGAGCAGTTCCGTGCGATCCTGGCGAGTGCCGGGTTTGCGCGGCTGCATATCATGCTGCCGATGGTCAGCCTGCTGTCGGAGCTGCACCTGGCGCGCAAGATTCTTGAAGAAGAAGCGCTGGCGCTGGGGCTCTGCGAACTACCGAAGCTGGGGATCATGATCGAGGTGCCTTCTGCCGCGTTGATGGCGGACGTTTTCGCGCCGCATGTGGATTTCTTCTCTATTGGCACCAATGACTTGACCCAATACACGCTGGCGATGGACCGCGACCACCCAAGGCTGGCCAGCCAGGCCGACAGTTTTCATCCGTCGGTGCTGCGGTTGATCGCCACCACGGTCAAGGCCGCCCATGCGCATGGCAAGTGGGTCGGTGTGTGCGGCGCGTTGGCGTCCGAAGCGCTGGCGGTGCCGGTGTTGATCGGGCTTGGCGTGGATGAATTGTCAGTGAGCGTACCGCTGATCCCGACCATCAAGGCCACGGTGCGCGAGCTGGACCTGGCCGACTGCCAGATCATCGCCCGCCAGGTGCTCGGCTTGGAAGAAGCTGCCCAAGTGCGCGAGGCCCTGCGCCTCTATCACGCGGCCACCGTTGAAACCTCACCTGTCGTGGAGCACTGAGCATGTTCGAGAAATTGCAGCGGGCGTTCTGGAAAGCCCTGACCCCGGATCTGATTGCCGAGACGGTGGTGGCGCCGCCACCGAGTTTGTTGTCGGCCGAAATGCTGAATGCGTTGGGTGGCGCGGATAATCTCAAGTCGCAGCAGCGCGTGGCGCTGACGCGGGTGCGCGTGCAGCTGCAGGATGCCGGGCGGTTGGATGCGCAGGCGCTGAAGGCGGCGGGTGTTGCGGGGGTGATGGTGTTGACCGGCGGCGTCGTGCATCTGCTCACCGGCCTCTAAGCCAGGCGGAGATCAAAAATGTGGGAGCGGGCTTGCTCGCGATAGCGGTATGTCAGGCAACGCATGTGTCGGCTGTAAGAATGCCATCGCGGGCAAGCCCGGCTCCCACAGGATTCTGCAGTGTTTGCGAGTCTGGTGTTAAAGCTGCGGGGTGTCTTCAGGCGGCTTGGTCTTGTCGATACCCGGCACATGCAAGTTGCCTTCGACCACCTGGTTGCCTTCCAGCTGCGGCTGGGTCACCCACGTGAGGATGTCGTAGTAGCGCCGGATGTTCGCCACAAAGTGCACCGGCTCACCGCCGCGCGCATAGCCGTAGCGGGTCTTGCTGTACCACTGCTTTTGCGCCAGGCGCGGCAGCATCTTCTTCACATCCAGCCACTTGTTCGGGTTCAGGCCTTCTCGCTTGGCCAGCGTACGCGCATCTTCCAGATGGCCGGTGCCGACGTTGTAGGCGGCTAGGGCGAACCAGGTGCGGTCCGGCTCGGCGATGCTGTCGTCCAGCTCATCCTTGATCTTGGCCAGGTACTTGGCGCCGCCCATGATGCTTTGCTTGGCGTCCAGGCGGTTGGACACGCCCATCGCCTGGGCGGTGTTCTGGGTCAGCATCATCAGGCCGCGCACGCCGGTCTTGGAGGTGACGGCCGGCTGCCACAGCGATTCCTGATAGCCGATGGCTGCCAGTAATCGCCAATCGACTTTTTCTTCCTTGGCGTAGGCTTTGAAGTGCTTTTCGTACTTGGGCAGGCGCTGCTGCAAATGCTGCGCGAAGGTGTAGGCACCGACATAGCCGAGTACATCAACGTGCCCGTAATAGCGGTCTTTAAGGCGCTGCAGCGTGCCGTTCTTTTCTACCTTGTCCAGGTAACTGTTGATCTCGTTGAGCAGGCTGTTGTCATCCCCCGCCGCCACGGCCCAGCTCTGGTTACTGGCATTGCCGAGGTCGAACGCCACGCGCACGTTGGGGAAGTACACCTGGTTCATCGCGACTTCGTTGGAGTCCACCAGGGTCAGGTCGATTTGCCCCTCGTCCACCATGCGCAGCAGGTCGACCACTTCAACGGCGTCGGACTCTTCGTATTCAATCGCAGGGTTCTGCTTTTTAAGCTCGGCCAATTGCTCGGCGTGGGTGCTGCCCTTAAGCACCATGATCTTCTTGCCCACCAGGTCCGCCGGGGTGGTCGGGCGAGACTGGCCATTGCGGTAGATGATCTGCGGCGTCACTTCCAGGTACGGATGGGAGAAGCGCACCTGTTGCGCGCGTTGCTCGCTGCTGACCAGGCCGGCGGCGGCCAGAACCGGGCCCTTGGGTTTGCCCAATTGGCCGAACAGGTCATCGAGGTTATCAGCGGTCTCGATCTCCAGCTTCACACCCAGGTCATCGGCAAAACGCTTGACCAGTTCGTACTCGAAACCGGTTTCACCATTGCGGTCCTGGAAATACGTCGCCGGGCTGTTCCGGGTGATCACCCGCAATACGCCATCCTCCTTGATTCGCTCGAGCGTGCTGGGCTTATCAACACAGGCGCTGAGCATCAGGAAGAGTCCGGTTGCGATGAGCCATTTGGCGCATCGCGGGCGTAAAGCAGTAGGGGAGAACATCTGCGCAGTATACGCAAACGACCCTCGGCGCCATATCTCGACAGCAGGGGACTTGTCTGCTAGCGCCCGCAAAACCGGGCTGAAGCCCGCAGAAACGTGGGTTGACGAGGGTTTGTGACGGTTAAAATAACTGCGCGCAAACCCTTGGAAAACGCTCCGATACCGTGCAATCCGTGCCAACTGACGTTCGGCAGCCGCCAGCCGTGCCGTTTCGGGTGCCGTTGGCGGCGGTTTACGCTAGAATGCACGGCCTCAAAGCACACCCCTTCCCGAGGCTGTCCCGAAGATGTTGATCCTGCGCGGCGCTCCTGCCCTTTCTGCCTTTCGCCACAGCAAACTCCTTGAGCAATTGAGCCAAAAGGTTCCAGCGGTTACAGGCTTGTATGCTGAATTTGCTCACTTCGCCGACGTTACCGGCGTGTTGACCGCCGACGAACAGCAAGTGCTCGCACGCCTTCTGAAGTACGGCCCCAGCGTTCCCGTTCAAGAGCCGACCGGCCGCTTGTTCCTGGTTCTGCCGCGGTTCGGCACCATCTCGCCCTGGTCGAGCAAGGCCAGTGATATCGCGCGTAACTGCGGCCTGGAAAAAATCCAGCGCCTGGAACGCGGTATCGCTTTCTACGTCGCCGGCCAGTTCAGCGATGCCGAGGCCGAGCTGATCGCCAGCAGCTTGCACGATCGCATGACCCAGATCATCGTCAGCCAGCTGGAACAGGCTGCCGGTCTGTTCAGCCACGCCGAGCCCAAGCCGCTGACCGCGATTGACGTGCTGGGCGGTGGCCGCGCCGCCCTCGAGAAGGCCAACACCGAACTGGGCCTGGCCCTGGCCGAAGACGAGATCGACTACCTGGTCAACGCCTTCATTGGCTTGAAGCGCAACCCGCACGACATCGAACTGATGATGTTTGCGCAGGCCAACTCCGAGCACTGCCGTCACAAGATCTTCAACGCCAGTTGGGACATCGACGGCGAAAGCCAGGAAAAAAGCCTGTTCGGCATGATCAAGAACACCTACGTGATGCACAGCGAAGGCGTTCTGTCGGCTTATAAGGACAACGCCTCGGTGATCGTCGGCTCCGTCGCCGGGCGTTTCTTCCCGGACCCTGAAACCCGCCAGTACGGCGCGGTGCAGGAGCCGGTGCACATCCTGATGAAGGTTGAAACCCACAACCACCCGACCGCGATTGCCCCGTTCCCGGGCGCCGCTACCGGTTCCGGTGGCGAAATCCGTGACGAAGGTGCTACCGGCCGTGGCGCCAAGCCAAAGGCGGGCCTGACCGGTTTTACCGTGTCCAACCTGCAGATCCCGGGCTTCGAACAGCCGTGGGAAGTGCCGTACGGCAAGCCTGAGCGCATTGTTACCGCGCTGGACATCATGATCGAAGGCCCACTGGGCGGCGCCGCGTTCAACAACGAATTCGGGCGCCCGGCGCTGACCGGCTATTTCCGTACGTTCGAGCAGTCCATCACCACCCCGCGTGGCGATGAAGTGCGCGGCTACCACAAGCCGATCATGTTGGCCGGCGGTATGGGCAACATCCGTGAAGAACACGTACAGAAAGCCGAAATCCTGGTCGGCTCCAAGCTGATCGTACTCGGCGGCCCGGCGATGTTGATCGGCCTGGGCGGCGGCGCAGCTTCCTCCATGGCCACCGGCACCAGCTCGGCTGACCTGGACTTCGCTTCCGTACAGCGCGAAAACCCTGAAATGGAACGCCGCTGCCAGGAAGTCATCGACCGTTGCTGGCAGTTGGGTGACAAGAACCCGATCAGCTTCATCCACGACGTCGGCGCCGGCGGTTTGTCCAACGCCTTCCCGGAACTGGTCAACGATGGCGACCGTGGTGGCCGTTTCGAGCTGCGCAACATTCCAAACGACGAGCCGGGCATGGCCCCGCACGAAATCTGGAGCAACGAATCCCAGGAACGCTACGTGCTGGCCGTCGGCCCTGAAGACTTCGCGCGCTTCCAGGCCATCTGCGAACGCGAGCGTTGCCCGTTCGCCGTGGTCGGCGAAGCCACTGCCGAACCGCAACTGACGGTTACCGACAGTCACTTCGGCAACAGCCCGGTCGACATGCCACTCGAAGTGCTGCTGGGCAAAGCCCCGCGCATGCACCGTTCGGCGGTACGTGAAGCCGAACTGGGCGATGACTTCGACCCAAGCACGCTGGAACTGGCCGACAGCATCGAACGCGTGCTGCACCACCCGGCCGTGGCGAGCAAAAGCTTCCTGATCACCATCGGCGACCGCACCATCACCGGCCTGGTTGCCCGTGACCAAATGGTCGGCCCATGGCAAGTGCCGGTGGCCGACGTTGCCGTCACCGCCACCAGCTTCGACGTCTACACCGGTGAAGCCATGGCCATGGGCGAGCGCACGCCGCTGGCGCTGCTGGACGCTCCGGCGTCGGGTCGCATGGCCATTGGTGAAACTCTCACCAACATCGCCGCTTCCCGCATCGGCAAGCTGTCCGACATCAAGCTGTCGGCCAACTGGATGTCCGCTGCCGGTCACCCGGGTGAAGACGCGCGCCTGTACGACACCGTCAAGGCGGTCGGCATGGAGCTGTGCCCTGAACTGGGTATCACCATTCCGGTGGGCAAGGACTCGATGTCCATGGCTACCCGTTGGAACGAAGACGGCACCGACAAGAGCGTCACCTCGCCGCTGTCGCTGATCGTCACCGGTTTCGCACCGGTTACCGACATCCGCCAAACCATGACCCCGCAACTGCGCATGGACAAGGGCACCACCGATCTGATCCTGATCGACCTGGGCCGTGGCCAGAACCGCATGGGCGCCTCGATCCTCGCGCAAACCCACGGCAAGCTCGGCAAGCACGCGCCGGACGTGGATGACGCTGAAGACCTGAAAGCCTTCTTCGCCGTCATCCAGGGCCTGAATGCCGACGGCCACCTGCTGGCGTACCACGACCGTTCCGACGGTGGTTTGCTGACCAGCGTTGTGGAAATGGCCTTCGCCGGTCATTGCGGCCTGAACATCGTGCTCGACAGCGTTGCCGAGGACGCCTCCGAGATCAACGGCATCCTGTTCAACGAAGAGTTGGGCGCCGTGATCCAGGTTCGCCAGGACGCTACGCCGGACGTACTCGCACAATTCAGCGCCGCTGGCCTGGACGACTGCGTGGCCGTGATCGGCCAGCCGATCAACAATGGCGAGATCAATATCTCCTTCAACGGCGACACTGTGTTTGCCGGCCAGCGCCGTCTGCTGCAACGCCAGTGGGCTGAAACCAGCTACCAGATCCAGCGTCTGCGCGACAACGTTGAGTGCGCCGAGCAGGAATTCGACGTGATCCTGGAAGAAGACAACCCGGGCCTGAGCACCAAGCTCAGCTTCGACGTCAACCAGGACATCGCCGCGCCTTACATCAAGAAAGGCATTCGCCCACAAGTTGCGGTACTGCGTGAGCAGGGCGTCAACGGCCAGGTGGAGATGGCGGCCGCGTTCGACCGCGCCGGCTTCAATGCGATCGACGTGCACATGAGCGACATCCTCGCCGGTCGCGTTGACCTCAACGAGTTCAAAGGCCTGGTGGCCTGCGGCGGTTTCTCCTACGGCGACGTGCTGGGTGCCGGTGAAGGCTGGGCCAAGTCGGCCCTGTTCAACAGCCGTGCTCGCGATGCGTTCCAGGGTTTCTTCGAGCGCAACGACAGCTTCACTCTGGGTGTGTGCAACGGTTGCCAGATGATGTCCAACCTCCACGAGCTGATCCCGGGCAGCGAGTTCTGGCCGCACTTTGTGCGTAACCGTTCCGAGCAGTTCGAAGCCCGTGTCGCCATGGTGCAGGTGCAGGAATCCAACTCGATCTTCCTGCAAGGCATGGCCGGTTCGCGCATGCCGATCGCCATTGCCCACGGTGAAGGTCACGCTGAGTTCTCCAGCGAAGAAGCCTTGCTCGAAGCCGACCTGTCCGGCTGTGTGGCCATGCGTTTCGTCGACAACCACGGCAAGGTCACTGAAAGCTACCCGGCCAACCCGAACGGCTCGCCGCGCGGGATCACCGGCCTTACCAGCCGCGACGGTCGCGTGACCATCATGATGCCGCACCCGGAGCGTGTATTCCGAGCCGTGCAGAACTCGTGGCGTCCGGAAGAGTGGAACGAAGACGGCGCCTGGATGCGCATGTTCCGCAACGCCCGCGTGTGGGTGAACTAAGGCGGTGTACAAGCTCAGCTTCTTTGTGCCCGACAGCCATGTGGAGACGGTGAAAACCGCCGTCTTTGCCGCTGGCGGCGGGCGCATCGGCAATTACGACAGCTGTGCCTGGCAAGTGCTGGGCCAGGGCCAATTTCGCGCGTTGGACGGCAGCCAGCCGTTTATCGGGCAAGTCGGCCAGGTTGAAGTGGTTGAAGAATGGAAGGTTGAGCTGGTGGTGGCGGATGAGTTGATCGTGGCGGTTGTGGCCGCGTTGAAACTGAGCCATCCCTATGAGACACCGGCGTATGAGGTGTGGCAGTTGGCGGATTTTTGATTCGCAGATTGTAGAAACAAGAAACCCGCTGGGCCAGTTTGGTCAGCGGGTTTTTTGTTGTTTGCAAGGGCCTATTCGCGAGCAAGCCCGCTCCCATATTTGACCGCATTGCCACGTCAGGCACCGATCAAACTGTGGGATCGAGCTTGCTCGCGAACGCGCCGGGACAGGCACCTCAGATCTTTCCCACAGGCCTTTCAGGTTGTCCCTCGGAACCCGTCTCAATAGCCTTGCTCGGTCACTGAAAAGTCAGTGATCGGGATTTGAGCTCAATACCCGTTCAACAACGTTGCACCGGCTTGAGATTCAATAATGGGTTTTCCAGATGTCGTCTCTCCCCGACTCAATACGAATACCCCACTGGGCCAGGCTTTGATTTCAATGTTCAAGTCCATCGAGGTGGAGTTGATGGTTGAGGGCGCCAAGCCCGGCGCGGTAAAGGTTATTGTCTTTGGCGGTTGTGCTGTCCATTTGTATACGCACCATCGAGTTTCCACTGATGTGGATGCAGAAATTTATTGCGCGAATGCGCGAGACACATTGCGTCTACGGACATTGCTGGCGGAGTTTCCAGAAACATTTTTCGATGAGCAATCCGGCCGCGTCATGGAGCTGAACTACGATCTTCAATACAACACTGCATTTGGCCCGCTTCATGAAGACTACTGGGAACGAAGTATTCCCCTCGAGGCGTTTCCTGATAAATCTTCACTGCATCTGCACATAGCTGCGCCTATCGATATTGCGATCTCCAAATTGGGCAGAGCTACTGATCAGGATATAAGCGACATCATGGCGTTGCTCAGGGCAGGCTTCATCGTTACCACTGAGTTCCGTCGATTGGCATTGCAGGCGATTGATATGTATGTTGGCAATAAAGAATCACCTAGATCCATTCTGACCAATATTCTGCACGACTACTTGGAGACTGAAGTTGACGAAGCCTTTTAACGCTCCCGTCCTCTCATCCGCCTTGGATACGCTGGTCAAAAGCCCTTTGAATCAGGCTGATGACGCTGCGCTTGTCGTTGCAGCGAAGGCGGTTTGGTATTCGGACGCGAACCTTGTGGGCGAGGTGAGGGCTTTTCTGAAGGCGCACTCCAGTGAAGTGGAGCTTCGCCGCGCAGGTTACTTGCTTGAGCGCTTCACGCGCTTTTCATGTGCGACGGATTCCCGGGTATTGGAAGCGTTGAAGGCGCTTGAATTGTTTTCGGGTTCTGCTGCCAAGCACAACGTGCAACCGCAAGGCGCTGTTGCGCTGCGCAGCCGTCGTGATGAACTGGCGGTGTCTTGGGGGTTGAGTGAGGGGCTGGGTTTGAAGGTTCAAGCACTGATGCCTTTCCAGACTCGCCATTACGAAGCTGAGCAGCGTGCGGCGTCTGCTTAGGCGTAGATTGCAAACAATGAACCCGGCTTAGGCCGGGTTTTTTATTGTCTGCGCTATCTTCAGGTCTCGGAGATTTCCCACAGGCCTTTCAGGTTGTCCCTCGGAACTGGCCTCATTAACCTTCGCCAGTCGCTGCCAATTCAGCGATCGGGACTGCAAGCCTGCCGAAATCATGTTGGGAGCTAAGAAGCGCCGCTATAATCGTGGCGTTTTTCATGGTCATCGTTTTGTGGTGGCTGTGCGTGGGAGACCTTCGGGTCTGCCGAGCTGCTCCTGACTCGGTCTTGCAGACCCGCGCACAGCTGCCTCCCATCATCTGCAAGTGATGTTGGCAGCTCCTATTTTTCAGGAGATTTACCATGATCAAAGACAGTCCCAATCCTCCATCTGATTCTCAATCTACCGACCATATTTTCACCGTACTGCCCAACCTGAACAGCGAAACCCTGCTCGCCAACGCCTCCCAAGACCTGGCATCCGTGCAGGCGCTGGCGGGCAATCTGGCGTTTGATATCGACGGCCCGCAGCGTGATGCGGTGCTGGGGATTCATCGGATGCTGGAGGGTATTCAGTTGATGGTGGATCGGGTGTTGGATTTAGTTGAGGTGCCTGAACAGAAGTAATCGGGCGCCTGTCGGGCCCAATCGCGGGCAAGCCCGCTCCCACATGTTGAACTGTGAATACAGTCAAATGTGGGAGCCGGGCTTGCCCGCGATGAGGCCAGAACAGCCGCTACAGCGCTAAACCCTGGCGCCGACCTCACGGCCACTGACCAACCGCTCCAGCGCCTCGCCCAACCCCAAGGCCTTGTCACCAATCAACAGGTGCCAAACCCCGCTGTCCAACTGGCTCACACCCTGGCAACCCAGCGCAGTCAAGTCGGCCTCGGACAGCACCGAGTCATCCCCCAATTCCACGCGCAACCGGGTCATCGCCACAGCTTCCAGCTGCCGCACATTCCCGCGTCCGCCCAAGGCGCTCAGCCATTTCTCGGCCTCGTGCACATTCACCGCAACCGGCTTATCCACAGGCGCAGCCGCTACCGGTGCAGTGGCAACAAATGACGGCATGGCCAAGCGAATCTCATCAGCAATGCTGTCGGCCATCGGCCCCACCACCACCTGCAAACTCCCGCCATTGCCCGGCCGCACCACGGCCATCGCGCCAAGCGCTTTCAGTTCCGCGTCCACTGCCTTGTTGCGATCCACCATGTCCAACCGCAGGCGCGTGGTGCAGGCGCCGACACTCAACAAATTAGCCGCACCGCCCAGCGCACGGATGTACGCACCGGCCCGCTGGTTCTCACTCATCGCCTCGGCCTGCACCACCGGGATATCTTCGCGACCCGGTGTCTTCAGGTTGAAGCGACGGATGCAGTAGTTGAACACGCTGTAGTAGATCACCGCGTAAGCCAACCCGACCGGGAACACCAGCCAGCCATTGGTGGACTTGCCCCAGCCCAGCACCATGTCGATAAAGCCGCCGGAGAAGGTAAAGCCCAGGTGGATATTCAACAGGTCAGTGACCGCCATCGACAGGCCCGTCAGCAGCGCATGGATCAAATACAGGAACGGCGCGAGGAACATGAAGGCGAACTCAATCGGCTCAGTCACGCCGGTCAAAAACGAGGTCAGCGCCATCGACAGGAAAATCCCGCCCATGACTTTGCGGCGTTCCGGCAGCGCGTTGCGGTACATCGCCAGGCACGCGGCGGGCAGGCCGAACAGCATCACCGGGAACATACCGGTCATGAACTGGCCCCCTTTCGGGTCGCCGGCGAAGTAGCGGGTCAGGTCGCCGGTGACCACTGCACCGGTTACCGGGTCGGTGAAGCTGCCGAACACAAACCACGCCATGTTGTTGAGGATATGGTGCAGGCCGGTGACGATCAGCAGACGGTTAAACACGCCAAATACGAAGGCACCAATGCTGCCGCTTTCCATCAACAACACACCGAAGCTGTTGATGCCGTGCTGGATCGGCGGCCAGATCAAGCCAAAGATCACCCCCAGCGCAACGGCCGAGAAACCCGTGGCAATCGGCACAAACCGCCGCCCGCCGAAGAACGCCAGGTACTCCGGCAGCTTGATGTCCTTGAAGCGGTTGTACAGCCCGCCGGCCATCAAGCCGCTGGCGATACCGGCGAGCATGCCCATGTTGATGGTGGTGTCCATCACCTTGAGCGTGGAGACCATCACCAGGTAACCGATTGCGCCCGCCAGGCCCGCTGTACCGTTATTGTCGCGGGCAAACCCCACGGCGATGCCGATGGCGAAGATCAGCGCGAGGTTGGCGAAGATCGCTTGCCCGGCATCGTGCATCACGGCGATGTTGAGCAGGTCGGTGTCGCCCAGGCGCAGCAAGAGGCCGGCGATCGGCAAGATCGCGATCGGCAACATCAGCGCACGGCCGAGGCGTTGCAAGCCTTCGATAAAGTGTTGGTACATGGCGTGTCTCCCTATTCTTGTTGTTTTCAGCTCAGCGGCCAGTGGTGTTGACAGGCTTGGCGAACGGCTTTGGCGCTACTCAGGTCGAGCAGGCGTTGGCTCAATTGCCGGCATTGAGCCGCGTCCAGGTGGCGGACACGGTCCTTGATTTCTCCGATTTGCGGCGGGCTGACGGACAGCTCGCTGACACCCAGGCCGATGAGTACCGGCGTGGCCAGCGGGTCGGACGCGAGGGCGCCGCAGATGCCGACCCAACGCCCGTGTTTGGCAGCCCCCGCGCAAGTCTGGGCGATCAGCCGCAGCAAGGCCGGGTGCAGCGCATCGACCCGGGCGGCGAGGCCGGCGTGGTCGCGGTCCATGGCCAGGGTGTACTGGGACAGGTCATTGGTGCCAATGGACAGGAAGTCCGCATGCTGGGCCAACTGCTCGGCCATCAGCGCGGCGGCGGGGACTTCGATCATCACCCCCAGCTCCGGGCGTTGGGTCAATTCCAGCTCCACGCACAATTCATCCAGGCGCTGACGGATCTGCAGCAATTCGTCGACCTCGCTGACCATCGGCAACAGGATGCGGCAACGTTCCAGCGGGCTGACTTGCAGCAGGGCGCGCAATTGCTGGTCGAGCAGTTCAGGCCGCACCTGAGCCATGCGAATCCCGCGCAGGCCCAACACTGGGTTGGCTTCGACGGGCAGCGGCAGGTAGTCGAGCTGTTTGTCGCCGCCCACGTCGATGGTGCGGATGATCACCGACTTGTCGCCCATAGCGTCCAACACGGCTTGATAGGCCTGGCGCTGCTCCTGCTCATCCGGCGCGGTGCGACGGTCGACGAAAAGGAATTCGGTGCGCAACAGGCCGACGCCATCGGCACCGTTTTCAAAGGCCACTTGGGCTTCGGCGCTGGAGGCGACATTGGCGGCGACTTCAATGCTCACGCCATCGGTGGTGCGGGCCGGTTCCTGCGCGTGGGCCTGTTGCTGTTGGCGGCGCAGTGTTTGTGCGTCGCGAATCTGGTGCACTTCGGCGTGGCGCGCCTCGCTGGGAGCCAGTTCCAGGCGACCATTGGCCGCATCCAGCACCACGCGTTGGCCTTGGGGCACATCGAGCACTTCGGCGCCCAATGCCACGACGCAAGGCAAGCCTTTACCGCGGGCCAGAATGGCGACGTGGGACGTGGCGCCGCCTTCGGCCATGCAAATGCCTACCGCGTTTTGCGCACTCAATTGCAGCAGGTCGGATGGCGTCAGTTCATGGGCGCTGACAATCGAACCGGCGGGCAATTCGAAGTGCCAGGTTTCCCCCAGCAGTGTGCGCAGCACGCGTTGTTGCAGATCCCGCAGGTCATTGGCGCGCTCGGCAAACAGCGGTTTGCCCAGCGCCAGTAACACGGCGCATTGCGCCTGGATCGCATCACGCCAGGCGTGGGTGGCGGCGCTGCCGTGTTCGATGGCACCGGTGGCGGCGTCCAACAGCGTCGGGTCTTCCAGCAGCGCGAGGTGGGCGGCGAAGATCTCTTCTTCCTCGACGGCTTTGCGTTGGCGTGCCTGGTCCAGCGTAGTGCGGATCTCGCCGCGCACGTGCTCAAGGGCCGTATCCAGCCGTTGCAGTTGTTCGTCGGCACGATGGTTGCCGGTGTCTGCCGGCAGCTCGATACCGGTCAGGCGAAACAGCGGCCCGCACACCAGGCCGGGCGCTGCACACACGCCTTGTAATACACCGGCTTCGGTATTTGCCTTGCGTGGCGCGACGGCAACCGGCGCGTGCGGTTCTTCGCTGATGGCGACAGACAGTGCCGCAACCAACGCCTGCAACGCGGCCTCGCAATCCTTGCCGCGGCAAGTGACACGTACCTCGTCGCCTTCGCCGATACCCAGCCCCATCAGGCCGATCAGGCTGTCGCACGCCGCCGATTTACCGGCGAAGTGCAACTGCGCCTGGCTGCTGAAACCTTGGGCGGTCTTGCGGATCAACGCGGCGGGGCGCGCATGCAAACCACCTCGGTGAGTGATACGCACGCTGGCACGGACTTCGGTGAACGCGTTATCCACAGGCGTTTGAGCCGGTGCTGCCGAGCGCGCCACGATGTGTAGCAACGGCTCACCAAGCTTGACGATTTTTCCCGCCACCGGCCGCAGCTCAAAGTGCTCGCCATTAGTCAGAATGATCAGGCTGATCAGGCTCTTGCACTGGCGCGCAATCCGGTCCAGATCGAACTGCACCAGCGCCTGGCCCTGACTCACCCGTGCGCCTTCCTTTACGAGCAGCGCAAACCCTTCGCCATTCAGCTCCACGGTGTCGATGCCCACATGCATCAGCACCTCCGCACCGTTTTCGGCGCGAATCGTCAGTGCATGCCCGGTGCGGGCGACATGGATAATCACCCCGTCACAGGGCGCGTGCAGGCAGTCGTTCAGCGGGTCGATGGCAATACCGTCGCCCATGGCGCCGCTGGCGAACACTTCGTCGGGAACGTTGCCCAGGGTCAGCACCGGGCCACAGAGTGGGGCGCTTAGGGTCAATTCATTATTGTTGTAAGACATGGGCACGGTACTCATCAGGAAAACGCTACTCAGTGAGTGCGGGTAACTTTGCTCAGGTGACGCGGCTGGTCCGGGTCCATGCCCCGCGCTTCAGCCAGGCCAGCGGCCATTACGTAAAAGCTTTGGATCGCCAGGATCGGGTCAAGGCTTGGGTGTTCGGCGCGGGTCAGGGTCAGGTCGCGCTCGCTGATATCGTCCGGCGCGGCCAGCAGCACGCGGGCACCGCGTTGGCGCATGTCGGCGGCCAGGCTCAGCAGGCCAGCTTGCTCTGCACCGCGTGGGGCGAACACCAGCAACGGGTAGCCTTGGTCGATCAAGGCCATCGGCCCGTGGCGCACTTCGGCGCTGCTGAAGGCTTCGGCCTGGATCGCCGACGTCTCCTTGAGCTTGAGCGCAGCTTCCTGGGCGATGGCAAAACCGGCGCCTCGGCCGATGACAATCAGCCGTTGGCTGGTGCGCAAGGCGTCGATGGCGGCGGTCCAATCCTGTGTGGCGGCTTCACGCAGGCCGGCGGGCAACGCCTGGCAGGCTTGCAGCAGCAACAGGTCCTGGTTCCAGTGGCCGATCAACTGCGCGCTGGCGCTGAGGGTGGCGATAAAGCTTTTGGTGGCGGCCACGCTTTGTTCCGGGCCGGCGCACAATGGCACATGGAATTCGCAGGCGGCTTCCAGCGGCGAGTCCTCGGCGTTGACCATCGAAATGCTCAAGGCGCCGCGTTTGCGCAGCAAGCGCAGGCTGTTGACCAGGTCCGGGCTTTGCCCCGACTGGGAGAAACCGAACGCGACCTGGCCGCTGACTTTCAGCGGCGCCTGCAACAGCGTCACCACCGACATCGGCAACGACGCCACCGGAATGCCCACATGCTGCATGGCCAGGTAGGCGAAGTAGCTGGCGGCATGGTCCGAACTGCCACGGGCAATGGTCATCGCGACTTGCGGTGGCTGGCGGCGCAGGCGCCCGGCGACTTCCTCCAGCATCGGGTTCAGGCGTTGCAGTTGCGCCGCGACGGCGTCACAGGAGGCCAGGGCCTCTTCAAGCATTTTTGAAGTCAATGGTTTCTCCTTCGACCATTACGTCGGTGAGGTGCAGGGAGCGGTCCAGCCGCACGCAGTCGGCAAAGCTGCCCGGTTGCAGGCGCCCGCGTTCTTCCAGGCCCAGGTAATCCGCAGGAAATTGCGAGAGGCGTTGTGAGGCTTCGCTGATGGGCAGACCGATTTTCACCAGGTTGCGCAGCGCCTGATCCATGGTCAGGGTGCTGCCGGCCAGGGTCCCGTCCGCCAGGCGCACGCCGCCCAGGCATTTGGTCACGGTGTGGCTGCCCAGCTTGTATTCACCGTCGGGCATGCCGGCGGCGGCGGTGGAATCGGTGACGCAGTACAGGCACGGGATCGAGCGCAGGGCCACGCGGATGGCGCCGGGGTGTACGTGGAGCAAATCCGGAATCAACTCAGCGTATTTGGCGTGCGCCAGGGCGGCGCCAACGATGCCCGGTTCGCGGTGATGCAGCGGGCTCATGGCGTTATATAAATGCGTGAAGCTGGTGGCGCCGGCAGCGAGGGCGGCGACGCCTTCTTCATAACTGCCCAAGGTGTGGCCGATCTGCATACGCACACCGCGTTGGCTGAGCGCGCGGATCAGGGCATCGTGGCCAGCGATCTCCGGAGCAATGGTGATCACCCGGATCGGCGCCAGGCGCAGATAGGCTTCCACTTCTGCCATCAGTGCGGTGTGGGCGAAGTTGGGTTGGGCCCCGAGTTTGCCGGGGTTGATGTACGGCCCTTCCAGGTGCACGCCGAGTACACGGGCGCTGCCGGTGGGGCGCTGCTCGCAGAAAGTGCCGAGCTGGCCAAGCACGCGGGAGATTTCGTCCACCGGTGCCGTCATCGTGGTGGCCAGCAGCGACGTCGTGCCAAAACGCACGTGGGTGCGGGTGATGGTCTCGAAGGCGTCGACGCCTTCCATGATGTCTTTGCCGCCACCGCCGTGCACGTGCAGGTCGATAAAGCCCGGCAGCAGGTACGGCAAATCGTTTTCAGCGGGGTCGCACGGCGCGCCTTCAATGGCGACCACCTTGCCGCGTTCGTGCACCAGGCGGCCGCGAATCCAGCCGTGGGGCGTGAGGATATTATCTTCGGACATGGGCAGTTCTCTAAGGCCGCAATTCAGCGGCAAAATCGTAGCGGCGCAGCTCTGCGACAAAGTCGTAGTAATCGTTGCGGCAGTAGGTGTCGGTGATTTCAATCGGCGTGTTGTCGGCGGTGTAGCCGACGCGGGTCATCAGCAACATGGCGGTGCCGGGGGCGATGCCTACCAGCTTGGCGAACTCATCCGAGGCATTGATCGCCTGGATATGTTGCAGGGCGCGCACGATGGGCTTGCCGATGCTTTCCAGGTATTCGTACAGCGAATTGCCGATGGCTTGCGGGTGCGGCAGCACTGAGGCAGGCATGGCGGTCATTTCAATCGCCATGACGGTGTCGTCGGCTTTACGCAGACGCTTGAGGCGCGCCACTTTGTCGGTGGGCGACAGGCCCAGGCGGATCAGCTCTTCGTGGGTTGGCTGGGTGATATCGCGCTCCAGCCACTGGGAGCTCGGCACAAACCCCTTGAGGCGCAACATTTCGCTGAAGCCTGAGAGGCGTGACAGCGGTTGTTCCAGGCGCGGGGTGATAAAGGTTCCAGAACCTTGGCTGCGGCGGATCAGGCCTTGGGCAAACAACACTTCCAGCGCTTTACGGGCGGTGACCCGCGAGATGCTTAATTGCTCGCTGAGGGCGCGTTCCGATGGCAGTGCCTGCTCGGATTTCCACTGGCCGGCATGGATCGCCGCTTCGAGGTTGCGGGCCAGTTGCAGGTACAGCGGCGTGGATTGTTTGTCGTCGGGGCGCAGCGTCAGGATAGGGTTCATCTGTGAAGTTTCCGATGCGGTTATTGGAGTGTTGTCGCCCGGTAATGGCCGGAAATTAATACCACTTAAATACCATGTCAATGCTGCCAAAACGGTGCGAGTGCCGGTTTCAGGGCGCCTTAATGGTGCCTGGTATCAAGTGGTATTAGAGAGGTCTTTATGGCGCGCACAAGTGCGCAGCCCGCGCGGTGAACTGGTATTCACCGGCAGGTGCTGCCGCGGGCAGGAAATTATTTTTGAATTATTTTACGAGCGGTACGACTTTACGGCCGAATCTCGATCATGGTGCCGTCTTTGACCAGGTTCCAGACTTCGCGCATATCCACATTGCGCATGCCGATGCAGCCGTCGGTCCAGTCCAGGGTGTGGAACCACTGCTCCGGGTATTCCTCGGTGTCGGGCGTACCGTGGATCATGATCATGCTGCCTGGCCTCACGCCTTCGCGGCGCGCACGGGCGGAGTCGCTGATATTCGGGTAGGAGATGTGCATGGCCAGGTTGAAGCGGTCGCTGGTCTTGCGCCAGTCGATCCAATAAAAGCCTTCCGGCGTGCGGCGGTCACCTTCGAACTGCTTGGTGCCTTTAGGGTTTTTACCCAAGGAGATGCGATAGCTCTTGAGCGGCTTGCCGTCGTTGATCAGTTGCAACTGATGGGCGGACTTGAGCACCAGGATTTTCTCGACAGGTTTGCCGCCGAGGGTTTCCACCGAAGAGGCCGAAGACAGGGTAGCGAACGACAGGCAGATAAGAGCGAGCAACCAACGCATTAAAACGGTTTCCCTAGTAAAGGTGCTGCCTGGAGTGTTGTTATTTGGCCGGCCGCGTCATGGGCGGCACCGACTCGCTGCGAACCGGGAACAGCTGTTGCTGACGGTCAGCGAAGAAGCATTCTAAGGTACGCCCGACTGTGCGGAAAGCCAGCTCTGACCAAGGGATGTCGGCTTCATCGAACAGCTTCACTTCAAGGCTTTCGGGGCCTGCGGCAAAGTCCAGGTCGACCAGCTCTGCGCGGTAGAAGATATGCACCTGGCTAATGTGCGGCACATCGATCAGGGTGTAGAGGCTCAGGTTGCGCACGCGGGCGCAGGCCTCTTCCAGGGTTTCGCGCATGGCGGCCTGTTCCACGGTCTCGCCGTTCTCCATGAAACCGGCTGGGAGTGTCCAGTAACCCAGGCGGGGCTCGATGGCGCGGCGGCACAGCAGCACTTTATCGCCCCACACCGGTACGGTGCCGGCGACGATATTGGGGTTCTGGTAGTGAATGGTCGAGCAGTGATCACACACAAAGCGCAGGCGTGCGTCGCCTTCGGGAATGCGCTGGGTAACCGGTTTACCGCACTGGCTGCAGAAGTTCATGCTGGGGTTCCTGGAGAGTCGGCACATCTTGGCTCGCTGCCAGGCTTTCCTGCAAGTTGTCGTTTCGCGACATGCACCGGGTTTTGGGGTTGGGCACCCGCACGCTTTGGTGCATGATGCAAGGTAGCCAACAGACCGAGATGACTCATGCTGGACGAGCTACTCCGCCGGGTAAGCAATCACACCCCTCACACGCTGGAGACCGACGGGCGTTTTCCCGAGGCCGCGGTGTTGGTGCCGATTACTCGCAGTGACGAACCTGAGCTGATCCTGACCTTGCGCGCCAGCGGCCTGTCGACCCACGGTGGCGAAGTGGCGTTTCCGGGCGGGCGACGTGACCCCGAAGACCCGGACCTGATCTTTACCGCACTGCGCGAAGCCGAAGAAGAAATCGGCTTGCCGCCCGGGCTGGTGGAGGTCATCGGCCCGTTGAGCCCCTTGATTTCCCTGCACGGCATCCGTGTAACGCCCTATGTCGGGGTTATCCCCGATTACGTCGAATACCTGGCCAATGATGCCGAGATCGCTGCGGTCTTCAGCGTGCCCCTGGAGTTTTTCCGTCAGGACCCGCGCGAACATACCCACCGAATCGATTACCAGGGCCGCAGTTGGTATGTGCCCAGCTATCGGTTTGGCGAATACAAGATCTGGGGGCTGACGGCGATCATGATTGTCGAGCTGATCAACCTGCTCTATGACGACGCGAAGATCAGCCTGCATCAGCCGCCCAAGAGCTTTATCAATATATAAGCCATCGATTGAATGGCCAGCCGTGAGGAAAAACCATGAAATACCGCCTGGGCGACGCCCGCGTCGAGACTCATCCACGCAGCTGGGTGGCGCCGAATGCCACGCTGGTTGGCAAGGTCAAGCTGGAGGAGGGCGCCAACGTCTGGTTCAACGCGGTGTTGCGTGGCGACAACGAACTGATCCTGATCGGCAAGAACAGCAACGTGCAGGACGGCAGCGTGATGCACACCGACATGGGCTATCCGCTGACCCTGGGCACCGGCGTGACCATCGGTCATAACGCCATGCTGCATGGCTGCACCGTCGACGACTACAGTTTGATCGGCATTAACGCAGTCGTCCTTAACGGCGCCAGGATCGGCAAGCATTGCATCATCGGCGCCAATTCGTTGATCGGCGAAGGCAAGGAAATTCCCGATGGCTCGTTGGTGATGGGCTCGCCGGGCAAGGTGGTGCGGGAACTGACCGAGGCGCAAAAGCGCATGCTCGAAGCCAGCGCTGCACACTATGTGCATAACGCGCAGCGGTATGCGCGTGATTTGGCTGAGCAAGAAGAATGAACCCGGTAGAACGGCCTGTCGCCTCACCGTGCGTGAGTATTTGCGCGTTGGATGATGACGATATTTGCACCGGCTGCCAGCGCACCGTGGATGAGATTACGCGCTGGAGTCGCATGGACAACACCGAACGCCGGGTGGTGCTGGGGTTGTGCCATGAACGGGCGAAGGCGAGTGGGTTGGTGTGGATGATGCCCGGTAAGTCGGGGGCCTGATAGACCGCTTTCGCGAGCAAGCCCGCTCCCACATTTGACCGTGTTTATCCTGTAGGAATAGGGTCAAAGTGTGGGAGCGGGCTTGCTCGCGAAGAGGCCCTGCCAGACGATATCCCTTTATTTGTGTACCCTGTTGCGCATTACCCACAGGCCAATCCCCTCATGTTCTTCCTGATCGCCTACATCAGCAGTGTCGTGCTGATTAACTTCGCTTTCTCCACCGCCCCGCACCTGGACGTTATCTGGTCCGCCTGGGGTGGCCTGGTGTTTATCCTGCGCGACATGGTGCAAACCCGTTTCGGCCACGGCGCGATCATTGCCATGCTGGCGGCGCTGGTGCTGTCGTATATCACCTCCGACCCGTCCATTGCCCTGGCCAGCGCCACGGCATTCGCGGTGTCCGAGTGCATCGACTGGCTGGTGTTCAGCATCACCAAGCGCCCGCTGCATGATCGCCTGTGGATAAGTTCGGCGCTGAGCATTCCCATCGATACCTTTATCTTCTTTGGCCTGATCGGCGCGCTGACGCCAGCGGTGGCCGGCACGGCGTTGGTGTCGAAATTCGCCGGGGTCACGGTGGTGTGGCTGATCATGGCGTGGCGTTTGCGCAAACGGGCCGTCGCCAACTGAGGCCAATTTTTACAGTTCATGTAAAATGCCGGCCTTTCTCCCCATGATCCGCTCCCCTGAGGACCTGAGATGACCCGAATCGGAACTCCATTGTCGCCAACCGCGACCCGCGTTTTGCTGTGTGGCTGCGGTGAGCTGGGCAAGGAAGTGGTAATCGAACTGCAACGCCTGGGCGTTGAAGTGATTGCCGTGGATCGCTACGCCAACGCGCCGGCCATGCAGGTCGCCCACCGTAGCCATGTGATCAACATGCTCGACGGCGCCGCCCTGCGTGCCGTGATCGAAGCGGAAAAACCGCACTTCATCGTGCCGGAAATCGAAGCCATCGCCACCGCCACCCTGGTGGAGCTGGAGGCCGAAGGCTTCACCGTGATCCCGACTGCGCGCGCCACGTCGCTGACCATGAACCGTGAAGGCATCCGTCGCCTGGCCGCTGAAGAGCTGGACCTGCCGACTTCGCCGTACCACTTTGCCGACACCTTCGAAGACTACAGCAAGGCCGTGCAGGACCTGGGCTTCCCGTGCGTGGTCAAGCCGGTGATGAGTTCTTCGGGCAAGGGCCAGAGCCTGCTGCGCAGCACTGATGACGTGCAGAAAGCCTGGGATTACGCCCAGGAAGGCGGGCGGGCGGGTAAAGGTCGCGTGATCATCGAAGGCTTCATCGACTTCGACTACGAAATCACCCTGCTGACCGTGCGCCACATCGGCGGCACCACCTTCTGCGCGCCGGTCGGCCACCGTCAGGAGAAGGGCGACTACCAGGAATCCTGGCAGCCGCAAGCCATGAGCCCGATTGCCCTGGCGGAATCCGAGCGCGTGGCCAAAGCGGTCACTGAGGCGCTGGGTGGTCGCGGCCTGTTTGGCGTGGAGTTGTTCATCAAGGGCGATCAGGTGTGGTTCAGCGAAGTGTCGCCGCGCCCGCACGACACTGGCCTGGTGACCCTGATTTCTCAGGACTTGTCGCAATTTGCCCTGCACGCTCGCGCGATTCTGGGCCTGCCGATTCCATTGATCCGTCAGTTTGGGCCTTCGGCGTCGGCGGTGATCCTGGTGGAAGGGCAGTCCACCCAGACGGCATTCGCCAACCTCGGCGCCGCCTTGAGCGAGCCGGACACGGCGTTGCGTCTGTTTGGTAAGCCAGAAGTGAATGGTCAGCGTCGGATGGGTGTGGCGTTGGCGCGGGATGAGTCGATTGAGGCGGCTCGGGCTAAGGCTACCCGTGCTTCGAAGGCTGTTGTAGTAGAACTCTAAACCGCGTCGCGTCTATCGCAGGCAAGCCAGCTCCCACATTTGATCGGGTTCACAAAGTTTGATGTGTGAATACATTTCAACTGTGGGAGCGGGCTTGCTCGCGAAGGCGGTCTATCAGGCGACCTTGTTCAAATCATTATCCCGCGTCTCTTTCAGGCACAGCACAGCGATCAAGCTGAGCAACGCTGCCGCCGACACATACCCGCCGACATAACTCAGCCCGCCCATCGCCACCAGCTTGGTCGCGAAGAACGGCGCCGCCGACGCACCGACAATCCCACCCAGGTTATACGCCGCCGAAGCACCGGTATAACGCACGCGCGTCGGGAACAGTTCCGGCAGCAAGGCGCCCATCGGCGCGAAGGTCACGCCCATCAGGAACAGCTCCAGCGCCAGGAACAACGCCACCGCCCAGGTCGAGCCGTGGGTCAGCAGCGGTTCCATGGTGAAGCCCGACAGAATCGCCAGCACTGCGCCGACAATCAGCACCGGCTTGCGCCCGTAGCGGTCACTGGCCAAGGCTGCCAATGGCGTGGCCAGGCCCATGAACAGCACGGCGAAGCACAGCAAGCCCAGGAACGTTTCGCGGCTGTAGCCCAGCGTCGATACGCCGTAGCTCAGGGAAAACGCAGTGGTGATGTAGAACAGCGCATAACACACCACCATCGACGCCGCGCCCAACAGTACCGGCAGCCAATGCTGGCTGAACAGTTCCACCAACGGCACTTTCACCGGTGCTTCTTTGGCCACGGCGTTGGCGAACACCGGGGTTTCATGCAGTTTCAAGCGCGCATACAGCCCGACCATCACCAGCGCCGCGCTGAGGATGAACGGGATGCGCCAGCCCCAGCTGCGGAATTGCTCGTCGTTCAGGCTCATGGCCAGGATCAGGAACAAACCGTTCGCGGCCAGAAAGCCAATTGATGGGCCCAATTGCGGGAACATGCCGAACCAGGCGCGCTTGCCCTTTGGTGCGTTCTCGGTCGCCAGCAATGCTGCGCCGCCCCATTCCCCGCCCAGCCCGAGGCCCTGGCCGAAACGCAGCACACACAACAGAATCGGAGCCCAGGCGCCGATGCTGTCATAGCCCGGCAGCAAGCCGATCAATGTGGTGCACACACCCATCAGCAGCAACGAGGCGACCAGGGTTGATTTGCGCCCGATACGGTCACCGAAATGGCCGAACAGCGCTGAGCCCAATGGGCGGGCGATGAAGGCGATGCCGAAGGTCAGGAACGACGCCAGCATCTGCGCGGTGCCGGACGTCTGCGGGAAGAACACCGGGCCGATCACCAGCGCAGCAGCAGTGGCGTAGATATAGAAATCGTAGAACTCGATGGCGGTGCCGACGATGCTCGCGGTCGCGACCCGTGCGGTCGAGTTGAGCGGGGCGGCGGTTGCAGCCTCGTTATAGGTGGTGCTCATGGCGGTATCCCTGACGGTCATTGCGCGTTTGGACGCGGATTATTATTGGTCGAACACCCAAGGATCAGGGGCGTAGGCGGGGCGGCTCGGGATGGGAGCAAACACCGGTCAGACACGGTAAAGCGGTGCCTGGACGCGCTGAGTGCGGGTAGCACGCGGTCGGGCGGGGCTTGGGTAAGCCGAGCCGATTATAGGAAGGGGGGTGCGGATCCAACAAGGGGGCAGGCGAGGATCTCTTGGCTGGAAACCGGATCAATGTGGGCGCTGGCTTGCCTGCGATACAGACGCCTCGGTGCATCAGGAGTACCGAGGTGATGCCATCGCAGGCAAGCCAGCTCCCACATTGGATTGTGTTATGCCAAGAGGTTATGCGGCGACCGGCACGCGGCTGGTGTGCCAGATCAGCACTTTGCTGACGCGGTTGTCCTCGGTCTCGAGGATTTCCAGGCGATAGCGGCCGATTTTGAGGCACACCGCGCAATCCGGAATGGTCTCCAGTGCTTCGGTCACCAACCCGTTGAGGGTCTTGGGGCCATCGCTGGGCAGGTGCCAGCCCAGGCTCTTGTTCAGTTCGCGGATCGAGGCGGCGCCGTCGATGATGAAACGGCCATCGGGTTGCGCGTCGATATGCGGGTTATCCACCGTCTGATCGTTTTCGAATTCGCCAACGATTTCTTCGAGGATGTCTTCCAGGGTGACGATGCCGAGCACTTCACCGTATTCGTCCACCACCATGCCCAGGCGTCGCTGCTGCTTGTGGAAATTCAGCAGCTGCAGTTGCAGCGGGGTGCTTTCCGGAACGAAGTAAGGTTCGTGGCAAGCGGCGAGCAAGGCATCTTTGGTCAGGCTGGCATCAGGCAGCAGGTGTTGGATCTGCCGGGTGTTGAGCACCGCTTCGACTTGGTTGATGTCGCTGTGGAATATCGGCAGGCGCGTGCGCTGGGAAGCGCGCAATTGCTCGATGATTTCTTCAACCGGATCGTCCAGGTTGATGCCGTCCACTTCGCTGCGCGGTACCAGAATGTCGTTGACCGTGATGTTGTCCAGGGCGTGAATACCGGGCATGCCGGGGGTGCGGTTGTCGTCGGACTCGGGCTCCGGTTCATCATCGTGATCGGGCAGCGGCTCGTCGCTTTTTTTCACCACACCGGTTTTGCGTGCGAAGGGGCGCAGCAGCAGCAGGCTGATGCCATTGAGCAGCCACGCCAGCGGATAAAGAATTTTCAGCGGCACGCCCAGCAGCGTATTGCCAAAGCCCAGTACGGCCTGGGGATGGCGAACCGCGAGGGCGCGGGGCAGGTAGTCGGCGAGCACCAGCAGGATTGCGCAAGAAATCAGCCAACCGAGCCACGGGCCGTTCTGCGCCCAGGCATAGATCGCCAGCAAGGTGCAGAGAATAACCACTGCAGCGCGACACAAGCTGTTGCACAGGATCAGGCTGTGACGCGGGAAGTTCAGGCGGGCGGCCGCCTTGTCACCCTGGCGTGTACCAGGGCGCAGTGCCAGCAGGTGTTGTTGTGCGGCTTCGATGGCGGTAAACAGCGCCGCCCATAACACCAGCAAGGTGATTACCGCGAGCATCGGCCCAAGGGGCAAGTTGTCCATGATCGCTGCCCGTCAGATATGCAGGATGTATTCGCGAACCAGCTTGCTGCCGAAATAGGCCAGCATCAGCAGGCAGAAACCGGCCAGGGTCCAGCGGATCGCTTTGTGCCCACGCCAGCCGAGACGGTTGCGACCCCACAGCAAGACGCTGAAAACGATCCAGGCCAGGCACGCCAGCAAGGTTTTGTGCACCAGGTGCTGGGCGAACAGGTTTTCGACGAACAGCCAACCGGAAATCAGCGACAACGACAGCAGTGTCCAGCCGGCCCACAGGAAACCGAACAGCAGGCTTTCCATGGTTTGCAGCGGCGGAAAGTTCTTGATCAGCCCGGACGGGTGCTTGTTTTTAAGCTGGTGGTCTTGCAGCAGCACGAGCAACGCCTGGAACACGGCGATGGTGAACATGCCGTAGGCGAGAATCGACAACAGAATGTGGGCGAGGATGCCCGGTTCCTCGTCGATGACCTGCACGGTGCCGGTCGGGGCAAATTGCGCCAGCAGTACCGTCAGCATGCCCAGCGGGAATAGCAGCACCAACAGGTTCTCGACGGGGATTCGATAGCAGGCCATCAGCGTCAGCGCGATGACGGCGGCGGCGATCAGGCTGGCGGCGCTGAAAAAGTCCAGGCCCAGGCCGACCGGCGTCATCAGGTGCGTGAACAGGCTGGCGGCGTGAGCCAGCAGGGCGATGACGCCAAAGCCCACCAGCAGGCGTTTGTCCGCTTTTGTGCCCTGGGCCAGACGAGTGCCCTGATAGAGAGTCGCAGCGGCATACAAAAGGGCGGCGGCGAGGCTGGGTAGCAAACTGGGTGACAAGGGGACCATAAATCCTGATAGACAAGCCCGAAAGGCGCTGAGTTTGGCACACACCTGCGCTCCACGAAAGACTCCCGGGCCAGACAGCGGGTGTGCACAGGCGCAGTCTTCGCTATAATCCGCGACCTGCCCACGCCGCAGGCTCGCCGAGCGCTGTTTTTAATAGCGATTTACCACAGCCTGGGCCGCCATTACCTCGGTCACCACTGCATTTCGATGAATAGGGCCTGAAAGGATCGCGCATGTTTGAAAACCTGACTGACCGTCTCTCGCAGACGCTGCGCCACGTAACCGGCAAGGCCAAGCTGACCGAGGACAATATTAAAGACACCCTGCGTGAAGTGCGCATGGCGTTGCTGGAAGCCGACGTGGCCTTGCCTGTGGTCAAGGACTTCGTCAACTCGGTCAAAGAGCGCGCGGTCGGCACCGAAGTGTCCCGCAGCCTGACCCCGGGCCAGGCCTTTGTGAAGATCGTCCAGGCCGAACTCGAAAGCCTGATGGGCGCGGCCAACGAGGATTTGAACCTCAGCGCCGTACCGCCAGCGGTTGTGCTGATGGCTGGTCTGCAAGGTGCGGGTAAAACCACCACCGCCGGCAAGCTGGCGCGCTTCCTTAAAGAGCGCAAGAAGAAGTCCGTGATGGTGGTGTCGGCCGACGTGTACCGTCCGGCGGCCATCAAGCAACTCGAAATGCTTGCGGGCGAAGTGGGGGTGACCTTCTTCCCGTCTGACCTGAGCCAGAAGCCGGTCGACATCGCCAACGCGGCTATTAAAGAAGCCAGGTTGAAATTCATCGACGTGGTTATCGTCGATACCGCCGGTCGCCTGCACATCGACGAAGAGATGATGGGCGAGATCAAGGCGCTGCATGCCGCGATCAACCCGGTCGAAACGCTGTTCGTGGTCGACGCCATGACCGGCCAGGATGCGGCCAACACCGCCAAGGCCTTCGGTGACGCACTGCCGCTGACCGGCGTGATCCTGACCAAGGTCGATGGCGACGCCCGTGGCGGTGCCGCGCTGTCGGTGCGTGCCATCACCGGCAAGCCGATCAAGTTCATTGGTATGGGCGAGAAGAGCGACGCGCTCGAGCCGTTCCACCCAGAGCGGATCGCCTCGCGCATCCTCGGCATGGGTGACGTGCTCAGTCTGATCGAACAGGCCGAAGCCACCCTCGACAAAGACAAGGCCGACAAACTGGCCAAAAAGCTGAAGAAGGGCAAGGGCTTCGACCTCGAAGACTTCCGCGACCAGCTGCAACAGATGAAAAACATGGGCGGCCTCGGCGGCCTGATGGACAAGCTGCCGAACATAGGCGGTGTGAACCTGGCGCAAATGGGCAATGCCCAGGGCGCGGCAGAGAAGCAATTCAAGCAGATGGAAGCCATCATCAATTCCATGACCCCGGCCGAGCGCCGCGACCCTGAGCTGATCAGTGGTTCGCGCAAACGTCGGATCGCCATGGGCTCCGGCACCCAGGTGCAGGACATCGGTCGCTTGATCAAGCAGCACAAGCAGATGCAGAAGATGATGAAGAAATTCTCCGCAAAAGGCGGAATGGCCAAGATGATGCGCGGCATGGGCGGTATGTTGCCCGGCGGTGGCATGCCCAAAATGTAAAGTATTCGAGCGCAAGCATGCTTGCGCTCCGACCCACAAGGATGTGGGATCTCCAGCAAACCCGCGGTTAGCGGGAGCTGACTCGCCGTTTTAACCGACGGCTCTATAGCAGATCTGAGTGGCACGCTGATAGGCGCCAGAAAAAGACATTTGCAAAAGTCCGGATATTCCTTAGAATATGCGGCCTTTCGGGCACCTATGCCCGCTGTGCATTTAGATTTGCAGCACCGACTACAGGAACGATGTTCACATGCTAACAATCCGTCTTGCCCTTGGCGGCTCCAAAAAGCGCCCGTTTTACCACTTGACCGTAACCGACAGCCGCAACCCGCGTGACGGTTCGCACAAGGAACAGGTTGGTTTCTTTAACCCTGTTGCTCGTGGTCAAGAAGTTCGTCTGTCCGTGAACCAAGAGCGCGTAGCCTACTGGCTGAGCGTTGGTGCACAGCCATCCGAGCGTGTTGCCAAGTTGTTGAAGGACTCGGCTAAGGCCGCAGCCTGAGCAATATGAACGCGACGCCAGCTGTTGCTGATGATTTGATCGTTATCGGCAAGATTTACTCTGTTCATGGCGTTCGCGGCGAAGTGAAGGTGTATTCCTTTACTGATCCGACAGAAAACCTGTTGCAGTACAAAACCTGGACGCTCAAGCGCGAAGGGAGTGTGAAACAGGTCGAGCTGGTCAGTGGACGCGGGAGCGATAAGTTCCTGGTCGCAAAGCTCAAGGGTCTTGATGATCGTGAAGAAGCTCGTCTTCTGGCCGGTTATGAGATCTGCGTGCCGCGCAACCTGTTCCCTGAATTGACCGACGGCGAGTACTACTGGTACCAGCTGGAAGGTCTGAAGGTTATTGATCAACTGGGGCAATTGCTCGGGAAAATCGATCATCTTCTGGAAACCGGCGCCAATGATGTAATGGTGGTCAAGCCTTGCGCTGGCAGCCTGGATGACCGCGAACGCCTGTTGCCGTATACCGGGCAATGCGTGTTGGCCGTCGACCTGGCAGCGGGCGAGATGAAGGTGGAATGGGACGCGGACTTCTAAGCGTGGCTAATTTGCGCATTGAAGTGATCAGTTTGTTTCCCGAGATGTTTTCCGCCATCAGCGAGTACGGCATCACCAGTCGGGCGGTGAAACAGGGGCTGTTGCAGCTTACCTGTTGGAGCCCGCGAGACTACACGACGGATCGACATCACACTGTGGACGATCGCCCATTTGGCGGTGGCCCGGGCATGGTGATGAAGATCAAGCCCCTGGAAGACGCATTGGCCCAGGCCAAGGCAGCTGCCGGGGAGAAGGCGAAGGTAATTTACCTGTCCCCTCAAGGCCGTCAGCTGAAACAGGCTGGGGTTCGCGAACTGGCGAATGAGGAAGCATTAATCCTGATTGCCGGTCGCTATGAAGGCATTGACGAGCGGTTTATTGAAGCTCATGTCGATGAAGAGTGGTCGATTGGGGACTATGTCCTGTCTGGCGGCGAGCTGCCGGCGATGGTCCTGATAGATGCGGTTACACGACTGCTGCCTGGAGCTTTAGGGCATGCGGACTCCGCGGAGGAAGATTCCTTCACGGATGGTTTGCTGGATTGCCCGCACTACACCCGACCGGAGGTGTATGCGGATCAGCGTGTTCCCGACGTATTGCTAAGTGGCAATCACGCACACATCCGGCGTTGGCGTTTACAGCAGTCCCTTGGTCGGACCTATGAACGACGCGCCGATCTTCTGGAAAGCCGCTCGCTTTCTGGAGAAGAGAAGAAGCTGCTCGAGGAATACATCCTCGCGCGGGACGATAGTTAACAACGTATCGATGGTAGGTCCGATGACTTACCTTAGGAGCACAGCATGACTAACAAAATCATCCTTGCACTCGAAGCAGAGCAGATGACCAAAGAGATCCCTACCTTTGCCCCGGGCGACACTATTGTCGTTCAGGTGAAAGTGAAGGAAGGCGACCGTTCGCGTCTGCAAGCGTTCGAAGGCGTGGTAATCGCCAAGCGTAACCGTGGTGTGAACAGTGCTTTCACTGTTCGTAAAATCTCCAACGGTGTTGGCGTAGAGCGTACTTTCCAGACCTACAGCCCGCAAATCGACAGCATGGCCGTTAAGCGTCGCGGTGACGTACGTAAAGCCAAGCTGTACTACCTGCGTGACCTGTCCGGTAAAGCAGCTCGCATCAAGGAAAAACTGGCTTAAGTCCAGCTTCCCGATGCAGAAAAAAGCAGCCTACGGGCTGCTTTTTTGTGCCTGAAATTTGTCAATTTGCCGGTATTTTCCCATGACCACCCGCCTCGAAGAAATCCAGCGTCGTACCGACCTGTCCGTGACCCACGTGACCAAGGCCGTGTTCCCGCCGACCACCAACCACCACAACACCCTGTTCGGCGGTACGGCGCTGGCGTGGATGGATGAAGTGTCGTTCATCACGGCCACGCGTTTTTGTCGTTTGCCGCTGGTGACGGTCTCCACTGATCGGATCGACTTTAATCACGCGATCCCGGCCGGCTCCATCGTTGAGCTGATCGGGCGCGTGGTCAAAGTCGGTAACACCAGCCTCAAGGTTGAAGTTGAAGTGTTCGTCGAGAGCATGAGTGCCGATGGCCGCGAAAAGGCGATCCAGGGTGTGTTCAGCTTTGTCGCGATTGATGCGGATAAGCGGCCGGTACCGGTGTTGCCTGGGTTTGTAGACTGATCTGAAACCGAGTCGTGGCCATCGCAGGCAAGCCAGCTCCCACATTTGATCGATGTTGATCATGAGATCAGGCATGACACAAAACCCATGTGGGAGCTGGCTTGCCTGCGATAGGATCTACCCGACACTACATTCATTCGCTTGAGCCCCTATGCCCGCCATTGACCATCCCCTGATCGACCGCTTCCTTGATGCCCTGTGGCTGGAAAAAGGCCTGTCGGACAACACTCGCCAGGCGTATCGCAGTGACTTGGCCCTGTTCAACGGCTGGCTGCAGGAGAAAAACCTCGAACTGATCAATGCCGGTCGCGAGCTGATCCTTGATCACCTGGCCTGGCGCCTTGAGCAGAACTACAAGCCTCGCTCCACTGCGCGATTTCTATCTGGCGTGCGTGGTTTTTATCGCTACCTGCTGCGGGAAAAGCTGATCGCGGTCGACCCGACCCTGCAAATCGATATGCCGCAACTCGGCAGGCCATTGCCCAAATCCCTGTCGGAAGCCGACGTCGATGCCTTGCTCGCCGCGCCCGACCTGAGTGAAGCCATCGGACAGCGTGACCGCGCCATGCTCGAAGTGCTCTACGCCTGCGGCCTGCGGGTGACTGAACTGATCAGCCTGACCCTGGAGCAAGTCAACTTGCGTCAGGGCGTGCTGCGCGTCATGGGCAAAGGCAGCAAGGAGCGACTGGTGCCGATGGGCGAGGAGGCGATTGTGTGGGTTGAGCGCTATATGCGTGATGCCCGTGGCGAATTGCTCGGCGGGCGGCCCAGCGACGTGCTGTTCCCCAGCCTGCGCGGTGAGCAGATGACCCGCCAGACCTTCTGGCACCGTATCAAGCACCAGGCCAAAGTGGCTGGGATCGGCAAGGCGCTGTCGCCACATACGTTGCGCCACGCGTTTGCCACCCATTTGCTCAACCACGGTGCGGATTTGCGTGTGGTGCAAATGCTGCTGGGGCACAGTGACTTATCCACAACCCAGATTTACACCCACGTCGCGCGCGCACGTCTGCAGGAGATGCACGCCAAGCATCACCCTCGCGGATAAAATTACGTCGGAAAAGGCCCAATTTGCCTGCCGCAGTCTGCCCCCCGGCCCAACTGTGGTAGGCTTTGCCGGTTCGCAAAGGGGACGGCGCCCAGGCTCGTATTGACAGCCCCGTGTTTCCAGATCGGTGTTCTTGCGCCCGTCCCTGCATCTGCCTTCAGGAGTTCCCATGCGCTTGACCCAGATTATTGCCGCCGCAGCCATTGCGTTGGTTTCCACCTTTGTTGTCGCCGATGACGCCGCCGAGCAGACCATTCGCAAGAGCTTGGCCAACCTGCAACTCGACACGCCGATTGAAAGCATCAGTGCCAGCCCGATGGCCGGGCTGTATGAAGTCAAGCTCAAGGGCAGCCGTGTGCTGTACGCCAGTGCCGATGGCCAGTACATCGTCCAGGGCTACCTGTTCCAGTTGAAAGACGGCAAGCCGGTCAACCTGACCGAGAAAGCCGAGCGCCTGGGCGTGTCCAAGTTGATCAACGGTATTCCTGTGGCTGAAACCGTGGTTTACCCGGCCATCGGCGAGACCAAGACTCACATCACCGTGTTCACCGACACCACCTGCCCGTACTGCCACAAGCTGCACGCCGAAGTGCCTGCGCTGAACAAAATGGGTATCGAAGTGCGCTACGTCGCGTTCCCGCGCCAGGGCCTGGGCTCGCCGGGTGACGAACAACTGCAAGCCGTATGGTGTTCGGCCGACAAGAAAGCCGCCATGGACAAAATGGTCGATGGCAAGGAAATCAAGTCGGCCAAATGCGCCAACCCGGTTTCCAAGCAGTTCGCCCTGGGCCAGTCGATTGGTGTGAACGGTACACCGGCCATCGTTTTGGCTGATGGCCAAGTAATTCCGGGCTACCAGCCTGCGCCACAAGTTGCCAAACTGGCGCTGGGTGCAAAGTAAGCAGTCATCGTCGAGCCTTTGACGATCATGCCCCGCCGAACAGTCGACGGGGCATTAATTGAGAGCCGCAGTTGTGCGGCTGTTTACCACGGCCGACCTTGAGTCGGCCGTTTCATGGGGAGTTCTTCAGTGAAACCGGTCAAAGTAGGCATCTGTGGGTTAGGGACCGTCGGTGGCGGCACCTTGAACGTACTTCAGCGTAATGCTGAAGAAATTTCCCGCCGTGCAGGGCGTGGGATTGAAGTGGCGCAAATTGCCACGCGTACGCCAAAGCCTCAGTTCCAAACGACCGGTATTGCGATTACCAACGATGTCTTCGCTGTGGCCACCAACCCTGAAATCGATATCGTCATCGAGCTGGTTGGGGGTTACACCGTGGCCCGCGAGCTGGTGCTCAAGGCCATCGAGAACGGCAAGCACGTGGTCACCGCCAACAAGGCGCTGATCGCCGTGCACGGTAACGAGATCTTCGCCAAGGCGCGCGAGAAGGGCGTGATCGTTGCGTTCGAAGCGGCTGTGGCCGGTGGCATCCCGGTGATCAAGGCGATCCGTGAAGGCTTGTCCGCCAACCGTATCAACTGGGTCGCCGGCATCATCAACGGCACGGGCAACTTCATCCTCACCGAAATGCGCGAGAAGGGCCGTACCTTCGAAGACGTGCTGGCCGAAGCCCAGGCGCTGGGTTACGCCGAAGCCGACCCGACCTTTGACGTGGAAGGCATCGACGCGGCCCACAAGCTGACCATCCTGGCCTCCATCGCCTTTGGTATCCCGCTGCAGTTCGACAAGGCCTACACCGAAGGCATCACCAAGCTGACCACTGCCGACGTGAACTACGCCGAAGCCCTGGGCTACCGCATCAAGCACCTGGGCGTGGCGCGCAGCACTCCGGCCGGTATCGAGCTGCGTGTGCACCCGACGTTGATCCCGGCCGACCGCCTGATCGCCAACGTCAACGGCGTGATGAACGCCGTGATGGTCAACGGTGATGCAGCCGGCTCCACGCTGTTCTACGGCGCCGGTGCCGGTATGGAACCGACGGCCTCCTCGGTCATCGCCGACCTGGTGGACGTGGTCCGCGCCATGACCAGCGACCCGGAAAACCGCGTGCCGCACCTGGCCTTCCAGCCGGACTCGCTGTCGGCCCACCCGATCCTGCCGATCGAAGCCTGCGAAAGTGCCTACTACCTGCGCATCCAGGCTCAGGATCATCCGGGCGTGTTGGCCCAGGTTGCCAGCATCCTGTCGGAGCGCGGCATCAATATCGAGTCGATCATGCAGAAGGAAGTCGAGGAGCAAAACGGCCAGGTGCCGATGATCCTGTTGACCCACCGCGTGCTCGAACAACGCATGAACGATGCCATCGCCGCCCTCGAAGCCCTGCAGGGCGTGGTTGGCCCGGTGGTGCGGATTCGCGTCGAACACTTGAACTAACCGATTTGATCCAGGGGCCCCGTGTGTTCGGCGGCCTCTGTTCGAGAATGTTTTAGAGGAGCCAGTCATGCGTTATATCAGCACCCGCGGCCAGGCACCGGCCCTGAATTTCGAAGACGTTTTGCTGGCAGGCCTTGCCACTGACGGCGGCCTGTATGTGCCGGAAAACCTGCCACGTTTCACCCAGGAAGAAATCGCGTCCTGGGCGGGCCTGCCGTACCACGAGCTGGCGTTCCGGGTGATGCGCCCGTTCGTCACCGGCAGCATTCCGGATGCGGATTTCAAAAAGATTCTGGAAGAGACGTATGGCGTGTTTTCCCACAGCGCCATCGCCCCTCTGCGTCAGCTGAACGGCAACGAATGGGTGCTGGAGCTGTTCCATGGCCCGACCCTGGCGTTCAAGGACTTCGCCCTGCAATTGCTGGGTCGCCTGCTCGATTACGTGCTGGAAAAGCGCGGCGAGCGTGTTGTGATCATCGGCGCTACGTCCGGTGATACCGGTTCGGCCGCCATCGAAGGTTGCAAGCACTGCGAAAACGTCGACATCTTCATCCTGCACCCGCACAAGCGCGTGTCGGAAGTGCAGCGTCGCCAGATGACGACCATTTTCGGTGAAAACATTCACAACATCGCCATCGAAGGCAACTTCGATGACTGCCAGGAAATGGTCAAGAACAGCTTCGCTGACCAGAGCTTCCTGAAAGGTACGCGCCTGGTGGCGGTGAACTCAATCAACTGGGCCCGGATCATGGCCCAGATCGTCTACTACTTCCACGCGTCCCTGCAGTTGGGCGGCCCGGCGCGTTCGGTGTCGTTCTCGGTGCCGACCGGCAACTTCGGCGACATCTTTGCCGGCTACCTGGCGCGCAACATGGGCCTGCCGATCAACCAGTTGATCGTCGCCACCAACCGCAACGACATCCTGCACCGCTTCATGAGCGGCAACCAGTACGTCAAGGAAACCCTGCACGCCACACTGTCGCCGTCCATGGACATCATGGTGTCGTCGAACTTCGAACGCCTGCTGTTCGACATGCACGGTCGCAATGGCGCCGCCCTGGCTGGCCTGATGGACAGCTTCAAGCAAGGTGGCGGTTTCAGCGTCGAGCAAGAGCGCTGGACCGAAACCCGCAAGCTGTTCGACTCCCTGGCCGTGGACGATGCGCAGACCTGTGAAACCATCGCTGAGGTCTACGCCCAGACCGGCGAACTGCTCGACCCACACACCGCCATCGGTGTGAAGGCCGCACGCGAATGCCGTCGCAGCCTGGACATCCCGATGGTGATTCTGGGCACTGCCCACCCGGTCAAATTCCCGGAAGCGGTGGAGAAGGCCGGTGTTGGCAAAGCGCTGGAGTTGCCCGAGCACCTGGCTGACCTGTTCGAGCGTGAAGAGCGCTGCACGGTGTTGGCGAACGATCTGAAAGCCATGCAGGCGTTTGTCAGCCAGCACGGCAATCGCGGTAAGCCGCTCTGATCCACAGCTTGCTACGCGGTAGGTCAAGCCCGTCTTCGTGACGGGCTTTTTCATTCTGGCGAGCCATACTTGCGCGGGCGGCCAACCAGCAAACTCAAGGAAACTCAATCGGTGCGTGTAGTGATTCAATGGGCGGTGCGGCTGGCTTGCGTGCTGTTGCTCGGCCATCTGTCTATGGGCCAGGCGGCTGTCAGCCTGCCTTTCAAGCTGGTGCCGGCGTTTATCCCGCTGCAGCCTTTGCCCCTGGCACCGGCGGAGCAGCAGTGGTTGGCCGCTCATCCGACATTGAAGGTGGGCATTTCGATTGATGATTATCAACCGATTGATATTACCCGCGACCGCAATCGCTACCAGGGCATCAGTGCCGATTACCTGAGCCTGGTCGGCGCGCGTCTGGATATGCCTATGCAGGTGCTGGGCTTTGCCGAACGAGCCCAGGCGGTTGAAGCGTTGCGCAGCGGTGCTATCGATATTCTCACCAGCGCCAACGGCTATGAGCGTGATGTGCCCGGCCTGCAGTTTACCCGCGACTACATGCCTGACCGTTCGGTGGTGGTGCTGCGCCGAGACGACACCCGGGGCGACGACCTGGCGGGCAAGAAGGTGGTGTTGCTCGACGGCTATGCCAACGTCAAGAACGTGCACGCGGCCTATCCTGGCAGCGACATTATGCTTGCGCCCAACCTCTACAGCGGGCTGGAAGCGCTTAAGCAACACGACGCCGATGCGTTTATCGGCAATGAAGTGATTGTGCGTGCCTACAAGTCGCTGCGGCCTTACCTGGGCTTGCAAATCAAGGAAGAGAGTCGGCTGCCCCCCATCGGTTTCGCCTTCGCCACCCGTCAGGCCGACCCATTGCTGGGCGCCATGATGGACCGCGCTCTGGGGAGCATTGAGGAATCAGTGCAGCGCGAAATCCTTGCACGCTGGACCACTGGGCTTGGCGTGGGTATCGGTGCTGAACGCATTGAGCTTTCCGCTTCGGAGCAGGCGTGGGTAGTACGCCATCGGCATATTGTGGTCGCGGCCCAGCAGCTATCGCCTTACGTGTTCAAGGACAAGGACGGTCGGTGGGTTGGCCTGAACGTTGACCTGCTCAATCGGATCTCGCGCATGACCGGTTTGCGCTTTGTCTTCGAAGAGGTGCATTCCACCGCGCAAACCCTGAATTGGCTGGAAACGGGCAGGGCGGACATGAACACCACCCTGGCCGAGAGCCAGGAGCGCAAGGCGCTGCTCAATTTCAGCCATAGTTTCGGCGGCTCCGGCTGGGTGTTTGTCGAGCCTGTCGATGCAGCACCGCTGACCGGTCTGGATCAGTTGGCCGGCAAGGTCCTGGCGCTGCCGGCGCGGCATGTGCTTGAGGGCTACCTTCGCCAGATGCATCCGCAAATCCAGCTGCGGTTGGTCGGCAATTATGCCCAGGCCCGAGAGTTGGTGCGACGAGGTGAGGCGGCGGCGACGCTCCAGACCGAAGTGGAAGTGCAGAGTTACCCGCAGGATGACTTGCGTATAGGTCGCAGTGTCGATGGCATGTGGTCGGCCAACAGCCTGTCGGTGCCCAAGGACCAGCCGGAGCTGCTGAGTATCCTGAACAAAGCCCTGGAGGCCTTGCCGGTGGCCGAGTTGAGCGCGTTGCACCTGCGCTGGATCGGGGCGGTCGCGCTTCCCGTGCCTGCCTGGCAACGGGTGCCTGCCTGGGCGTATTGGACGGTCGCCATGGCGATCCTGTTTGTACTGGTCTCGCAGGTGTGGAACAGCCGGCTCAAGCGCCAGATACGTCAGCGGCTGGAGGCCGAGCGCAGGCTCAACGATCAGTTGGCCTTCAAACGCGCCTTGCTCGATGGCATGCCCAACCCGCTGTTTGTCCGCGACCTGGCTGGGCGCCTGGTGACCTGCAACAAAACTTATGAGCAGCAATTGGCAACCCGGCTTGAACAGATCCAGGGTCTGACCTTGATGGAAAGCGGGGTGATGCCCGAAGCGACCGCTGCGCGCCTGCACGCCGGCCATATGGAGCAGTTGGCCACGCAACAGCCGTTGTTTGTCGACCGGCAACTGGAGTTCAACGGCGGCAGCTTTCATGTCTACCAGTGGACGGTGCCGTTCTTCGACGCTGAGAATCGCTTGCAGGGACTGCTTGGCGGCTGGATCGACATCAACGAGCGCAAAGTACTCGAGCAGCAATTGATGGATGCACGCCAGGTCGCCGACGAGGCGAATTACGCAAAAAGTGCGTTTCTCTCCACTCTCAGCCACGAGATTCGTACACCGATGACCGCGATCATTGGTTTGCTCGAGCTGGAACAGGAACGCTGCCTGGCAGCCGGTTTCCCTATATCCGAGGGGTTGCAGGTGGTCCATCGTTCGGCGCGTGAGTTGATCGCGTTGATGGGCGACAGCCTGGACCTCGCCAAGATCGAGGCGGGTCATATGCAACTGGCGCCGCAGTCTACCGAGTTGAAAGGGTTTTTCGAGGGCATCCAACGGCTGTTCGAAGCCACGGCGCAAAAAAAAGGCCTGCTCCTGACCTTGACGTTTGATCCGGCGGCGCAGGGCTATTACTGGTTCGACCCGCTGCGTTTGCGCCAGGTCATGCACAACCTGTTGGGCAATGCGCTGAAGTTTACCGAGCAGGGCGGGGTGCGTGTCAGTGTCACCTGCCAGCACGATGAGGCGGGCGCTGAATACTTGCATTTATGCGTCGAGGACAGCGGCCCGGGGGTTGGCGTTGAACAGCAGGCAACGATGTTCAAGCCTTTTATTCAGACAAGTGCACTGACTGCTGCCGAACACGGCGGAACTGGTTTGGGCCTGAGTATCTGCCAGCAGTTGGTGGAGCTGATGGGCGGTAGCATTCGCCTCAACAGTGTCATCGGCGAGGGTACTAAGGTGTGTATCGACCTGTGCCTGGCTCGGGTCAGCACTGACAATGTGCCCGTGCTGGCCGCCACGTCCTTGCCACCCGCTGGTCGCGATCTGTCGGTGCTGGTTGTCGATGATTTGGCTGCCAATCGTCTGGTGTTGGCGCAGCAGTTCGAGTTCCTCGGTCATCAGGTGATTGCCGTCGATTCGGCTGAAGCCGCTTTGCACTATTGGCGTGATCAGCGGTTTGACGTGCTGGTGACCGATTGCCAGATGCCGGGCATGTCCGGCTATGGCCTGAGCGAGGCCGTCCGGCGGATCGAAGCCGAGACACAACGGCCCCGTTGCGCACTCATAGGTTGCACTGCGAATGCCTTGGATGATGAACAACGGCGCGGCGAGGAGGCCGGTATGGATGAATTGCTGGTCAAGCCCATTACGTTGCAGCACTGGGCCGAGGTACTGACACGCGTAACGGCGCAACGCTCGTTCGATATCGAGACGTTGCGTACCATGACCCAGGCCGACTGGCCGGTCCTGCACAGCATGTTGCAGGCATTGGCAAAGAGCCTGGACCACGAACATGAGGTATTGGCGTTGGCCCTGGCCGAGCAGGACATGGCGCGTTTGAATGCGGCGCTGCATCGGCTCAAGGGCGTTTGCTCGCTGGTGGACGCACTGCCGCTGGCCAAGGCCTGCATGGCCCTTGAACGCTGCGCGCGCGAGCAGCGCGGCGCCGAACTTCAAGCACCCTGGCTGCGGTTGTCCGAAACCCTGATGACGTTTCGACGTGATCTGCAGCCTTATCTGGATTCACACGATTAGGACACGTCCTATGGGGCACCCTGCCGCTTTTGGTTACTGTGCCGTCTTTGCCCGATGCCGACAGAGTTGCCTATGCGTTCCCTCAAAGTCCTGATCCTTGAAGACAACCCGTTTCAATTGATGGCGCTGCATCAGATGCTTAACGCCAACGGCGTGTTCAATGTACTGACCGCCGAGACCGTCGAGGCAGCCCGCCAGTCCCTGGAAAGCAAAGGCCCCGTGGACATTGCTATTTGCGATCTGTACCTGGAGCAGGGCGATGGCCTGGAGTTGATCCGCGAATTGGCCGAGCACGGTCTGGCTCAAGTGCTGATACTGCTCAGCAATGCTGAGCCGGACGTGCTCGAAGGTGTGGCGAATATGGCACGGCAACAGGGTTTGAACGTGCTGGCATGTTTGCAGAAACCAGCGTCGGCTACGCTGATCGGGCAAGTGCTAACGGACTGCCAGGCGCGTTTGCGTCCGGGGCCGCCGGTGTTGTCATGGGCGCGGGTGCGCCATTTGCTGGATCTTGACGAAAGGGACGCGTTGCCACCCTCGGCGGATGTCAGCCAGGCCGGTATCGCGCGTTGTGGCAGGGTCTGGTATCAGCCCATCGTCAGCCAGGCGGGTGTGCTGCAACGGGTCGAGGCACTGGCGCGCTGGCAGTCGTGCGGGAATGACCTGCTGCTGCCTGACGATTTTTTGCCGGTGTTGGAATTTGCCGGCATGGAGGAAGCCTTTACCTGGCATGTGCTGGAGCAGGCGCTGGGGCTGGCTGGCCAGGTCATGGGCCAGACGGGCCAATTGTTGCCGGTGGCGGTGAATATTCCTGGGCGGATGCTGGAACGCTCGCACTTTCCCCAAGTGCTGCAAGGCTTGCTGCAACTTCACGGCGTGCCTGCCCACGGCCTGACCCTGGAGCTGGTGGAGACCTCAAGGTTGAAAACCGACAGCGCCCACGTAACGGGGTTACTGCGCTTGCGAATGATGGGTTGCCAGTTGTCCATTGGTGATTTCGGCGTGGGCGGCACCAGCCTGCAGAGCTTGCTGGAACTGCCCTTCACCGAATTGAAAATCCCCCCGGCGTTTGCCAGCGGGATGGCCAATGACGATCGCAAAGCGGCGGTGGTGGCGGGCGCCATGAGCATGGCTGCGCACCTGGATGTCGGTGTCGTGGTTACCGGGGTTGAAAGCGCCGCCGACTATCACGCCGTAGGAAAGCTCGGAGCAGCCTGGCTGCAAGGGTGTTTTATTGCCCGGCCGATGGATGCCGAGGCACTCAAGCAATGGATCGCGTTTCAGGCTATGCCAGCCCGTGTTCCTGCACATAGATAAACAGCGCGGCATCGTTGCCCAGGCCGAGCTTGCGCATGGCACTGACTTTTTGCGCGCTGACGGTCTGTTTGCTGCGATGCAGTTGCGCGGCGATCTCGCCCACCGTCAACCCGGCGGCCAGCAGGCGGATGACCTCCAGTTCCCGAGGTGAAAGCTGTTCCTGGGAATGCAGGCGATCGGCGCCAACTTCCCCCGCGAGGCTCAGTGCCTGACGAATGGCGTGGGCCACGTACGTGCGCTGTTGCCGGGCTTGTCGAATCGCCTCCGGCAGCTCACCCGCCAGGCTGGCTTTGCTCAGCAGCCCCATGACCCCCAGTTCCAGAATGGAATGGAACAGGCCGGCGTTATTGAGCATGGTCACCACCACAATGGGCAGGTCCGGATAGTGCCGGCGCAGTTGCCCGATCAAGCGCAGCCCGTCGGCGTGAGGCTCGGCGGGCATCATGAAGTCGGTCACCAGTACATCACAGGCACAGGTTTGTAGCAGCTCGATGAGGGCTTGGGGTGAATTGGCCTCTGCCACGATGCGCACATGCTCGTCCTGCTCCAGAACGGCGCGCAAGCCAATCAGGAAAATCGGGTGGTCGTCGGCAAGGACGATGCGCAATGGCTGTTCAGACGCGGCTTTCAAGGCAGGCTCCCAGGGTAATCCAGGGATTCTAGCCTGTCGGTGGATGTTTTCTCTCTGTCATCTTTGCCGTGCATGCTCGCTTGACTCGGGCAGGAGGCTACACAAAAGGTCGAACTTTCTGCTTTGAGCACGGGTCACTTGAATGTAAGCACCTTAATGACATTTTTGTTTTTCGAACCTTATTCGAATGATTGAGTGGTGATCGAGATGGAAAGTATCAGCCTATTGCTCGAAGAAGCACTGAGCCCTTATCAGGTTACGTTGACCACCTCGGGCCTACAGGGCGAGTGCCTGGTGACCGTGAAGAACCCTGCTGGCGCTATCGTCGTCGAGCGTGAAGTCGATCGGGCCCAATTGACCGATAAGCGTGTACTGGTGGATGTGGTGGATTGCTTGCTACGCGATCTGAAAATCGCTGAAGGGCGTCTGGAACCCTCGGTTATCGCAGCATTGCGTAACGCAGCCCAAACCCGTGGCGCCGCCCTCGCATGAAGAATTGTTTAATGATGGAAACTTCCTACCGCATGCCCGGTCAGATTTTATAACAGCAAGAGCAAACATTGTGCTCCGGTGTTTGTGGCTTGTTGTACTGGTCTTTGTAGGCCACGTTTAACCCCGAGTTGTCTCCCCACTGCTCGGGGTTTCTTTTGCCTGCGATTTGTCAGCGCTCAGGGGAATTCTGGAAAAAACTCGGGTTGTCCAACAAATACTGCGCGCGCATCACGGGGTCCAACCATGACGCGTAGGATTGCTGGACCCGCGCCTGCGGGATATCCCGTATCGCCTGATCGATTCGCTGCATGGCCTGACGGCCTTGAGGCGTATCCGAGCAACCAATATGCGAACGTTGATAACGCGCTGAGCCCTTGATGGGATAGAACATCAGATCCTGGGCAGCGATACCCTGTTGCCGCGCGTGATAGCGGATTTCCGGCGGGTAACCCAACACCGCTTCCAGCCGCCCAAGACGCTGCATTTGCAACAGGCTGCCAAGGGCGTCATTGCCGTAATGCAATGCCAGGGTGTGGGGAGCGGCGTGCTTGAGCTGTTCGTCGATGGCGGGGCCGTAGCTGCGTTCGGCGGTAGCGCCAATGCGCGCTTTATGGGATTCGAGAAAGGCTTGCAGATCAAATTGGCCCTCGGCAATAAAGGGTGCCATTGCCTCCTGCTGGCTGCGTTGGATCGTCACCCCGTTGCTGACCACCACGAATGCCTGGGCCGAAAACACAATGTACTTCGCGCGCTCCGGCGTCCATAGCAGCGAGGGGTCGCAGGTCAGGGACGGCGAGCGCAGCATTTGAATGCCGCGAGCGCGGTTGACGTGCATCACGGTGTGGCGGTATTGCGGCAGGCGCTTGGCGAGTATCGGCAACAACTCATCCAGTGCCCCCTGGCCTTTCTGAGGCCCTTCAAAGATGGTGATGGGCGGCAGGTCGCGCAACAGCCAGATCAGCGTGTCCTCGGCATGCGCCGAGAGCGGCCACACGCCGAGCATCACGCTCATGAGGCTCAGAGGGATAAACCGGCATTGGTACGGGCGAGCCATCAGATCGCGCCAACCTCGCGCAAATGGGTGATGGCTGCGGCGTCATAACCCAGTTCATTGAGGACCGTGCTGTTATGTTCGCCCAACTGCGGCCCGACCCACTCACAACTACCCGGTGTTTGCGACAGCTTGGGCACGATCCCCGGCATCTTGAAGCCCTTGCCGCCCGGCAACGTAGCCTCGAGAAACATTTCCCGCGCCAGAAACTGCGGGTCGCCCAACATGTCTTCGGCGCTGTAGATGCGGCTGGCGGGCACCTCGGCCTTGTTCAGTTGCTCAATCACGTGGTCCAGCGGCAGCGAGTTGACCCAGCGATCAATCACGCCGTACAGCTCATCACGGCGGCTATCGCGTCCGTCATTGCTCGCCAGCTGCGGGTCATTGGCCAGGTCTTCGCGGCCGATGGCGCTCATGAAACGCTTGAAGATTGCATCGCCATTGGCGCCGATCTGCACATGCTTGCCGTCGGCAGTGGTATGAATCGATGACGGCGTGATGCCGGGCATGATGTTGCCGGTGCGCTCGCGAATAAACCCGAACACGTCGAACTCCGGGATCATGCTTTCCATCATCGCGAAGATGGCTTCGTACAGTGCCACATCCACGACTTGGCCGAGCCCGCCGTTGACCTCGCGATGACGCAGCGCCATCAGCGCGCCGATGACCGCCCACAAGGCGGCAATCGAGTCGCCGATGGAAATCCCCGTGCGTACCGGCGGGCGGTCTTCGAAACCGGTGATATAGCGCAAGCCGCCCATGGACTCGCCCACCGCGCCGAACCCCGGCTGGTCTTTCATCGGGCCGGTCTGGCCAAAACCCGAGAGCCGCACCATCACCAATTTCGGGTTCAGCGCATGCAGGGTTTCCCAGCTCAGACCGAGTTTTTCCAGGACGCCGGGGCGGAAATTCTCAATCAGGATGTCGGCATTCGCCAGCAACTGCTTAAGGATGGCCAAACCCTCCGGGTGCTTTAGGTTCAGCGTCAGCGACTGCTTGTTGCGCGCCTGCACGAACCACCAGAGTGAGGTGCCTTCATACAGCTTGCGCCATTTGCGCAGCGGGTCGCCGCCGTCCGGGGATTCGACCTTGATCACCTCGGCACCGAATTCGGCGCAGATGCGTGACGCAAACGGGCCGGCGATCAAGGTGCCCAGTTCGATGACTTTCAGGCCGGCCAGCGGTTTGGCATTAAACGACATGAGGATCCTTATCAAGCGTGGAACGGTGGTGTGATGCCTTTTAACATAGGCGAGCGGCCCAGGGATAAGGATGATGCAGCGCAGTATTCGTTGAATGGCCGCGCCATCGGTTAGACTGGCCGCCTTTCCCTGTCTCTAGAAGCCCGTTCATGGCCCAGCCGTCCACGACCTACAAATTCGAACTCAACCTCACCGACCTTGATCGCTCGGTGTACGAGAGCGTCAAACAGACCATCGCCCGCCATCCTTCGGAAACCGAAGAGCGCATGACCGTGCGTCTGTTGGCCTACGCACTTTGGTACAACGAGCATCTGTCGTTCGGCCGTGGTCTGTCAGATGTGGACGAGCCAGCCCTGTGGGAAAAAAGCCTGGATGATCGTGTTCTGCACTGGATTGAGGTCGGCCAGCCTGACGCCGATCGTCTCACCTGGTGCTCGCGCCGTACCGAACGCACCAGCTTGCTGGCATACGGCAGCCTGCGTGTGTGGGAAGGCAAAGTGGTGCCGGTGGCAAAAAACCTGAAGAATGTACACATCGCCGCTGTGCCTCAGGAAATCCTCGAGACCCTGGCCAAGGACATGCCGCGCGTTATCAAGTGGGACGTGATGATCAGCGAAGGCACGATCTTCGTGACGGATGATCGTGGCCAGCATGAAGTGCAGTTGGAATGGTTGGTCGGCGAGCGTGATTAAACATGCGGGAGCTGGCGTGTGTGGGAGCGGGCTTGCTCGCGAAAGCATCACCGCAGCGTAACTGACTTACCAAGGTGTCTACATCGCCGGCAAACCAGCCCCCACATTTGTTCTATCTCGCTGTGAATATCTTTGTTTAACCGTCGTACCAGAAGAGAAGCTTCCGTCACCCCATGCGTATTGATCCTCGCCCGTTGCCCGCTGTCCTGCCGTTTCTCGGTGAATTGCCACCGCTGTTGACCCGTCTCTACGCCGCACGCGGGGTGCAGTCGGAAGCCGAACTGGACAAGAGCCTGGCGCGGTTGATTCCCTACCAGCAGCTCAAGGGCATCGACGCGGCGGTGGACCTGCTGGTGACCGCCCTCGAGCAGCGCCAGCGCATCCTGATCGTCGGTGACTTCGACGCCGACGGCGCCACGGCCAGCACCGTGGGCACCCTGGGCCTGCGTTTGCTCGGCGCGGCCCATGTCGATTACCTGGTCCCCAACCGCTTTGAGTACGGTTATGGCCTGACGCCGGAAATCGTCGCCGTGGCGCTGCAGCGCACGCCGCAGCTGCTGATTACCGTGGATAACGGTATCTCCAGCGTCGAAGGCGTGGCGGCGGCAAAAGCGGCGGGGTTGAAGGTGTTGGTCACTGACCACCACTTGCCCGGCGATGAATTGCCGGCGGCGGATGCCATCGTCAACCCGAACCAACCCGGCTGTGAGTTCCCGAGCAAGGCGCTGGCGGGTGTCGGCGTGATCTTTTATGTGTTGATGGCCTTGCGCGCGCGTTTACGCAGCCTGGGCTGGTACGACAACACGCCGCAACCGAACATCGGTGAATTGCTCGACCTGGTCGCCCTGGGCAGCGTCGCCGACGTAGTGCCGCTGGATGCCAACAACCGCATCCTGGTCCATCAGGGGCTGGAGCGTATTCGCGCCGGTCGCGCCCGGCCGGGGATCAAGGCGATTCTCGAGGTCGCCAAGCGCGACCATGCCCGTATCACCTCGACCGACCTGGGCTTTATTCTTGGGCCACGGCTGAATGCCGCCGGCCGCCTGGATGATATGAGCCTGGGCATCGAATGCCTGCTCACCACCGACTTCGCGGCGGCACGGGAAATGGCGGCGCAACTGGACGGCATGAACCAGGACCGTAAATCCATCGAGCAGGGCATGCAGCGCGAGGCGCTCGCCCAGCTCAAGGACTTGCCGGTGGAATCGATGCCCTACGGTTTGTGCCTGTTCGACCCGGAATGGCACCAGGGCGTCATCGGCATTTTGGCGTCGCGCATGAAAGAGCGGTATTTCCGCCCGACCATCGCCTTCGCCGACGCCGGTGATGGCCTGCTCAAGGGCTCAGGGCGCTCTGTGCAGGGTTTCCACATCCGTGATGCCCTGGCGGTCGTCGCGAGCCAGCATCCCAACCTGATCGCCAAATACGGCGGTCATGCGATGGCGGCCGGTTTGACCTTGCCCGAGGCGAATTTCCCACTGTTTGCCGAGGCCTTTGATGCTGAAGTGCGTCGGCAACTGCGCGAAGAAGACCTCACCGGGCGGCTGCTGTCCGACGGCACCTTGGCTGTGGAAGAGTTTCACTTGGAACTGGCGCGTGCATTGCGGCATGCCGGGCCATGGGGCCAGCACTTTCCTGAGCCGCTGTTTCACGGTGTGTTTCAGTTGGTCGAGCAGCGCGTAGTAGGGGAGCGGCACCTCAAGGTGGTGCTCAAGAGCGAATGCGGGTCAGTGAAGCTCGATGGCATTGCGTTTGGCGTGGACCGAGAGGTCTGGCCTAACCCGACAGTGCGTTGGGTGGAATTGGCCTACAAGCTGGACGTGAACGAATTTCGTGGGCAGGAAACCGTGCAGTTGATGATCGCGCATATCGAACCGCGCTAAATCCGACCAGCACCGCAAAACCAAATGTGGGAGCTGGCTTGCCTGCGATAGCAGCACTGCGGTGTGACTGACACACCCAGGTGATGCCATCGCAGGCAAGCCAGCTCCCACACAAGCCAGCACACCGTTTTTTGGCGTACAGCTGGGGATTACTCGGCTTTATCCTTGGCCTGGTGCTTCACGATGATGTCCACCAGACGCTGAGCCAGCGCCGGGTAGTTCTCATCGAAGTGATGCCCGCCCGGCAGCTTCACGGCTTCGCCCACAGCGGTCTTGTCGGTGCAGCCACTCTCGTCGACTTCTTCGGCACCGTAGATGCACACCACCTTGTCAGCGGGCAGCTTGGCCATTTCCGGGCCGGTAGCGGCCTCTTTGCCTGCGTTGCCCAACCAGCCTTCCACTTCGATTTCAAAGCTGCCGGTGCGCGCGAAGGCGAGCAGGATAATGGCGTCGACACGCTGCTGTTCGTTTTCCGGCATGCGGTTGTAGATGGCGGGCAGTACGTCGGCGCCGAACGAGTAGCCGGTCAGTACGAAACGCTTGGTGCCCCACTTCTGCCGGTAGTGCTGCATCAGTTCGCTGAGGTCTTTGGCGCTTTGTTCCGGGGTCTTGTGCTGCCAGTAGTAGCGCAGCGTGTCGATGCCGACCACCGGGTAGCCGATCTTGGCCATTTCACCGGCCACGTCGCGGTCCAGGTCACGCCAGCCACCGTCACCGGAGAGGAACAGGGTGACGGTATCTTTGGCTTGGCCAGCCGGTACTTCCACTACAGGAATCGCCAGGCCGCCGTTGTCCGAACCGACCAGCTGCTTACGCAGTTCGTTGTTCAACACTTGCGGGTAGTGAATGTCGTAGTCGCTGATGCTGGTGGTTGCGCGCGGGGTGTCGCGTACGAAACTGGCGCTTTCGTCGTCAGGGTTGTCGTTCCAGGCCACCAGCCAGTTGCCATGGGCGGAGGTTTTCGGCAGCGGGTCCTTGCAACCTTCCTGTACCAGGGTGAAGCCGACGGAGATGGCGTTGGCTTTGTCATCGCTCTGTGTGGCCAGCCAGCGCCAGGCGAGCGCAGCGCCAGGGCCAATGCCGCTGACCAGGGTCGCCGGGCCTTTAAGCTGGCCCAGGGCGCTTTGCAGAGCTTGTTCCTGCAACTTGCAGTCATCCTTCGGCAGGATCACTTGAACGATTTGCGCAGCGCCACCTTGGCTCAGTGCAATCAGCTGGCTGTCGGTCAGGGTTTCATCAGCCATCACGGCCACGGCCACACGGGCTTTTGCCGAGCCGTTGGGTGTCACACGGGTCATAACCGTGCCATCAGCCTGTGGCAGTTGTTCCAGGGTCGGTTGCGGGGCAGGGCGGTTCCAGAACCAAAAGCCGCCGCCTGCGATCAGGGCGAGCAGCACTACAAAGGCCAATACATACCGCCAGGAGCGTCGAATCATCAGCGTTTCACCAATCCAGTCAAGCCGCCCGCAATCAGGGCGGCGGTATCGGCCAGTGCCACCAGCGGATCAAGTCCTGCGGGCACGGCCATATAACGGGGTTCCCAGTCAGGCTGGAACTTGTCTTTGAAGCGGCGCAAACCTTGGAAGTTATACAGTTGCTCGCCACGGCGGAACACCATTGAGCCCAGGCGTTGGGTCAGCGGGGCGCCACGGCGTGGTTGCAGGCCCGACAACGGCACCATGCCGAGGCTGAAGCGGGCGTAGTCATGGTTCTTATAATGTTGAATCAGGCCGACCATCATGAACTCCATGGTCAGCTTCGGCGCGTCCGGGTGCGCACGCATCAGGTCGAGACTGGCCAGGTCATGGTTGTAGGTCTCGAGCAGGTTGGCGAAGGCCACCGGGCGCCCTTCGAAGCGAATGATCGCAATGCGAAAGTGCTTGAGGTAGTCGTCGCTGAAACGGCCCAGGGAGAAGCCCTTTTCCCGTACGTTCTTGCCGGTCAGCCAGGCATCGGAGATGACTTTGAGTTCATCCATCGGCGCCTGGCCCGGTTCGCAGATCTCCAGGGACAGGCCGTCCCGGGTGCCACGGTTCCAGGTGTAGCGCAAATCCTTCATCTCTTTGCCCTTGGCTTCCAGGTCAAAGCGTTTCAGGTCGACGCGGGCTTCTTCGCCCAGCTTGATCGCGGTGAGGCCGATGTCCATGTAGTACGGCAGGTTCTCGGCGCGTACCTGGTAGAACACCGGGCGGGCGTGATGGATGTCGCACAGGTCGCGGAACTGCCAGATCATCTCGGCGCGGGGCTGGGTCGGGCCGATCGGGTCATACAAGGCCACCAGGCTGCGCCCACGACGGGCGTACATCAGGAAGGCTTCGTCGTTAGGGTGGAACAGCAGCGCCTTGTCGCCGGTCAGCGCCAGGCCGCCGTCGGGTTGGGACGAGGCCATCAGAATCTTGGTGGCGCGCTCCAGTTCGTCGGGTGTCGGCAAGTGGATCACCGGCCGCGCAGTACGCAGCAGCCAGGTCAACGACACGATCACCAGCAACACTGCCGCACCGAGCAATGAGCGCAGGCCGCGAGGGGCGTTGGCATCCAGGGTGAACTGCCACCACAGTTGATGGCTGTACGGCACGTCTTGATAGGCAAACAGCAGCAGCCAGATCGAGGCGCCCAGCACGCAAACGCTGGCCACCAGGTACAACGGCGAGAACGGCAGTTCGGTCAGGCGGCTCGCGCGGTAGAACGAGCGACGGAAGATCGCCAGCAGCACCGCCGTCATGATCATCAGGCTGGCTTCTTCCCAGTCGAAGCCTTTGAGCAGCGAGAGCAGGGCGCCGGTCAGCAGCAACACCATGGTCAGCATCCACGCAGCCGACAAGCGCCGACGCAGGCCCTGGGCAAGCAACAGGCAGAGCACGCCGATCAGGCTGGCGCCAAAGTGCGAGGCGTCAATCAGGCGGTGGGGAATCAGAAAGCCGATGTTTTCCAGGCGTGTGTCGATTTCCGGCGTTGCGCCGGAAAACAGCAGGACCACGCCGGACAAAAAAACCAGTACGGCCAGCACGGGTGCGGCCAGGCCGGATGCCACCCGCAGGCTCTGCTGGGTCTGGAACAGGCGCTGAGCTTCGTTGACCAGCAGGAACACGCAGGCGATCAGCAGCGGCAGGACCACGTAGATCATCCGGTACAGCAGCAGGGCCGCGGCCAAAGGCGCGGCACCGAGCTTGTCGGCGAAGGCGGCGAGCAGAATCGCTTCGAATACACCCACGCCGCCCGGAACATGGCTGAGCACACCGGCGGCCAGGGCCAGCAGATACACCAGCAGGAAGGGACCGAACGGCGGCGCTTCCGGCAGCAACATATAGAGCACAGTGGCGGCAGCCGCCACGTCCAGTGCGGTGATGATCAACTGCAGGAAGGTCAGGCGCCGGCCCGGCAGGCGCAGCGTGCGGCGCCCGGCCTTGACCAGCAGGTTGTCCGGGTAGGGTTGTTCCGGCAGGCGGCGACGATAAATGCCGATGCACAGCGCGACCGACAACAGCAATACCACGCCGGCAATGCTGCCGAGCAAACCTTGCGACAGATGCAGGTAGGTGGACGCAGCCGGCAGGTTACTCAGCGTGGCCAGTGCGGCCAGCGGCGGCAGGGCAGTGCCCAGGGCCAGGCTGGCGAATACGGTCATATGGGCAACTTCCGAGGCCCCGATGCCATGGCGTGCATATAAGCGGTAACGCACCGAGCCGCCGGAAAGCATCGACAGGCCTATGGCATTGCCAATCGCAAAGGCCGTGAACCCACCCAGAGCCAGCGTCTTGGCAGGCAGTTTCACCCCGGCATAGCGGGCGCCGGAGAACTCGTAACCCAACAGAATGATGAAACCGGCGACCGCCGCCGCAAACGCTCCCAGCAATGCCGGTTTGGGCACTTCCAGGATCGAGTCGTGGAGGGCGTACAGGTCCAGTTCCAGCAGCAGGTGTCGGCAGGCGATCAGGGCAATTGCGAACAGCAACAGGGTGACGGCCAGCCCGATGGGTTGACGGTATTTGCTCAACAGATCCAGCCAACGCAAACGGGTGGGAGTAATCGGTTGTTCCGCTGTGACGGTGTCTTGTGGTTCAGACGAGTTGGCGCGCATCAATCACCTCGTGGATTGTGCGCGACAGGATGGAGGTATCCAGCCAAGTTACCAATCCCTATGGACAAAATAATTACAAATATTAACGCTTATCGCCGGGTGGGGCGAATGCGGCCATTGGTCGTAGAGGGTCGTGCTTGAGTACTGAGCATAGCTTGCAATGACATGGACTCTGCAAACCGTATACGGTTTCATGAAAGATGCCATGCCATTGTTTCAGAAGAACTTTTTAACCGGATACAAAAAAGGCCACTCTTTCGAGTGGCCTTTCTTGATGTTTGGTTGCGGGAGCCGGATTTGAACCGACGACCTTCGGGTTATGAGCCCGACGAGCTACCAGACTGCTCCATCCCGCGTCTGTGGCCGGCATTCTACAGCCCAGCGGCGGGGTGTCAACCGTTAATCGGCCGATGGGTCAAATAAGTGTGAATTAGTCGCTGCGTGTTGCCTATGTGCGGTAAGTCCGCGATGGGGAAAGAGTTTTTTGTCTTACAATTTTCATACAGGGATAAAACAGAGGCGCACAAAAAAGGCCACTCTTTCGAGTAGCCTTTTTTGATGTTTGGTTGCGGGAGCCGGATTTGAACCGACGACCTTCGGGTTATGAGCCCGACGAGCTACCAGACTGCTCCATCCCGCGTCTGTGTGTCGGCATTCTACAGCGGAACGCAGGTGTGTCAACCTGTGAATTGAAGAAAAGCGCTTGTGGTTCAATCGGTTAGCTCTCCAAAGCGCTGGCAGAAACGCCTCCGGGCCAGTCTGGCCGAGGGTTTCAGCTCTATCGGTAGGCTGATTTCGATTGAAAAAATAAATTCATCGCGGCGTTTTCCTACCGCTCGAACGGAAGATTCAAACTACTGGTGCTATATACAGGGGTGAGTGCGATACTGGCCATCCGTTGGATTACACCCTCTGTTTATATGACGCAGCGCAAAATTATCCACGTCGACTGTGATTGCTTCTACGCCGCCATCGAGATGCGCGACGACCCGAGCCTGGCGCAAAAGCCGCTGGCGGTCGGCGGCTCGGCGGATAGAAGAGGGGTGATCGCCACCTGCAACTATGAAGCGCGGGCATATGGCGTTCGCTCGGCCATGTCCTCGCGCCACGCCTTGAAGCTGTGTCCGGACCTGACCATCGTCAAGCCGCGCATGGATGCCTATAAAGAAGCGTCGAAGGAAATCCAGACGATCTTTCGCGAATACACCGACCTGATCGAGCCACTGTCGCTGGACGAAGCCTACCTTGATGTCTCCGACAGCCCGCATTTTGGCGGCAGCGCCACACGTATCGCCCAGGACATTCGCCGTCGGGTCTCCAACCAGTTGCACATCACCGTGTCCGCAGGCGTGGCGCCCAACAAGTTTTTAGCCAAGATTGCCAGCGACTGGAAAAAGCCCAACGGCCTGTTTGTGATTACGCCGGATCAGGTCGAAGATTTTGTGTCGCAGTTACCGGTGAACAAGTTGCACGGCGTCGGCAAGGTCACGGCCGATAAGCTGGCGCGCCTGGGCATTGAAGACTGCCTGCAATTGCGCGAGTGGAACAAGCTGTCACTGGTGCGCGAATTCGGCAGCTTTGGCGAGCGGCTCTGGAGCCTGGCCCGTGGGATTGATGACCGCGTGGTGCAGAACGACAGCCGGCGGCAATCCATCAGCGTGGAAAATACCTACGATGTAGACCTACCGGATCTATCAAGTTGTTTGGCGAAACTTCCCGAGCTGATGGAAACCCTGGCCGGGCGCATGGCGCGCATCGACAGCAGTTACCGCGCGGGCAAGCCGTTCGTCAAAGTGAAGTTTCATGACTTTACCCAGACCACCCTGGAGCAGGCCGGGGCAGGGCGGGACCTGGAGAGTTATCAACAGCTGTTGAGCCAGGCGTTCAATCGTGGCGGTAAGCCGGTGCGGTTGTTGGGGATTGGGGTGCGGTTGCTCGACCTCAGCAGCGGCAATGAACAGCTGCAGTTTCCCTGGTAAAAACCGGATCAAAAAACGGTGGGAGCTGGCTTGCCTGCGATAGCGCAGTGTCAGTCACTCACGCTTTGACTGATACACCGCCATCGCAGGCAAGCCAGCTCCCACATTTAGATCTGCGCCCGTATTGAGGTCCTAGCGCGCCGCAGGGTCCGCCACCAGCCGCCCCGCATCCCTGGTCAGCGCTTGCAGGAATTCCTGCTGCAACTCGGGATCGTTACGGGTCAGTTCGATCAGGCTTTGTTCCAGTTCGCTGGCTTCTTCTTCCAGGCCCAGTTCCGACAGGCGCTTGACCCGGTGGACCCACTGGTTGACTTCGTCGTCCTCCAGATCGTCGTAGATCAGGCCATGAGCTTCCAGCAACTTGCCGCGCAAAGTGGTGCTGATCGCCAGGGTCGAGTCCGAATGCACGTCGTCCTGGCCATCTTCCACACTGATTTTCAAAGTGGTGATGCGGTTCAGGTCCTGCTCGGCAAATGGGCTGTCCAACAGGTTCAGGCGCAGTACGCCGTCGCGGTCGGTGGTCAGCTCATGGGTTTGCTTGCCGGCGGTGACCTGTACCGGGCGCTCGCTCCAGGGCAGGCTCGAATACTCCGTGCGCTTGTCGCGCTGGACCTCATCGATACCGGCCAGGTTCTGTTGCGCACGGCCATGGGATTGCACGTTCATGAACGGGTTGATGCCATCCACGCCGTACGTCAGCCAATCGCGCGTCATGCTGGTGGGCAAGTTGCCGAGGGCGAAGATATTCGCCACGTTGGCGCCTGCGCCTGCCACCAGGGCGACCGCGCCCAGGGGCATCTCATAGAGTTTGCGCCAGGGTTGGTAGGGGGTGTAGCGATCGTAACGGCGGGTGACTTCGAATTCGGTGACCTCGAAGGTCTTTTGCTCGTGAATGCGCACCCGGCGTTGTGGAAGCTCCAATACTTTGGGTTCGCCTACATCGATTTGCAGGCTGTGATCGAGCAACTTACGCTCGACCCGCTCCTCGTGCTCACTGCGTTGCGACATCTGGTTGGCGCAGCCGCTGACCAGCAGGGCGCCGCACAAGGCGGCGCCCCCCAGGGCTCTGGTGTTTCGCTTGAACATGACTTCTCTTGATCTGGTTTTCAGCGACGAATACGCGCCTGAAGGAAAGACAGCACGTCAGCCACCGGCAACGGTTGGGCTTCGGCTTCGGTCCGGCTCTTGTATTCCAGATTGCCATCGGCCAGGCCGCGGTCACTGACCACGATCCGGTGCGGGATGCCAATCAGTTCCATGTCGGCGAACTTGATGCCCGGGCTGGTTTTCTTGTCCCGGTCATCGAGCAACACTTCAAAACCGGCAGCCGTCAGTTCGGCATACAGTTTGTCGGTGGCTTCGCGTACTTGCTCGGTTTCATAACGCAGCGGTACCAGGGCAATCTGGAACGGCGCCAGGGCGTCGCTCCAGATGATGCCTTTCTCGTCGTTGTTCTGCTCGATCGCAGCGGCAACCACGCGGGACACGCCAATGCCGTAGCAACCCATTTCCAGGGTGATCGGCTTGCCGTTCTCGCCCAGCACTTCGCACTTCATCGCCTTGCTGTACTTGTTGCCCAGCTGGAAGATGTGCCCGACTTCAATGCCGCGCTTGATTTCCAGAGTGCCCTTGCCATCCGGGCTTGGGTCACCGGCTACCACATTACGCAGGTCGGCTACGGTCGGAACCGGCAGGTCACGCTCCCAGTTCACGCCGAAATAGTGCTTGTCGTCGATGTTCGCGCCGATACCGAAGTCGCTCATCAGCTCGACCGAACGGTCGATGATGATCGGCAACGGCAGGTTCAGTGGGCCGAGCGAACCGGCACCGGCGCCAATGGCGTCGCGCAGCTCGGAGTCGGTGGCCATGACCAGCGGGCTGGCCACGCCTGGTTGCTGGGCTGCCTTGATTTCGTTGAGCTCGTGGTCGCCACGGATGACCAGGGCGATCAGCTTGCCTTCTTCTTCGGCGCGCACGATCAGGGTCTTGATGGTCTTTTCAATCGGCAGATTGAATTTTTCCACCAGGGCCGCGATGGTCTTGGTTTCTGGCGTGTCGACCAGGCGCAGCTCTTCGCTTGGCGCCGGGCGGGACGTTTCGCGTGGTACGGCTTCGGCTTTTTCGATGTTCGCCGCGTAGTCGGAGCCGTTGCTGAACACGATATCGTCTTCGCCGGAGTCGGCCAGTACATGGAACTCGTGGGAGCCGGCGCCACCGATGGAGCCGTTGTCCGCTTCAACCGGGCGGAACTTCAGGCCCAGGCGCGTAAACACGTTGCAGTAGGCGGTGTGCATGCGGTCGTAGGTGACCTGCAGCGACGCCTGGTCAGCGTGGAACGAATAGGCGTCCTTCATGATGAATTCGCGGCCGCGCATCAAGCCGAAGCGTGGGCGGATTTCGTCACGGAACTTGGTCTGGATCTGATACAGGTTCAGCGGCAGCTGCTTGTAGCTGCTCAGCTCGTTGCGCATCAGGTCGGTGATGACCTCTTCGTGGGTCGGGCCGGCGCAGAAATCGCGGCCATGACGGTCCTTGAAGCGCAGCAACTCAGGGCCGTACTCTTCCCAGCGCCCGGATTCCTGCCACAACTCAGCCGGTTGGGTACTTGGCATCAACACTTCCAGAGAGCCGGCGGCGTTCATTTCTTCGCGAACGATCGCTTCGACCTTGCGCATCACCTTCAAACCCATGGGCAGCCAGGTGTACAGGCCGGAGGCCAGTTTGCGGATCATGCCCGCGCGCAGCATCAGCTGATGGCTGATCACGACCGCGTCGGAAGGCGTTTCTTTCTGTGTGGCGAGCAAATATTGACTGGTACGCATGGTAGGCCGTTGTCGGTTGCTTGGACTTGAAATGACTTGGGATTGTACGGGCGCAAACTGCTGGAGTACAGGTATCAGAATGCAGAGGGGTATGTGTGACCGAGTCGTGTCAGTCTTCCTGTGAAGGGCTCAAACGAGCCCGCCGACTTTCCTGAAACCAGTGCAACGCAATCAGGAACAGCGTCGGCACACCCAGCAGGCAGGTGATGACGAAGAAGTTGTGGTAACCGAACTTCTCGACCATCACGCCCGAGTAGCCACCAATCAGGCGCGGCAGCAGCAGCATGATGGAGCTGAGCAGCGCATATTGGGTGGCGGAGAACTTGAGGTTGGTCAGACTCGACAGGTAGGCGACAAAGGCCGAGGTGGCCAGGCCTGAGCTGAAGTTATCCAGGGAGATGGTGAAAATCAGCATCTGCAGGTCCGGGCCCATGTCGGCGAGCATCACGAACAACAGGTTGGTGGCCGCCGAGGCTACGCCGCCGATGAACAGGATCGGCAGGATACCGAACCGCACAATCAACAGACCGCCCATACCGGCGCCGAGCAGGGTCATGATCAGGCCGAAGATCTTGCTGACCCCCGCAATCTGGTCCTTGGTAAAGCCCTGGTCGATGTAGAACACGTTGGCCATCACGCCCATCACCGTATCGGACATGCGATAGGTCGCAATCAGCCCGAGCAGCAGCAGCGCCTGCCAGCGGTAGCGCAGGATAAAGTCATTGACCGGCGTCAGCACCGGCGCCAAGCCACGCCGACCCATGGCCGAGAGGCACAGGGTGGTAAGGATGATGTACAAGATGGCGCGCAGGAAGGCGCGGTCTTCCATCAGCAATTCCCACAGGCTTACACCGTGGAACAGCACGCTGGCGAAATCCGTGTTGTACAACTGGGTGAACATCGCGGGGACCGACACCAGCAGTACGATCAGCACGAACACCGAGACCAATTGGTGCGCGAAGCTGTAGCGGCCGGCCTGCAACTGGGTGCGCAGTGGCACATCGGGTTCACGCATGAAGAAGGTGGTCAGCAGTGCCGGGATCATCAGCAAGCCGAACAGCACATAAGTGCCGGTCCATGCCGAGTGCTTATAGTTGAAGCCGGTCGAACCGAAGCCTTCGGCAAAGAACAGCGCGCCAGCCGTGGCCAGCAGGGCGGCGATGCGATAACCGGACATGTAACTGGCGGCCAGAGCGGCCTGGCGGCTGTCGTCGGCGATTTCCAGGCGATAGGCGTCTACCGCGATGTCCTGAGTGGCTGAGGCGAAGGCAACGATGACGGCAATGGCGATCAGCCAGGACAGATGTTTTTGCGGGTCGCAGAAGCCCATGCCGATCAACCCGAGGATCACCAGCGTCTGGGCAAGTACCAGCCAGGAACGACGACGTCCGAGTTTACCGAGCAGCGGCAGGCGCCATTGGTCGAGCAGCGGCGACCAGACCCATTTAAAGGCATAGGCCAGGCCGATCAGGCTCGCATAGCCGATGGTCTCGCGGGCCACGCCGGCCTCGCGCAACCACACAGAAAGCGTCGAAAACACCAACATGTAAGGCAAGCCGGCGGCAAAGCCGAGCAACAACAGCACTAACGTCGAGGGGCTGGCATAGGCGGCGAGCGCGGCGCGCCAGGTTTTACGGGGCATGGGCTGGAGTCTGCCTCAGATTTGCGGAAACAAAGCGCGCACTCTAACCGCTGTGCTCTACCGGGCGCCAGCCATGACGCTGAATATCAACGCGATTGTTCAGGATACTGACGCCTTCACTGCGCAAACGCGCACGTTGTTCGTCGCCTGACGCACTGCCCGCCGGCAGACTTATCCGACCACCGGCACCCAGTACCCGGTGCCAGGGCAACCGGGTGTCCTCGGGCAGTTGGCTGAGCGTGCGCCCGACCCAGCGGGCGGCACGGCCCAGCCCGGCCAGCTGCGCCAGCTCGCCATAACTCACCACGCAACCTTCGGGCACTTGCGCCAATGTCAGGTACAGCGCCGTACGGCGCATTTCGGCGGGGCTTTGTGGTGTCTCGGCAGGTTGATTCACTGTAGGTATCGTCGGTTGATTTGTAAGAAACGTCTGTAAGCTTGGTGGTGAGCATTGAACTCATCATAAATACTTGAGTCAGTCGTACCTATCTAACACGATAGCGCCCCCTTTTTCGCCAATCCTGAGCCCCGAATCCGCTTATGTTGTCCAGAACCCTGCTGTGCCTTGCTGTTTTCAGCGCCTCCACGCCCTTGCTCGCCGACACCGTCTGGCTGAAGAACGGTGACCGCCTGACCGGCAAGATCAAAGTCTTCGACGGTGGCAAACTGCTGATTCAGACCAGCTACGCGGGGGCGATCCCGGTGGATTGGAAACAGGTCAAGACCCTGGAGAGCGATCAGGAACTGCTGGTCAAGCAGGACGCCTACAGCGGTGAAAAAGCCAAGTCCCTGAAAGCGGCGGAGGACGGCAAGGTCGTTCTCGCCAATGGCGAAGCGCCCAAGACTGTGGACTTGGCCAGCATCCAGCAAATCATCAAGCCCAAGCCGGTCATCGAAGACCTGATGTGGAAGGGCAACGTCGACCTGGCGCTGGATTACAAGCGCGCCGACAAAGACACCAACGACTACGACGTTGACTTCAAGACCTCGGCCCGTCACGGCCAGTGGCGCCATACCGCGAAGGGTGAATACAACCGCGAGTTCCAGGATGACGTGACCACCACCGATAACTGGGCGCTGGAATATGACTTGGACCGCTTTATTACCGAGCATTGGTTCTGGCAGGGCCGTCTGACCTACAAACGCGACAAAGTCGAAGACTTGTCCCGCCAGCGCACCGTCGGTACCGGCCCGGGCTACCAGTTCTGGGACGATGAGCTGGGGGCGTTCTCCCTCGGCTCGCTGGTTAACCGCACTGATTATGAATATGCCGACGGCGGCAAAACCAACTTCTATTCACTGGCCATGAAGTGGAGCTACAACCGCTACCTGGTGGGCAAGACCGTGGAGTTCTTCACCAATGGTGAATTGGGCAAACCACTTGCCGGGCCGTCCGAATACTCCCTGGATGCGGAAATGGGGCTGCGTTACAAAGTCACTGAATGGGCTTCGCTCAATCTCAAGGCTGAGCGCGACATCATTAATGGCGAATCCCAGAGCAGCCTGGACAAGACCCGCTACACCGCAGGGTTCGGCGTGGCCTGGTAAAAGCTGCATCGGTCACTCTGGCAACCTGCGCGGATATTGATTACCTTGTGTTGAGATTCATTCCCATAGACGTCGTACGCTGTGGGCGGCTGAACACCCGAGGAGTTATACATTGAGCGCGCAGGTTGCCAAGAACGCCCGAGAGCTGTTGCTCAAGGAATACCGTGGGGCTCTCTCCACATTGTCCAAAGCCATGCCCGGGTTTCCCTTCGGCTCGGTCGTGCCCTATTGCCTCGACGAGCAGGGCCGCCCGATTATCCTGATCAGCCGTATCGCCCAGCACACCCATAACCTGCAGAAAGATCCCAAATGTTCGCTGCTGGTGGGTGAGCGCGAGGCCGATGATATACAAGCGGTAGGGCGCCTGACCTACCTGGCCGAAGCTGAAAAGCTTGAGGATGAGGCTGCGATTGAAGCGGCCGCCGAGCGGTATTACCGCTACTTCCCGGATTCGGCCAACTATCACAAAGCCCACGATTTCGACTTCTGGGTGCTCAAGCCCGTGCGGCACCGCTATATCGGCGGGTTTGGCGCGATTCACTGGGTCGATCAGTTGACCCTGGCCAACCCGTTCGCCGGCAAGACCGAGCGCAGCATGATCGAGCACATGAACAGCGACCACACCAAGGCCATTGCGCATTACGTCGAACTCGCCAGCTTGCCTGCACATGAACCGGCGCAATTGGCCGGTATCGACAGCGAAGGCATGCACCTGCGTATCGGTCAGTCCCTGCATTGGCTGCCCTTCGCAGAGCCTTGCAACACTCCGACACAAGTACGCGAAGCCCTGGTTTCATTGGCTCACGCCGAAGTTTGGCCGAAAAAAGAACCCGCCGACGCTTGAAATCACGAAACGGCGACGTCATCTAAGGTGAACTGGCAAGGCATTCTTGCGTTGAGGAACCATTTGATGCGCCCTTTTTTATTGCTCTTTCTGCTGTTTCCGGTGTTGGAGCTGTTCGTATTCGTTCAAGTCAGCAGTGCGATCGGGTTCTTCCCGGCACTGTTGCTGATAATCGCGGGCTCGATGCTCGGCGTCCTGGTGCTGCGCGTCGCCGGCCTGGCAACTGCGTTGCGTGCCCGTGAAAGCCTGAACCGTGGCGAACTGCCCGCGCAGACCATGCTTGAAGGCCTGATGATGGCCTTGGCGGGTGGCCTGTTGATCCTGCCGGGTTTTATCAGCGATGTGGTTGGCCTGGTCATGCTGTTGCCGTTCACCCGCAAGCTGCTGGCCGGCAAGATGCGCCAGCGTGCCGAGGATGCTGCGATTCGCCAGCGTGCATTCGCCGATGACCTGCAACCTCGTGGTGGCCCGGCTCCGCGCCAACCGTTGGGGCGTGAAGGTGATGTGATCGAAGGTGAGTTCGAGCACCGCGACAGTAAATAACCGCTTAATCGGCACGGCACCTTCGGGTGCCGTGTTGCGTTTACCGCCCGGCACACGCAAAAAATTTCCGCCGCGGCCCCTTGAAATAAGCTTATGCGCCCTTATGTAACGGTCACCGCAAGGTTTCTGGTGGCGACACCAGACAGACTTCCGCGTCTTGCTTGGCGAGGCGCGACCGGCACAGCCGGAATACAACCCGCCGGTACCAATACCGGCCGATGAAAAACACAATTAGGAGAGATCGACAATGAGCAAGCTTCGTCCTCTGCACGACCGCGTCGTTATCCGTCGCAGCGAAGAAGAAAAGAAAACCGCTGGCGGTATCGTTCTGCCAGGTTCGGCTGCTGAAAAAGCCAACCACGGTGTGATCGTCGCTGCAGGCCCAGGCAAGACTCTGGAAAACGGTGAAGTGCGTGCGCTGGCCGTTAAAGTCGGTGACAAGGTTGTTTTCGGCCCTTACTCCGGCAGCAACACTGTGAAAGTTGACGGCGAAGACCTGCTGGTAATGGCTGAGAACGAAATTCTCGCTGTACTGGAAGGCTGATTTTCCCGCTCATTTTTCCGTTACTCCAAAGAATTTAAGGAATATCGATCATGGCTGCTAAAGAAGTTAAATTCGGCGATTCCGCCCGCAAAAAAATGCTCACCGGTGTCAACGTCCTGGCTGACGCAGTAAAAGCGACCCTGGGCCCTAAAGGCCGTAACGTGATCATCGAGAAGAGCTTCGGCGCTCCGACCATCACCAAGGACGGCGTTTCGGTCGCTAAAGAAATCGAACTGGAAGACCGTTTCGAAAACATGGGCGCGCAGCTGGTCAAAGACGTTGCCTCCCGTGCCAACGATGACGCAGGCGACGGCACCACCACCGCTACCGTTCTGGCTCAGGCAATCGTCAACGAAGGCTACAAGGCCGTCGCTGCCGGCATGAACCCGATGGACCTCAAGCGCGGCATCGACAAGGCGACCATCGCCGTTGTTGCTGAGCTGAAAAACCTGTCCAAGCCATGCGCTGACACCAAGGCTATCGCTCAGGTAGGTACCATCTCCGCCAACTCCGACAGCTCCATCGGCGACATCATTGCCGAAGCCATGGAAAAAGTCGGTAAAGAAGGCGTGATCACCGTTGAAGAAGGCACTGGCCTGGAAAACGAACTGTCGGTTGTAGAAGGCATGCAGTTCGACCGTGGCTACCTGTCCCCGTACTTCGTCAACAAGCCAGAAACCATGGTTGCCGAGCTGGACAGCCCGCTGATCCTGCTGGTCGACAAAAAGATCTCGAACATCCGCGAAATGCTGCCAGTACTGGAAGCCGTTGCCAAAGCCGGCCGTCCGCTGCTGATCGTTTCCGAAGACGTTGAAGGCGAAGCCCTGGCGACGCTGGTTGTGAACAACATGCGTGGCATCGTTAAAGTCGCAGCCGTCAAGGCTCCAGGCTTCGGCGACCGTCGCAAGGCCATGCTGCAGGACATCGCTGTTCTGACCGGCGGTACCGTTATCTCCGAAGAGATCGGCCTGAGCCTGGAAAGCGCCACCCTGGAAAACCTGGGCAGCGCCAAGCGCGTGACCATCTCCAAGGAAAACACCATCATCGTTGACGGTGCTGGCGTAGAGCAGGACATCCAGGCTCGCATCACTCAGATCCGTGCCCAGGTTGCTGAAACTTCCTCGGACTACGACCGTGAAAAACTGCAAGAGCGTCTGGCCAAGCTGTCCGGCGGCGTTGCAGTAATCAAGGTTGGCGCTGGTTCCGAAGTTGAAATGAAAGAGAAGAAAGCCCGCGTTGAAGACGCCCTGCACGCAACCCGTGCAGCCGTTGAAGAAGGCGTGGTACCTGGCGGTGGCGTTGCGCTGATCCGTGCTCTGGAAGCTTTGGTTGACCTCAAAGGCGACAACGCTGACCAGAACGTGGGTATCGCTGTACTGCGTCGTGCTGTCGAAGCACCACTGCGTCAGATCGCTGCCAACTCCGGCGACGAGCCAAGCGTTGTGGTCAACGAAGTCAAGAACGGCAAAGGTAACTACGGTTACAACGCTGCCACTGGCGTCTACGGCGACATGATCGAAATGGGCATCCTGGACCCTACCAAGGTGACTCGTTCGGCATTGCAAGCAGCAGCTTCCATCGGCGGTCTGATCCTGACCACCGAAGCGGCAATCGCTGATGCACCGAAGAAAGAAGGCTCGGCTGGCGGCGGTATGCCAGACATGGGCGGCATGGGTGGCATGGGCGGCATGATGTAAGCCAGCCTTACCCGGCTAATAAAAACCCCGCCTGCAGCGATGCAGGCGGGGTTTTTTTATGGGGCTTGATGATGAATCAGCCGAGGGTGCGCCGTCGCAACAGCTTCCTGAAGGTCATTCCCCGCGCCAAGGTCACTTGGGCAGTCGGCATAAGTGCCAGGGGTTGCGGTGCAGCAACTTCCTTGAGTGGGCGAGGGACAGGCAGGTGCGCGAGTTTTTCAGGGGCGGTGGGCCTGGGCCGCCTCCCAGGTGCGGGTGTGACGACCAGACCCTGGGTTTTTGCGGGGCGCGCCGTATTCGCGGTGTGGTCGCCAGCGTGTTTGTCTTCCATTCGTGGCGATGGCGAGTCTGTGACCGCCAGGCGCGAGGCCGACGCATTGCCGGGCAAGAGTGAGCCGGAAAAGATGCACAGCGACAGCATCAACGTGGACAAATGCTTCTTACGGGGACGCATGAAAGAGCTCTCCAACCTGGGATTCAGTTGGTGAGGTTACGAGCAATGCGAAAGCTTCACTGTCACAGGCTGTAACACGCAGGTTACATCGGCCTTAGTGGCAGAATAAGGCTCAGGCGTGCGCCGCCCAAAGGGCTGCGCGATACCGACAATTCACCGTGATGCCACTGGGTTGCGCGCTTGGCCAGTGCCAGGCCAAGGCCCGAGCCAGTAGGCTCATCGCCGCCCAGGGCAAGCCGCACAAAGGGCTCGAAGATCTTGTCGCGGTTCTCCGCCAATACGCCGGGGCCATCATCGTCTACATGCAGCACCAGGTGATGTTGGCCGTGGTAAGTGGCACTGACGCACACCTGATCGCGTGCGTAGGTGATGGCGTTGCTCAACAGGTTGCGCACGATCAGGTGCAGCAGGGCACGGTCACCGATCAGTTCAAGGTGGGCGGGCTCGGTTTCCAGGCTCAACTGGCGGTGGTGCCCGTCGAGCAAGGCAAACTCCTGGTGCAGCCATTCTCGCAGGTTGATCGGCTCATGCTGCAGGTCGGTCGGTGCGCCCGCCAGTCTCGCAAAGGCGAGGCTGGCGCGAACCAGGGCTTCGAGCTCTTCGACATCGGTGAGCAAGCGTTCTTGCAGGCGTGTACGGGTGAGCGGGTCTTCGCTTTTACCCAGAAGCGTCAAGGCAAAACGCATGCGTGCCAATGGCGTACGCAGTTCGTGGGACACGGCCTGGGAGACTTCGCGGTGGCGTTCGTTCATGGCGCTGATATCCCGCGCGTGCTGCTGCAACGTCATCAGCAACGGCGTCCATTCCTTGCCCATGGCAGGCAACATCACATTCGGGGTGCGTGCCAGTGTGCCAAGGCAGGTCTTGAGGGTGTTCAGGTCAGTGGTGCGACGGCGGTGCAGGCGTAAACCGATCCCGAGTAGCAGTAGCACCGGCAGGCCTGCTACACCGGCGGTGATCCAGTAAACCGGGAATTTCAGCAGATCCTTGATCTCGGCACTGCCCCACATAGGGCCGAATTGGATCACCGTATCGTCATCCAGCGGAAAGTAGCTGATGTCTTCGTCGCTGCTCAGTGCCGGTTGTTTATGTTCCAGCATGACCAACGCTTCCGGCGGCAACTCGACCTCGTCCAGCGTGATCAGATTTACCGGGTACTGGAAGTGCGCGCGCAGGATGTCCATGCGTGCTTCACGTTGGTCGGCCGGCAAGGCTCTAAGCTGTTCGGCTACCAGGTAGGCCGGCCCGGCCATCAGGCGCAAAAAGCTGTCTTCGCCGACAAACACCGAGGCGTTGGCGCATAGCCACAACAGATAAAACGTCAAACTCGCCCAGCCCGCGCCTGCTACGGCGACCATCCAGGGCCGCACCTTAGTCAACATGTCGGGCCTCCTGCGGGCTTTCCACGAACAGGTAGCCTTGGGCGGTGATGGTCTGGATGGTCACCGGGCATTCCAGGCTCATCAGCTTTTTACGCAAGCGCGACACACGCATATCGATGGAACGGTTGAGCCCGTCGTATTCCAGGCCGCGCAGGCTCTGCAGGAGCTTTTCCCGCGTCAGCAACACCCCGCAATGGCGCGCGAAAATCGCCAGTAATTCGAACTCGGCAACCGAGAACTGCAAAGGGGTCTCGTCGAGCCAGGCGAAATGGCTGTTCAGGTCCAGCCGAAAGGCGCCCCACTGGTAATAAGCACGCGGGGCTTGAGGATGGCGACGCAGCAACGAGCGAATTCTGGCCAGCAACAGCAGCGGGTCGACAGGCTTGACGACATAGTCATCCGCGCCGACGTTGAAGCCGGTCAGTTGCTCGGCGTTTTCATCCAGCGCGGTCATCATCAGGATCAGCCCCGGGTACTGATCGCGAATCTGTCGGCACAGGGTAAACCCGTCGATGCCCGGCAACATGACATCGAGGATCAACAGCGCCGGCTGTTCGTCAAGAATGCGCTGTGCGGCGCGATCGCCACGGTGCTCAACCGCCACGGTAAACCCTTCGGCACGCAGGAATTCGGCCGTCAGTGCGGCCAAGGGGCGGTCGTCTTCAATCAGCAGCAGGGTGTCGGACATGAGAGGGCGCCATCGCCGGAGAATGGGCGCAAGTGTTACGCCCTTGCCATGGGGAGGCAAGGGCTCACGAGGGCGTCAGCGCACGCTGATTGCAGGCGCCGCGTCCTTGGGCGCTTTCCAGCTCAATAATTGCTGTGTGAACCCATAACTGGCGGCCTGATAGTAAGTAATTGCGCGTTGGATCAACGGGTCATCCGTGCCCACGCGTAACTCCTGGCTCTCGCCCAAGGCCTGATCGTGGCGACGCAGGCCTTGGCGTGGGCTGAGGATCGCCAGGTCCTTGCCATCAAACAACCCCAGGTGCTGGTAGTTGCCGACCACTACGCGCGGTGGCAGCGGGCTGTCTTGCAACAGGTTGCGGCCGAAGAAGGTGGATTCGTAGCTCAGGTTGATCAAACCCAGCAACGTAGGTGCCAGGTCGATCTGGCTGGCCAGTTGCGCGGTTTCCCGGGCCTCGATCAGCTTGGGTGCATAGATAAACAGCGGGATCTGGTAGTTGGCGATAGGCAAGTCTTCCTTGCCTGCGCTGCCGGCGGTGTGGTCGGCGACGAACACGAAAATCGTGTTATCGAACCACGGCTTCTGGCGTGCCGCGTCGAGGAACTCGCCGATGGCGTGGTCGGTGTATTTCACCGCGCCGTCACGGCCGTTGCCGGATTTGATATCGATGCGACCTTCCGGATAGGTGTAAGGGCGATGGTTGGACGTGGTCATCAGTTGCAGCAGGAAGGGCTGCTGCTTGGCGTAGTCGGCATCGGCCAGTTTCAGGGTTTGCCGGTAGAGGTCTTCGTCGGCCATGCCCCAGGCGTTTTTGAACGAGATTTCCGATTCCGCCACGCTGCTCTGGTCCACGACCCGATAACCGTTGCCGCTGAAAAACGCGTTCATGTTGTCGAAGTAACCGCGTCCGCCGTAGACAAAGACACTGTCGTAACCGATGGCGCCGAGTTGTTGGCCGAGGCTGGCGAAACCGCTTTCACGGCCGATGCGCTTGACGATTGAACGGCCGGGCGTGGGAGGAATCGCCAGGGTGATCGCCTCCAGGCCACGGTCTGTGCGGGTGCCGGTGGCATAGAAGTTATTGAAATACAGGCTTTGTTTACGCAAGGCGTCGAGGTTGGGTGTGAGGTTGCGGTCGTCGCCATTGCTGCCCATGTATTTGGCGCTGAAGCTTTCGATGGTCACCAGCACGATGTTGGGTTTGCGCAATGTGCCGGGGTTGGTGATTGCACGGCGGATGTCCAGCGGGTCGGTGCCGATGAAGCGCGCATTGGGCTCGCTGAGTTCAGCACGCAATTGCTTGGCGACAACCTCGGTGGGCAGGCTTTTATAGAACTGTGTGTAATCCAGCTCGTTGTTGCGGAACGCGGCAAAAAACTGATACGGGCCGTTGCTCGCCAATTCATTCTTGTAAGCGTTGCCACCCGAGGAACGTGGGCTGTCCTGACTGATCAATTGCATGAAGAGACCGGCGACTACCAACAGGCACAGGGCATTCCACAAGCGACCACGCAGGGGCGGCAGGGGCGCGTTCATGGCGCTGTTGAACGGCTTGCGCAAGGCCAGGCTCAGCACAATCGCGAGCATCGCCAACAGGCTGAGCAGCTTGCCGATCGGGTAGGATTCCAGCAGGTTGTTCATCACCTCGTTGGAGTACACCAGGTAATCGACGGCGATAAAGTTGAAGCGCACGCCGAATTCATCCCAGAACAGCCACTCGGCCACCGACGTAAACAACATGGCGAACAGGCTGACGGTCAGCACCGCCTGCAGGAACCAGCGATGGCCACGACGGCGCCACAGTGCGGGTGGGCAGAGCAGCAGATACAGCCCCAGCGGCAAAGCGGCATAGGCCAGGAAAGCCAGGTCATACAGCAAGCCAACGCCAAACACGGGCAGCAGGTTGCCACCGACTTCATCCAAATGCGTGATCAGCAGCACACTGCGGGTGAGCAGGAAAATAACCAGCCATGCGCCGGTTACGAGCAGCAGAAAGCGCATCGGCGCGGTGTTGAAAAACCCCATGTCCATATTCCTTATATCAATGGACGCCGATATTCGGCCAGTCACTGTAGCCAGTTTGTGAAGCTATAGTGAAAAACTTGTTGGTTTGTATAATTGGTTGAAAACCTATATCGACGTGGCGTCCAGCTCTATCCCTGAGCCTCGCTTGGCCTTAAGCTGCGCGAGCCAACACGGCCGTTACCGCGTACGGAGACACTGCCCATGCGAATTTTATTGGTTGAAGACAACCGCGATATTCTGGCCAATCTGGCCGATTACCTGGGGCTAAAAGGCTATACCGTAGACTGTGCGCAGGACGGTTTGTCGGGCTTGCACCTGGCCGCCACCGAGCATTACGACCTGATCGTGCTCGACATCATGCTGCCTGGCATCGATGGCTACACCTTGTGCAAACGCCTGCGTGAAGACGCTCGTCGCGATACGCCGGTAATTATGCTCACCGCGCGCGACCAGTTGGATGACCGGCTGCAGGGCTTCAAATCCGGGGCCGATGATTACCTGCTCAAACCGTTCGCCCTGTCGGAATTGGCCGCGCGCATCGAAGCGGTTCTGCGCCGTGCCCAAGGGGGCGGCCGTCGCGCGCTGCAAGTGGCCGACCTGCATTACGATCTTGATACCCTGGAAGTGACCCGCGAAGGGCGCCTGCTCAAGCTCAACCCGGTGGGCCTGAAATTGCTCGCGGTGCTGATGCAAAAGAGCCCGCACGTGTTGCGCCGAGAAATTCTCGAAGAAGCCCTGTGGGGCGACGACTGCCCGGACAGCGACAGCCTGCGCAGCCACGTTCACCAATTGCGCCAAGTGATCGATAAGCCCTTCGCCAAGCCGTTGCTGCAAACCGTGCACGGTGTGGGTTATCGCCTGGCCGAGGGGCGTGATGGAGTTTAAGCAAAGCCTCGCCCAGCGGATCATCATCGCCTTTGCCTTGATGAGCGCACTGGTGGCGGGGGCGTTCGCCATGGGCATCGTTGCGACCGTGCACCTGGTGGAGGAAAAACTGATTTCGGCCGGCCTGGGCGGCGACCTGCAGCGCCTGTTGCTGATGGACAGTGTCGAGGACTGGAGCCATCGCCCAGAGCCGGATCAACTGTTCTATTTCAGCGGCGGGCCCGGGGATTTCGAACTGCCCAAGGATTTGCGCCACCTGGAGCCTGGCTTTCATGAGGTGTTTCGCGAGTCGCTGTCGTACCACGCCATGGTCGAAGTGGTCGATGGCCGGCGCTACGTCCTGCTGCAAGACCAAAGCGATTTCGAAGAGCGTGAGCGCGTACTGTTTGCCGTAGTGCTGGTGGGTTTTGTACTCAGCCTGGCGCTGGCGGTGTTCCTCGGTTGGGTGCTGGCCCGCAAGGTGATGGCACCCGTGGTGCGTCTGGCGCGCCAGGTTCGTCATCGTGACCAGTTGCTGGGTCTGGCGCCGCCCCTGGCGCCGGATTACGCGGCCGATGAAGTCGGTGAGCTGGCCGTGGCCTTCGACGCCACCCTGGGCCGGTTGCGGCAGGCATTGTCTCGTGAGCAATTGTTTACCAGCGATGTCAGCCACGAGTTGCGCACCCCCCTGATGGTGTTGGCCAGCTCCTGTGAGCTGCTGCTGGAAAACCCCGCCATTGATCAGCGCGGCCGCAATCAGGTGCTGCGCATTGCCCGGGCCTGCGAAGAAATGCGCGAGCTGGTGCAAACCTTCCTGATGCTGGCCCGTGCCAAACACGATGATGCGGCCATGTCGCCCCAGGTCAACCTGACCCAGGTGGCCGAAGATTTGCTCGGCATCTGGCGCGAGCCCATCGAGCACAAAGGCCTTGAATTGATCTACCTCCCAGGCAATCCCCTGGATACCCGCTACAACACCACCTTCTTGCATGCAGTGATGGGCAACTTGCTGCGCAACGCGCTGCACTACACCGAGCGGGGCTTTATCCGGCTGACACTCGAACCTAGCGGCTTTGTTGTGGAAGACTCCGGCGTCGGGATTCCCGAAGACAAGCGTGAAGCGATGTTCGAGCCCTTTGTGCGCGGCAGCGAAAAGCGCGGTGAAGGCCTCGGTTTAGGCTTGTCGTTGGTGCAACGGATCTGCGAGAGCCAGGGCTGGAGCGTCAGCCTGAGCACCATGGAGCCCAATGGCTGCCGCTTTCATGTGCAGTTGAGCCAGGTCAAACCCTGAGCACCCTCCCTGCCGCTATCCTGCGGCAGGTACCCCGCTTTTCGGCGAAGATGGCCCCATGCCACTGATTGTGTCTGTAAAGTCTTGAAATGTATGGGGCTGGACAGGACAAGTTTTTCACAACGGGTTGACCTGTTAGTCACACTTCGCTGCTTAAGGTTGTAGGCATCAGCAACTGGAGAACCGTTGATGTCTACCCCGATCAAGCTCGATTTTTCTGAAAAGTACGACGATCAGCACGCGCAGGAATATTTGCTCAAACATCAGGACAATCTGGCTCGCCGGTTGTCCCACAAACGCGACGAGCAATTGGCGCGCGGCGCGTTGGCCATGGCCGGCGAGCCAGGCTTGGTGTTGGACCTGCCCTGTGGGGCTGGACGTTTCTGGCCGTTACTGGCGGAAAAGCCCAATCGGGTGATTATCGGGGCCGACAATTCGGCATCGATGTTAAACGTCGCCACTATTGCCCAACCGGCTGACGTGGTGAAACGGGTACGTCCTTTGCAGACGTCTGCGTTCGATATTGATTTACCGGATAACTCGGTCGACAGCATTTTCTGTATGCGCCTGCTGCACCACATTGGTGATGCGGAACACAGGCTGGCGATACTGAAGGAATTTCAACGAGTTACCCGCGACAGCGTGATTGTTTCGCTGTGGGTAGATGGCAATTTCAAGGCCTGGAAACGCAAGCGCCTCGAAGCGAAACGTCGCGAGAAAGGTGAGCAGGAAGGTTATCAAAACCGGTTTGTGTTACCGGCTGCTACTGTTGAGGCAGAGTTTGAGCAGGCCGGTTTCCGGGTTCAGGAGTCCCTGGACTTCATGCCGCTCTACGCCATGTGGCGAGTATATGTATTGCGTAAGAGGTAACAGGATGGCAGTTGAGTGCGTATCAGGCAGTCACGTAGCTCCCGAAGAGCGATTTGATTATTTCTGGCGCCAACGGGGCGAGTGGGTCGAGGAGCCCAACCGTCGACGTGGGGGGGAAAGTGGTGTGCAACGGGTGATCAGCCCTAATGGCCGCTTGCTCTACAGCAAGCGCCAGACCGGGCACATCTACCGCAGTTGGCTCCACCCGTTTGGACGTCCGACCGTGTTGCGCGAGCGCGATGCCCTGAAGGGCCTGCGCTCGTTGGATGTACGCGTACCGGAACTGGTGTTCTGCGGCGCGCGCCGTGATCCGGAGCACCAGTGGAAAGCGCTGTTGGTGACCGCGTCATTAGACGGATTCGATGAAATCGAAAACTGGTACGCCGCCGGTGGCCGCGAGCAGTACGGCGAGTTGGTTCACGAACGCGTGCTCAAGGAGTTGGCCTACACCCTGGCACGCATGCACAAGGGCCGCTGGCAGCATGGTTGCCTGTACATCAAACACATCTTTGTACGGGTGACTGGCGAGGGCGACTCGGCCAATGTGGAAGTGGCGCTGCTGGATTTCGAAAAGTGCCGCCAGCGTTTGACCGCTTATCGGGCGGCTTCCCATGACATGCTGCAACTGCGGCGCCATTCGTCGTGGAGCAGTACCGACTGGGAAAAACTCAGCTACTTTTACGAGACGGCGTTTGGCAGCGCTATCAAGGGTTTAACCAGATGAAGCTAGAAATAGCACGAGGTTTGTTCCTGGTCGGCGCGTTGGGTATTGCAGCCCTGGCGCTGGCTGCGTGGGAACAACCTCGCACACAAGTGCTGAGCGCGGTGCAGGGTAGCGGGCAATGTCTGTTACCACGTGTTGCCAAGGCCAGTGTGGCGGTCAAGCCTGATCATGATTTGCTGTTATTCATGTTCGGGATGTCCCAAGGGATGAGACCGCAGAGTTGAATACATCACAGCCAACGTAAAAGGCCCCGCACTGCGGGGCCTTTTACGTTACTGAACGCGCAGATACCCGCCGAAAGACGTCCGTTCCAATGACTCACCTTGTTTGAAAATTGACGCCTCTAGCGTGCATTGGTGCAGGGAGCCCTTAGGAAATGTCTGACAGGCGTGTCGGAATTTTCCTGTTTCAAGCGCTCGAATTCCTGCGCGCTATGGTGTCTTCGCTCTCCTTTTTTCCAGCGACTGGGGCTTCTGTCGACGCTTTGCGTATTGCAGAAGGGGGGGAGAAGGATAATCGACCGGATATCGGTAGCTGAAGGAACGGGTGAATGTTGATGAACGTTAATAGCTCAAGATGAACGCTTGCAGTGGTAAACATGAAGAATAGGTACCTGCGGCTCTTATGAGGGTTGGAACGCAGTGGTCTTTAACTGCAAGTTTTGTTTTTTTTGGGGTGGGTCAATGATTTTTAGCTCTTCTATATTCATATTGGTGTATTTGCCAATAGTGTTTGCCGTGTACTTTCTTTTAAATAAAGCCAGGTTGGTATCAGCCGGGAAGATCTGGTTGGTATTGGCCAGTTTGTTTTTTATGGCTACTGGAGTGTTGCCTACCTGCCGCTGTTGCTGGGCTCAATTGTCTTTAACTACGCGGGCGGTTGGTTAGTCTCGCCGTATACAAAGGCTCTTCAAACGGCGCGGGCCAAAAAAGTGGGCGCTGGCCGGTGCGATTGCGATAAACCTTTCGTTGCTTGCCTATTTCAAATACACAAACTTTTTGATTGATAACTTTAACGCGCTGGCCGGTGGTCATGTCGGGTTTGAGCAAATCATCTTGCCACTGGGCATCAGTTTTTACACCTTTACGCAAATCGCTTTCCTGGTCGATAGCTACCGCGGCGAGGCAAAAGAATATGACTTCATTAACTACGCCTTGTTTGTAACGTTCTTTCCGCATCTGATTGCAGGCCCGATTCTTCACCACAAAGAAATGATGTCCCAGTTTGAATCGCGCTGGACATTGTTTATTCGCCACAAAAACATTCTGATGGGCATCTTCATTTTCAGCGTGGGCCTGTTCAAAAAGGTCATTTTGGCAGACACCTTCTCGGTGTGGGCAGATGCAGGCTATGCACCTGGCGCTCATCATGACTTCTACAGCGCCTGGGCCACCAGCCTGTCGTATACGTTCCAATTGTATTTTGACTTCAGTGGCTACTGCGACATGGCGATCGGCGCAGCGCTGTTATTCAATATCTGGCTGCCGATCAACTTTAACTCTCCGTATAAGTCCCTCGACATCCAGGATTTCTGGCGTCGCTGGCACATGACCTTGAGTCGCTACCTGCGTGATTATCTGTATATCCCGTTGGGCGGCAACCGCTGTTCATCCCCGCGTATCTACATGAACCTGATGTTGACCTTCATTCTTGGCGGCCTGTGGCACGGGGCGAGCTGGATGTTTGTGATCTGGGGCGCGTTGCACGGTGGTGCACTGGTTATCCATCGAGTCTGGAAGCAGTTGGGCATGAGCATGCCGAACCCGCTGGCCTGGCTGGTTACTTTTCTGTTTATCAATATCACCTGGGTGTTTTTCCGCGCGACCTCGATGCAGGACGCGAATAACATCATTATCAAAATGTTTGATTTCGGCTCCATCACCGGTACACCGGTCAGCGCCATACCCCCCGCCAACCTGGCGTGGGGCGGCGTGCTGTCGGATCACTTGCTGAGCCTGCTTCCACAGGGTATCGCCGTGAACGCGATTTGCTTCGCGATGATTCTGATTGGTTTCATTATCACCCCGATGAAGAACTCGTTCACGTTGACAGTCGAAGGCGCATTTGGTTGGAAAAAAACCATCTGGATGACGCTGGTATTTGCGATTGCCATGTATTCCACCCTGAAGACGACCAGCACCGTCTTCTTGTATTTTAACTTTTGATCGGTGTCGTGATGAAAAATAAAATAGCGGTCTTTTTCATTTCTGCATTTCTGATCCTGATGATTTCGCCGGTCTTCAATCTTGCAACACGCTTGCCCGGCCATACCGATGAAAATGTGAAATGGTGGGAACTCTCGTTCCTCTATAACGTTGATTTTGCGATGCCGTTGTTGGGCAGCCTCTACAGCATGGTCGGGGTTTCTATCGATCCGGGTGAAGTGATCCTGGGCAAGGATGGCTGGCTGTTCCTGGGCGATGACTACATAAAGTCTATTTCGGTTAAACGCACCGGTATGACGCCGCAAGAGGCCAGCACTGTCGAGAAAGTCGCGGACACGCAGGCCAAGTGGGACAAGTGGTACAAACACCACGGCGTTAAGCAGTACCGCGTGCTGATTGGCCCCGATAAAGATTCCATTTACCCGGAATTCTTGCCCGCTTGGGCGGCCCATTCGGCCAACCCTGTGACCGCGCAGTTGCTGAAAGTTGCTCCGCAAGGGGTGTACGTCGATGCGTTCACACCGCTCCTGGCAGCGAAAGACAAAAACCCACCGCTGTACTTCAAGACCGACACTCACTGGAACAACCTGGGTGCCTGGATCGCCTTTACCGCCTTGGCGGATAACTTGCGCAAAGCTGAGCCGAAGCTGGTTTGGCCGGATCCTGCCGACGGTAAAGTGGCTTCTATTCTCCCGCAGGGCGGCGGTGATTTGGCCAAGTTCCAGCGCGTGCAAAACTCGACGCGTGATCAGAGAGTTGTCCTGAGCTTTGACGAAAAATACAAAATCAAGGTTGATCGTTACGACTACAACTCGGGGAAATTGCTGGGTACGAGCCAGAATATGCCATCAGAGCCACCGCATCACGCTGAGCTATTTGTCTCCAAGGACGCTCTGAATGATAAAAAGGTCCTGTGGCTGCGCGATTCGTATGGCATCGCGATGTCTCCCTTCATGGCCGCAACCTTTTCCAATGTGGTTCAGGTGCACCACGATGCCCTCGACAGTGACAGCCTGACCAAATTGGTTGAGCGCTTCAAACCTGACTACGTTGTGTATTCCGTGGTAGAGCGCGGGTCGCGAATCGGCTTGTTCGTTTCGCCGCCTGAGCTGTATGCGATGTCGCCCAATAGCGATGAGTTTGTGCCGTCCGCCAAGGGCACGGTCTCGCTGATCAACGACGTCAAAACGACGAAAACGGCAGGGCGCTATGACATTACTGGCCCGGACCCTTTCATCGTGTTCACCATGGCCCCACAGGCCACGGGTTCAAAGTCGCATCAGTTGACCTTCGATGCAGAATGCTTCAACCCAGCGGAAAAACTCACGCCTGTGCAGATTTTCTGGTCCACGCCCACTGAAGGGTTCATGGAAAGCCACAGCGCCCGGTTCTTTATTAACCAGGGCACTACGTCTGTGGACCTGTCCGGCGCGCCTGGCTGGCCGACCACAGAGCAAGTCGTCAATGTTCGCTTTGACATCGACAGCACCACTGCCTGTTCAGGGTTTTCACTCAAGAACCTGGCTACCGGCGTGAACGCAGACGCAGTTAAAAAGAAGTAACAAAGACGCTGCCACCGCTATAGGGCCATACGTGGCCCTATGCATGACGGCGATCAGATCAGGTGCAGATGGTTATCCCAAAGCCCGGCCGGCAATTCCAGTGGCTTGGCGACCAACTGCTGCTGGCGGCAATCGTAGAAGCGGCAGCGCCCCTGGCCTGACGTGACGACGAACCCATCCGCCACCGCGCCCACGCCGGCACAGTCCGGCAAAGGCCCATCCAGGCGCAGCTCACCGCTGTCCATGTCCCAGATAAAAAAGCGATTGCCCCGTGGTGCCGTCAGTGCGACCAGGCGCAGTTCGCTGTGCACGGCGACACTCGCGGTGTAATGCCCCATCGCCTGCAATTGCTCATCGGCCACCGGGAACGCCACGAACGGCTGCCCCGGGCGCTTGATCGCGAGCAACTCGGAACGCTCCTGGGACGGCCCCATGAACTGCTGCCCGGTGAGGATCGTGCCATCGCTGGCAATCCCCATATGGCGCACGCTGTTCATCTGCTGGCCGAGGGTTTCCTTGCTGATCAGGCTGCCATCGCGGCGCATCAACACCAGGCTCGGCTCCATGGCGTTGAGGTTCATCTCCACACGGCTTTCGGCTTCGGTGCGAATGCCGCCGTTGGCCACCACCAGGGTTTCGCCGTCGGGCATCCATGACACCTGATGCGGGCCGATACCATGGGTGGAAATTTCGCCGCTGTGTACCAGTCGCTCGCCTTCGAACGTGTACACGCCAAGCAGGCCGCGGCCCGGATCGGAGGTGTCGTTCTCGGTTGCGTACAGCCAGTTGCCGCTTTTGTGAATGACCGCATGGCCATAAAAGTGGCGATGGGCGTTCGACGTGATGGTTTGCAGGAGCGCGCCATCACGCAGGTCGATCAGGTAACTTTCGGTGCCCGGGCGACGGGCGACGAACAGCGCAATCGACAGCGTCGGGTGGTTGATGATGTCGTGGCAGCGCTGGCCAACCTGCGTGGCAAACACCTGCTTGCCGTCCAGGCGATAGCCTACGGCGTAGTGCTTGCCGTCCGCATCATCGCGCGCCGACAGCAGCAGCGGCCCTTTGTCCTTTTGTTTGAACAGCGTCCAGCCACCCAACGTGATTGCACTGAGCAGCACGCTGCGAACCGCCAAAGCCTGTCGCCTGAGCATCATCAGTCACCGTCGTTGGCGTTAAAGCCCAGTTGGATGCCCAGCGCTTTGGCCAACTCGCCTTCGTGCAGGCGATGGACGACGTTGAGGCTGTCGTAAATATCGTTGAGCTGCTGGCGCCCGGCATCGTCGGCCAACAGTTCATTGAGGGTGCGCGGGTTGCCGGCGAACAGTTTCAGGGAAGCGGCATAGGCGGCGTCGATCTTGTCGGCCAACGGCTTCTGCTCCGACGGCAACAAGCCACGCAGGCCTTTGTTGTCGACACCGACCCACACGGTCTGGGCTGCCGCGAGGCTGGCCTGCAGGCTTTGCAGGGAAGACTGGCTGCGCCAGGCATCGGCCTGGAACGGTTGCGGGATGCCTTTGGTCTGGCGACCCATTGGCGTGCCGAGTTTTTTCTTCAGGGTGTCCAGTGCTGTCACTTGCGCGCGCAGCAGGTCGGCGATGGCTTCGTGGGAATCAGCGTAGCGCTGGTTCGGAAACTTGGTCATCTGCGCAAGCATGCCGTCGGTGCTGTTCCAACTGGCCAGGATCTCTTCGGCCAGGGCCTGCTGGCGCTCGCCGATGGCGACCAGCAGCGGGCAGTAGCGGGCTTTCTGGGTTTCGTCGGCGACGTCAGTCCTGGCGTCGTAGAGGATGTATTCATAGGCCGAAAGGCCCTGCACCACGACACTGGACTTGGCCAAGGCGGCGGCGTCGATCTGCGGCTGGGCGTTGACCAGTTGCTCGACCTGGCGACCCACCAGGTTTTTCTTGTCCGGCCAGAACTGCACCTGCCACGAACGGTTGCCCTCGGCCAGTGGGCCGATCAGCAGCGGTTGCAACTCGGCCCAGGCTTTTTGCGCGTGGAGGAAGTCGGCACGGGCGGTCTCCAGGCTTTCCTTGCCCTGGCAGTAGGCGAGGGCGCTGACGGCCAGTTGGCGGTCGGCGTCAACCCAGCGGCTGTAGGTCGGCAGGATCACTTGCTTGGCGATGGCCGCCGAGGTCACGGCTTGCGGGTCCTGAGGCGAGCAGGCGCCGAGTGCGAGGGCGGCCAGGCTGGTGAACAACAACTTGGGACGAAACATGTTGAGCTCCCTTCGGTAAGTGGGGCAAAGCTTATAGAGAATTCAGGAACGCCAGCAACGCAGCCCGCTGCTCGGCATTAAAGGACAAAACATGCTGCTGCGCCGCCTGCGCTTCGCCGCCATGCCAGAGCACGGCTTCAAGCAGATTGCGGGCGCGGCCGTCATGTAAAAACTGAGTGTGGCCACTGACGGTTTGCGTCAGGCCAATGCCCCACAACGGCGGCGTGCGCCAGTCGCGGCCACTGGCCTTGAATTCGCTGCGGTGGTCGGCCAGGCCTTCGCCCATGTCGTGCAACAGCAGGTCGCTGTAGGGGCGAATGACTTGGTTGGCCAGTTCGGGTTCGGCAGCGTTGGCGGCCGTGGTGAACGTTGGCTTATGGCAACCCTGGCAACCGGCCTGGTAGAACAGGTTCTTCCCGGCCAGCACCTGCGGCGTGTTGACGCCACGGCGTACCGGCACGGCGAGGTTGCGGGTGTAGAACAGCACCAGGCGCAGGATGTTATCGCTGACTTCCGGCTCACCGTCGGGGCCATTGCCGTTAGGGGCCTGTTTGCAGGCGACTTGGGCGTCGGTGCAGTCATCGAAGGGTCTCAGCGACGTGGTGAGGCCCATGTCACCGGAGAACGCGTGAACATTCTGTTGATTGAGGTTGGGTTGCCCGGCTTTCCAGCCAAAACGCCCGAGGACGGTGGTGTGCCGGGCGTCATCCCAGACCTGGTTGGCTCGGCCGACGATGGCGTCTTTGTCGGCGGTGTTCGGATCGGTGTTTTTCAGAATATCGGCGTCGCTGATCGCTTCGAGCAGGCCGAGGCCGATCATCGGCGGGGCGATTCGCGCCGAGAACTGTGTATCCGGGTGCATCGGGCCGTAGCCGAGCTGGGTGATTTGCAGGGCGGGCTTGCGCAACTCGACCTGCGTGCCGTCCTTGAACGTCACGTTGACGGGCGTGTAGTCGACCCGCACTTTGCCTTCGGGGGCTACGCCCGGCACCGCCATGTCTTGCAGTTGCCCGCCGTACACCGGCTCTGGCACCACGCCGATCTGTTCAATGAGCTTGGCGTAGGCCGGCAGGTCTGAGGTAGGCGCGGGGATCGACAGGCGCACCAGCATCGACACCGCATTGGGCGCATCGGGCAGCGGCGGGTGACCACGGCCATCCTTGATATGGCAGTTCTGGCAGGCGTTGGTGTTGAACAGCGGGCCCAGGCCATCGCGCGCAGTGGTGGTGGACGGCGCGATCACCCAGGGGCTGCGAAAGAAGCTGTTGCCGACGCTGAAGTCCAGGCGGCGGCTGGGTGCAAGGTTGGCCGAGGGCAGGGAAAACGCGTTCTGATCGCGCTTGTTGACCGTCGTCGCGCCGCCAGCTCGCGCTTCACCGGGCTCAGCCTTGGTGAAGCGTGGGGCGTCATCGCAAGCAGTCAGGCTCAAGGCAATCAATGTTGCGCACAGGCGAAGAAACGAACGGAACATCGAATTCCCTGAACGAAGGCGGAAAATAAGGCCGCAAAGTCTAACAGGGCAGGGCGGATTGAATAAGAGCAATTATCGTTTGGTGGAATCCGATTCATTACCGCTAGAATGGCCGCACATTTTTATCTGGAGGTGGCCAATGCAGGCTCTCGACGCTTTGCTCAACCGTGTTTCCGTGCCGCGTTTGCTGGAACCGGCACCGACCCAGGAGCAGCGCGACGTGCTGTTCGCCGCCGCCATGCGCGCGCCCGACCATGGCCAACTGCGCCCATGGCGTTTTCTGACCGTGGAAGGCGCGGCCCGTGAGCAAATGGGCACGCTGCTGGCCGAAGCCGCGCGACTGCAGGACGCCGACGCGCCGCAAGCCGCCATCGACAAGGCCCAGAACGGCCCATTGCGCGCACCGCTGGTCGTTGTGGTGATTGCCCGTTTGCAAGAACACTTCAAAGTGCCGAAGTCCGAACAACTGCTGGCGGCCGCCTGTGCGGCCCACGGCATTCTGCTGGCGGCGTACGCTCAGGGGATTGGTGCCGTGTGGCGCACCGGTGAATTGTCCTACTCGGCTCACGTCGCCAAAGGCCTGGGGCTGACGGCAGATGAGGAAGTGATTGGCTTCCTCTACCTGGGCACCCCGCAGAACCCGCCGCGCACTGCGCCGAAAGAAGACCTGACGCCGTTTGTTACAGCCTGGACTGGTCTGTAAGAAAGCGCAGATCTGCTTTATGTGGGAGCGGGCTTGCTCGCGAAAGCGGTGGATCAGTCAATACATCCAGTGACTGTCACACCGCATTCGCGAGCAAGCCCGCTCCCACATTTGCTCATCATCATTTTCAAGTCAGGCGTTACACCTTGAACTGATCCATCAACTTCATCTGCTGGCTGGCTAACGCGTTCAGTTGGCTGCTGATGGCCGCCGACTCGGTGGCCTGGCTGGTGAGGGTTTCGGTCACGGTGCGGATTGCCGAAACGTTGCGATTGACCTCTTCGGCCACAGCGCTCTGTTGTTCGGCGGCGCTGGCGATTTGCAGGTTCATGTCGCTGATTACTGTCACCGCATCGCTGATCTTGCCTAACGCTTGCGCCGCTTGATGGATCTGCCCGGCATTGCTCTGGGCCTGGTGTTGGCTGGAATGCATAGTCGCTACCACGCCCCGCGTTCCGCTCTGGATGCGTTCGATCACCAGGCGAATCTCTTCCACCGAATCCTGGGTACGTTTGGCCAGGTTGCGCACTTCGTCGGCCACCACCGCAAAGCCACGCCCGCTTTCCCCGGCGCGCGCGGCTTCGATGGCGGCGTTGAGTGCCAGCAGGTTGGTCTGCTCGGCAATGCTGCGGATCACTTCCAGCACCGAGCCGATCTGCTCGCTGTTCACCGCCAGGGCTTCGACTTCACTCACCGCTTTGCTGACTTCGTCGGCGAGGGTGGTGATATCACGGGTGCTCTGTTCAATGATCGACATGCCATCACGCGCCGACTGATCCGCCCCGCGCGCCGCGCTGGCGGCGTTGGAGGCGCTGTTGGCCACTTCATGGGCGGTAGCGCTCATTTCATTGGAGGCGGTGGCGACCTGGTCGATTTCGCGGAACTGCACCTGCATGCCTTCGCTGGTCTGGCGCGCGATGGCTGAAGACTGATCTGCCGTGCCACGTGCTTCGGTGATGCTTTGCTTGATCTGTGCGATGGTCGGCTGCAGCTTGTCGAGGAAGCGGTTGAACCAGTTTGCCAGCTCGCCCAATTCGTCTTTCTTGGCATAGCTCAGGCGCTGGGTGAGGTCACCTTCGCCGCTGGCGATGTTCTTGAGCATGGCGGCGACGGTATTGATGGGGCGGGTGACGCCGGTGGCAGTCAGCCAGATCAATAGCAAGCCGAGCAAGGCGGCGGCCGCGCCGACCAGCAGCGCTTTGAGCGTGGAGGCGTTTTGGGCCTTGTCGAGTATCCCTTGCAGTTTCAGTGCGTCGGCCAGCATCACTTCTTTTGGCAGTTTGATGACCACACCCCAGGATTTTGCATCGGCAATGGGTTTCACCGGGTACACGGCGCGAATCGTGTCGTCCTGTTCGCGGATCATGCGGGTTTCACTGGCCAGCAGTTGCACGATGTCTTTGCCTTCGGCGCCAATGGTGTCGATCAGGTTTTTGCCGACCTTGTCCGGTTGGCCACTGAATGCCACAATCAAACCGGTGCTGGAGAGGATTTCCAGGTAGCCGGCACCGTTGAACAGGTCTTTTTGCGCCGCGTCCGTGGCGGCTTGCAGGGCATTCAAGGCCAGGTCGATGCCCACCACACCGATGACTTTACCGTCCACGATTAACGGTAGCGAAATGGTGGTCATCAGCACCTGCTTGCCGGCGACTTCGTCGGCGTACGGGTCCAGCAGGCACACAGTGCGCGTGTCTCGTGGGCAGGTGTACCAGATGTTGTAGGGCGTACCGCTGAGATTGGGCGTGGTCTTGATCAGGTCGTCTTCGACCATCACGGTGTTCAGGCCATCGCCGCCGGCGCGGCTCCAGTAGCTGGAGAAGCGACCTTTTTCGTTGGAAACGCGGGCTTTGTCGTCGACGAACTCGCTGTCCTTGCCATCCAGGGCGTTGGGTTCGAACGACAGCCAGATACCCAGCACTTTGCTGTTGCGCTCGAAGGCGGTCTTGAGGCTCTGGTTGAGTTCTTCACGCAGGGCGCTTGCGTCCAGCCCGCGCTTGGCGGCCGTGTTGCGCAGGCCCTTGATCTGGTCGGCCAGCGCGGTGACGACGATCAGGCTTTCGCCGAAGGTTTTTTGCAGTTGTACGGCCTGTTCAGCGGCCTTGGCCTGCAACAGGTTTTGCACACTGTTGGTGAGCATTCGCGAGCTTGATTCGCTGACCAGTCGGTTGTTCTGGTCGGCCTCGTAAAGGTTGATGCCGACGATCAGCGCGATCACCCCCAGGAGGCAAAGGCCCGACAGCAGCACTATTTTCAAGCGGATGGAGAGGGTGTCGAACATAGGTTCACTCGCGATTGGACTTGTTAGAAAGCAAGCAGGGCGAGCCAAGTCCATTCGGCGCTATGTCCGGAACATCGGCGTAACGTGATGTTTCATGAGGCGGAGGCGATGAGCGGTAGGCAAAAGCTTGAACGCGGCGTTATACGGGGGTTGCAAGCCGTTCCGGGCGTGACCAGATCCACAGGTTGCCCAGGCTCATCCCGGCAATTGCCAGGTAGATCGGCCAGCCGTGGTCGAGCATCACCAGCATCAAACCGGCACATAGCAACATGCTCACAGTGGCGCTGACTTTGGCCCTGCGCGCGATGATCTTGCCGTTGCGCCAGTTGAACAGAATCGGCCCGAACAGCCGGTGGTTTTCCAGCCAGGCACTCAAGCGCGGCGAGCTTTTGGTTGCGGCCCAGGCGGCCAGCAGGATGAATTCGGTGGTGGGCAAACCCGGTATGACAATCGCCACCAACCCAATGCCCAGGCTGACGTAGGCCAGCAGGCCGAAGAGGATCTGCGCGATTTTTGAGGTGGATTGGGTTTTGCCGGTCATGGTGACGCTTATCTGGTGAGAGGGTTACACATTATCCGAACTGAAATGCGCTCAAATGTGGGAGCTGGCTTGCCTGCGATAGCGGACTGCCTGCCTGCACATCGGGGGCTGGCCCACCGCCATCGCAGGCAAGCCAGCTCCCACATTGAACCGGTTTCTACCGGCGTATTTACGCCAGTTCAGGGGCCGTAGCGTACGCCTGTTCCAGCAACACGGTGAAGCGCACAAACGCATCGATCGCACCTTTTTCGACCGCGGCTTCTTCTTCGGCGCTGAACGCCAGGCCGTCGAGGGTGCGGGTGAAACGCTTCCAGCCTTCGGCGCGACCACCGGCCGGCTCGCCGAGGTGGCGGGCCCCGAAGGTTTCGCTCAGGCCCAGGCCTACGGCGCGCTTGATCAGGAACGCAGCGCCCAGCTTGGAACCTTCGGACACGAACAGCCAACCCAGGGCTTCGGCCTTGCTCGGGTTTTTCACGGCGCCGGCGACCGGTGCTGGCACTTCAGTGTCGAGGTCTCCGAGGTCCAGCTTGGCGGCATCGGCGCGGCAGCGCTCGGCCAGGTCCGGGACGATCTTGATCAACTCGGGGTCGTTGTACAGGGCTACCAATTCTGATTGGAACAGGTATTGCGCGACCACGAAGCGGGCGAAGTTGGCTTGGGTTTCGAACGGGGCGTGGGCTTTGACCAGCGCATCGAGCTGGGTGTGCGGCGCGTGAGTGATCTGGTTCAGGCGCTGGGAGCGCAGGCTTGGGCGTTCTGCGGTAGGGGAAGCGGTCATCGAAAAAAGTCCTTGAGAAGAGTAGCGCCTGGGTGCCCTAAAGAGAGCGGTTATCAACTAGACGAACAAGAAGACGCGGCACAGTAAAAAATCCTCACCTCGCCGCTGTTTAATCGTGGCGAGGTAAGGAGGAAGTGGTCAGATGTCCCAGATCAGGTTGATCGCAAAGTTGCGGCCGGGCTGGGTCAGGCGGTCGAGGTTGGCGGGCGCTGTAACACCCGCTTCGCCGACGCCGTCGTAGCTGCGCACGTCATCCCAGTTCCAGTATTTCTTGTCGGTGAGGTTGTAGAGGCCGCCGTTGATGGTCACGTCGTTGGTAACTTTGTAGTAGCCGGTCAGGTCGACGATGCCGAAGCCAGGCGTTTTGAACGGGGCACTGGTGCTGCCATCAGGTGCGTGGAAGGTGGTGCTGTCGACGCGATTCTGTTTCTTGACCAGCGTCCAGCTGACCAACGCACCGTATTGCTCTTGCTCATAGCCCAGGCCGAATACGCCTTTAAGTGGGTTGACGCTGTTGAGCGGCTCGCCGTTGTCGTCGTTGCGGCCGTAGGTGTAGCCAACCGAGCCCTGGGTGTAGAGGCCTTGCGGTGCGCCGAAGGCGTCGAGGTTCAGGCGGCCTTTGGCTTCAATGCCCTTGATGGTGGCGTGCTTGATGTTGTTGGCTTCGAACTGTTGCACGGTGCCGCCGGCAACCGAGGCGTCCTCGTCGATGAAGTCGCGGTACTTGTTGTAAAACACAGCGATATCGAACGAACCTTCGTCGAAGTTGCCACGAATCCCGGTTTCCACGCCTTTACTGCTCTCAGGCTTGAGGTTCGGGTTGGGCTCGACGGTGTAGCCCTCATTCAAGTTTTCAAAGCGGCCATACAAGGCTTTGGCCGACGGTGTGCGGAAGCCTTCAGCGTATTGGCCGAACCAGGTGTAGTGATCGGTCAGCGCGTAGGTCAGGCCGAATTTAGGGGTGACACGGTGCCAGGTTTTTTCCGCATTGCTGTGATCGTAGATCCGGTTAGGGTCGACGGTGTTGAGGAATTCCTGGGTCAGCTTGGGTTTGAGCTGGGTGTAGTCGTAGCGCACGGCGGGCAGGAAGGTCCATTTGTTCCAGGTGATCTGGTCCTGCGCAAACAGCGAGTAGGTGTTAATGGTCGGGTCCGGGAAGTCGCTGGACTTTTTCACGCTGTCGGCGGCCATGGGGCTTGGGGCGCCGACGGCCGTGCAACCGCCGCCAATGGCGAGGCAGGTGGCGGCGCCTTCGCGGGAGCCGGTGACTTTCTGCTGCTTCAATGTGGTGCCGTACGTCACCTGATGATCGGTTTCGCCGAGGCTGAAAGCCTTGTCCAACTGTGCGTCGAACACCCATTGTTTTTCTTCGTATAGGGTCTCGCGGGTGCGCAATACACGGCGCGATGGCTGGTAGATTTCGGCGGTGGTCTGGTCGGTCTTGGCGATCTGGTAGTTCAGGCTGGTCTTGATGCGATCGGCAACCGGCGACTCAAGGGCAAAGGTGTTTTCCAGGCCGAAGCGCTCACGGGTGATGGTGTCGTTGCCTGAGCGGGCGCGGTACAGATTCATCCCACGACCACCGATGAACGGTCCGCCCACGGCATTCTTCAAGTTAACGTCGCGATCGTCCTTGAACTTCTCGTAGGTCAGGCCCAGGCGATTGTCGTCACCGTAGTTCCAGCCCAACTTGGCGAGGATATTGGTGGTGCGCGCATCCTCCGGGTTCGCCCCGGTGCGGGCCAGGCCGGTGGCGTTGTTGCCGTCGTAGGATTCCATTTCATGGCCATTACGCTGGCTCAGGTGCAGCAGGCCGTCGACGTCCTGCACGCGGCCGGCGACGGTGCCGGAAGTCAGCCAACTGTCGTCGGCGGAGCTGTAGCCGGTTTTCAGGCGGGCGCCGACGTCCTGGCCGGGCTTGATGATGTCGTCCGGATCGAGGGTGAAGTAACTCACTGCGCCGCCGATCGCGCTGCTGCCGTAGAGGGCCGAGGCCGGGCCACGGAGGATTTCCACGCGCTTGACGATTTCCGGGTCGACGTAGTTGCGGCGCGTCTTGGCGTAGGGGCCGTTGAAGAAGTTGTCCGGCACTTCCACACCGTCTACCTGAGTGAGGATGCGGTCGCCGTCGATGCCGCGAATGTTGTAGCCCGCGTTGCTGGCGCGGGTGCCTGCGCCGCCGACCGACACGTTGGGCTCGTAGCGCACCAGTTCACGAATGGTGTTGACGTTCTGGCGGTCCAGCGCCTTGCGATCCTGAACAGTGACGGTGCTTGGCACGCTGCTGACGTCCTGCTCGTTACGGGTGGCGCTGATGGTCACCTGTTGCAGGTTGAGCACGCTGCCCGCCGCACGTTTCTCCAGGACGATGGTGTTATTGCCCAGTTTGCGATAGCTCAGGTTGGTCCCTACCAACAGCCGGTCCAGGGCTTTTTCCGGCGACAGTGCACCGCGCACGCCGGGGGACGATACGCCCTGGCCCAACTCCGCGGGCAGGCCGACTTGCCAGCCGGTCACGGCGGTAAAGGCATTCAATGCCGAAACCAGAGGTTGCTGCTCAATGCTGAAACTGTAATTGCCGTGACTGCGCGCGGCAGGTTCGGCGGCGGTGGCGGCCATGGCCGGCGCGCTGGCCAGCAGGAGGGCAGCGGTCAGCAAGGACAGGACGGGCGAAGAGGACCGGCGGTTGAAACGAGAGTACATCGAGAGCGCTCCGGAGATACGAATCTTATAGTTGCGAACCGAATCAAATAGGAATCAGTTGCATTGGCTATAACGAGACGTACCGCCGGTTACTATCGAGTAAAAATAATTCTCATTTAGTTCAGGATCACCAGCGCCGGGTATTCCGAAAGCTTGGCCGAGGTGATGTGCGCCAGCGAGCGCACCACGTTGAGGGGCTGGTCGAGGCGGTAGTTGCCGGTGACGGCGGTGCTGGCGAGCTTGTCGTTGTTGTTGACGATCCAGCCTGGGTAATAGCGTCGCAGCTCGGCGAGCACTTCGCTCATTGGGCAGTTTTCGAACACCAGCCGGCCCTGGACCCAGGCCAGCTCCTTGCTGGCATCCAGCTTGGCGGGTTGGCCGAAACCCTTTGGGCCGATACGGATGCTCTCGCCGGCGCTCAGGCGAACGCGGGCATCATCGAACGTGTTGCTCAGGTCGACATCACCGCGCTGCACCTGCACCTGGGCCTCGCCGTTGAGATAACGCACGGCGAAGTCGGTGTCGCGCACGCTGGCGCGCACGGGGCCTGCGTCAATCTCCAGGGGCAGGCCACGATTGGGCGTCACTTCGAAAAACGCCTCGCCCTGGTAAAGGCGGGCGACGCGCTGCTGGTCCTTGATGCTGCTGGAAAACGCCGAGTTGGTGTTCAGCAGCACTTTGGAGCCGTCGTCCAACTGCAGACGCTGGCGTTCGCCGACCACCGTGAGGTGGTCGGCTTGCAGGCGAACGGGCAGGTTGCTGAAGTTGAACAGGCCGACCAACAGCACGGCGGCGGTGGCAATCGGTTTCCAATGGGGTTTGATACGGCGCCAGACCGTCGGCTTGCGCGGCGCGGCCAGCGCCACAGCGGCGCTGTACACCGGCGCGCCACCCCAGGCGGCCTGGGCTTTGCTGAATGCGTGCGGGTGCGCCGGGTCGCTGGCCAGCCAGGCGTCGAACTCGGCTTGCTGCCCGGGTTGTGGGCACTGCAAGGCGATCAGCCAGTCGAGAGCCTGGTCCATAGCCGTGTCTTGCAACACCTCATGAGCCAGCTCATGGGGACGCAGTTTATTCGGGGCCGTCACGGTGTTCCTCGGGTCTTCGCCACGTTCTATTCATTTTTCCTGCAATCTGGATCGACACTTCTGTCGGGTGAAGCTTAAGGCTGATCCAGACGTTCGGCCACACCTACACAGATGGCCATGATCAATTTCAGTTCCTTTTGCACGGTGCTCAAGGACACTTGCAACTGGTCGGCAATCTCCTGATAGCTGCAACCGTGCAGGCGGCTGAGGATGAAAATCTGCTGCTGGCGGGCGCTCAACTGGCCGAGGCTGACGCTCAGGTGTTCGAGCAGTTGCTCGGCCTGGGTCGCGTCTTCGGGTGTGCTGATGGGATCGGCGACGCTTTGCAGCACGTCCAGCGGGACATCTTCCTGCAGCGTGCGCGCCTGGATCCTGCGCGAGCGCAGATGATCCAACGCAAGATTGCGCGCGGTTTGATAGACGAAGGGTTCGAGGTGGTCGATCGGCCGCTCGCTGAGGGCCCGGGTGACGCGCAGATAGGTTTCCTGCAACAGGTCCTCGGCGGTGCTGGGGTTATTCACCATCCGCTGCAAAGTGCGTAGCAGAATCACCCGTTGGGTGAGAAAGACTTGGTTGAAGCGAGATTGGCTCACAGTGACACCAGACCGATAGGCAGTTAATGATAATGCTTATCATCAACTGAAATGGCAAGTGGCTATTGCTGTGAGCCAGCACCGATCAAATATGGGAAAGGTTTTTTGTGGGCGCCGGGCTTGCCCGCGATGCAGGCACCTGGGTATTTCAGTCAAACCGAGGTGATGCTATCGCAGGCAAGCCAGCCCCCATAGAAGCCAGCTCCCACACAGGCCGAGCATTACTCGGCGTTGCACAGCGCCAGGCAGTTATCCAGCATACGGTTGGAGAAGCCCCATTCGTTGTCGTACCAGGCCAGCACTTTCAACAGCTTGCCGCTGACCTTGGTGTGATTGGCATCGAAGATCGACGACAGCGGGTTATGGTTGAAGTCACTGGAAACCAGCGGCAGGGTGTTGTAACCGAGGATTTTCGAGTGCTGGCTGGCTTCTTTGAGCAGGGCGTTGACTTGCTCGGCCGTGGCGTCTTTTTTCAACAGCACGGTGAGGTCCACCAGGGACACGTTGATCACCGGTACACGCACCGCCATCCCGGTCAGTTTGCCCGCCAGTTCCGGCAGCACCAGGCCTACCGCTTCAGCGGCGCCGGTTTTGCTCGGGATCATGTTCTGGGTCGCCGAGCGCGCACGGTACGGGTCGGTGTGGTAGACGTCGGTCAGGTTCTGGTCGTTGGTGTAGGCGTGAATGGTTGTCATCAGGCCGCTTTCAATGCCCAGCTCGCGGTGCAGTACCTGGGCGACCGGCGCCAGGCAGTTGGTGGTGCACGACGCGTTGGAGATGATCTGGTGCGATTGACGCAAAATGTCATGGTTCACACCGTAAACCACGGTGGCATCGGCGCCTTTGGCCGGGGCCGAGATGATCACCTTGCGCGCGCCAGCAGTAATATGGGCGGCAGCCTTGTCACGGTCGGTAAACAGACCGGTGCACTCGAACACCACGTCGATCTTGTGCGCAGCCCACGGCAGGTCGGCCGGGTTGCGAATGGCACTGACGGCAATCCGGTCACCATTGACGGTCAGGCTTTCCTGATCGTGGGCGACCTCTGCTTCGAAAGTGCCATGTACGGTGTCGTATTTGAGCAGGTGGGCGTTGATCGAACTGTCGCCCAAATCGTTGATGGCGACGATCTGCAAATCCTGGCGATAGCCTTGGGTATACAGTGCGCGCAGGACATTACGGCCGATACGGCCAAAACCATTGATTGCGATACGAAGAGTCATTGGAAAGTGCCTGTCGTCGATTTGTTGTAAGAATTACAAGATTATTCGCATAAAAATAGAAAACAAGCCTTTTTAGTGGCAATATTTTGTTCAATCTACAACGAGTGACCTGAATCAACTGGTCCGATGATTCAAACGACACCCTGCCATCCCATGAGCTGCGGGCGTTTGATCAGCATAGGAACGCAGGTCGCCACATCCGTTAGCCTGGAGTTCTACACATGCATCCCCGCGTTATTGAGGTCACCGAACGGCTTATCGCCCGCAGTCGTGCAACCCGCGAGGCTTACCTTGCGCTCATTCGCGGCGCCGCCAGCGACGGCCCGATGCGCGGTAAGCTGCAATGCGCCAACTTTGCCCACGGCGTCGCCGGCTGCGGCACTGAAGATAAAAATAGTCTGCGCATGATGAATGCCGCCAACGTGGCAATTGTTTCTTCATATAACGACATGCTCTCGGCGCACCAGCCGTACGAACACTTCCCTGAACACATCAAGAAAGCCCTGCGCGAAGTCGGCTCGGTCGGCCAGTTCGCCGGTGGCACGCCTGCCATGTGCGATGGCGTGACCCAAGGTGAGCCTGGCATGGAGCTGAGCCTGCTCAGCCGCGAAGTCATCGCGATGTCCACGGCGGTAGCGTTGTCCCACAACATGTTCGATGCGGCGCTGATGCTGGGCATCTGCGACAAGATCGTGCCGGGCCTGATGATGGGCGCGTTGCGCTACGGTCACCTGCCGATGATCTTCGTACCGGGCGGCCCCATGCCGTCGGGCATTTCCAACAAGCAGAAAGCCGATGTGCGCCAGCGCTACGCCGAAGGCAAGGCCACCCGCGAAGAGCTGCTGGAATCGGAGATGAAGTCCTACCACAGCCCCGGCACCTGCACCTTTTACGGCACCGCCAACACCAACCAGTTGCTGATGGAAGTGATGGGCCTGCACTTGCCGGGCGCCTCGTTCGTCAACCCGTACACGCCGCTGCGTGATGCGCTGACCCGCGAAGCCGCGCACCAGGTCACCCGCCTGACCAAGGCCAGCGGCAGCTTCACGCCGATCGGCGAGATCGTCGACGAGAAATCCATCGTCAACTCCATCGTGGCGCTCAATGCCACCGGCGGTTCCACCAACCACACCCTGCACATGCCGGCGATCGCCATGTCGGCAGGCATCATCCTCACCTGGCAGGACATGGCCGACCTCTCCGAGGTGGTACCGACCCTGTCCCACGTGTATCCAAACGGCAAAGCCGACATCAACCACTTCCAGGCAGCGGGCGGCATGTCGTTCCTGATCCGCGAACTGCTTGAAGCCGGCTTGCTGCACGAAGATGTCAACACCGTGGCCGGCAAGGGCCTGAGCCGTTACACCCAGGAGCCGTTCCTGGTCGACGGCGAGCTGATCTGGCGCGACGGCCCGATCGAAAGCCTCGACGAAACCATCCTGCGCCCCGTGGCCCGCGCGTTTTCGCCGGAAGGCGGCCTGCGCGTGATGGAAGGCAACCTTGGTCGCGGCGTGATGAAAGTCTCCGCCGTGGCGCCGGAGCACCAGATCGTCGAAGCCCCGGCGGTGGTGTTCCAGGATCAGCAGGATTTGGCCGACGCGTTCAAGGCCGGCCAACTGGAAAAAGACTTTGTCGCGGTAATGCGCTTCCAGGGCCCGCGCTCCAACGGCATGCCGGAACTGCACAAAATGACGCCGTTCCTCGGCGTGTTGCAGGACTGTGGTTTCAAAGTGGCGTTGGTAACAGACGGGCGTATGTCCGGCGCGTCGGGTAAGATCCCCGCCGCGATTCATGTCAACCCCGAAGCTCAGAGCGGCGGGCCACTGGCACGGGTCCAAGATGGCGATATCATTCGCGTCGATGGCGTGAAGGGCACCCTGGAGCTTAAGGTGAACGCCGAAGAATTCGCAGCGCGCACGCCTGCCACGGGCCTGTTGGGCAATAACGTGGGGGCCGGTCGCGAACTGTTTGCATTTATGCGCATGGCCGCAAGCTCCGCAGAGCAAGGCGCCAGCGCCTTTACCTCTGCCTTGGAGACGCTTAAGTGAAGCTTGCGCTGGTCGGTGATATTGGTGGTACCAACGCCCGTTTTGCGTTGTGGCGGGATCAGGAACTGCATTCGATCCGCGTGCATGCCACTGCGGATCACCAGAGCCCTGAGGAGGCCATCAAGGTCTACCTCAAGGAAGAGGGCCTGGAAAGCGGGGACATCGGTGCGGTGTGCCTGTCGGTCGCCGGGCCGGTGAGTGGCGATGAATTTAAATTCACCAACAATCACTGGCGCCTGAGCAAAACTGCATTTTGCAAAACCTTGCAGGTGGATGAGCTGCTGCTGGTCAATGACTTCACGGCGATGGCCCTGGGCATGACTCGCCTCAAACCCGACGAATTCCGCGTGGTCTGCGAAGGCACGCCGGAGCCGTTGCGCCCTGCTGTGGTCATCGGCCCGGGCACTGGCCTGGGCGTTGGCACCTTGCTGGATTTTGGCGAAGGTCGCTGGGCGGCGCTGCCGGGGGAGGGCGGTCATGTCGACCTGCCGCTGAGCAGCCCGCGTGAAACCCAGCTGTGGCAGCACATCTACAATGAGATCGGCCATGTCAGCGCCGAAACGGCCTTGAGCGGTGGCGGCCTGCCGCGTGTGTACCGCGCCATTTGTGCAGTCGATGGGCACACGCCGGAGCTGGACACGCCGGAAGCCATTACCGCGGCTGGCCTGGCCGGCGACCCGGTAGCGATTGAAGTGTTGAACCAGTTCAGCATCTGGCTGGGCCGCGTGGCGGGTAACAACGTGTTGACCACCGGTGGACGCGGTGGTGTGTACATCGTGGGCGGGGTGATACCGCGGTTTGCCGACTTCTTTATCAACAGCGGCTTTGCCAAGAGTTTTCGCGACAAAGGCTGCATGAGCGATTACTTCAACGGTATTCCGGTGTGGCTGGTGACTGCGCCGTATTCCGGGTTGACCGGGGCGGGAGTGGCGCTGGAGCAAGCTTTTGCATAGGTACTGATGGCCTCTTCGCGAGCAAGCCCGCTCCCACATTTTGAAATGCATTCCAAATGTGGGAGCGGGCTTGCCCGCGATAGGGCCCGAAGGGCAACAAATGACTTAAGCTTGGCCATAACAACAAGGAGGACCCCGTGAGCGTAATCAGTAAATCGATTCTCCTCGTCGACGACGACCAGGAAATCCGCGAATTGCTGCAAACCTACCTCAGTCGCGCCGGCTTCCAGGTGCGTGGCGTGCCGGATGGCGCGGGGTTCCGCCAGGCGATGAACGAGGCGCCGTGCGACCTGGTCATCCTCGATGTGATGTTGCCGGACGAAGACGGTTTCAGCCTCTGCCGCTGGATTCGCCAGCACCCGCGCCAGGCGCAGGTGCCGATCATCATGCTCACCGCCAGTTCCGACGAAGCCGACCGTGTGATCGGCCTGGAGCTGGGCGCCGACGACTACATCGGCAAACCCTTCAGCCCTCGCGAGCTGCAAGCGCGGATCAAAGCCCTGCTGCGGCGTGCCCAGTTTGGCCAGGAACGCAGCATCGGCGGCGATGTGTGGGTGTTCGATGAATGGCGCCTGGACATGATCAGCCATCGCTTGTTTCACGTTGACGGTGAAGAGGTGATTCTCTCCGGCGCCGACTTTGCCCTGCTTAAATTGTTTCTCGACCACCCTCAACAAATTCTCGACCGCGACACCATCGGCAACGCCACCCGTGGCCGCGACCTGATGCCGCTGGACCGTATCGTCGACATGGCCGTCAGCCGCCTTCGCCAACGCCTGCGCGATACCGAAAAACCTCCGAGGCTGATCCGCACCGTGCGCGGCAGCGGTTATCAACTGGCAGCCAGCGTGGTTGCCGGCAATGCCCACTGAGCCGTTGACCGAGCGTCGCCGGCGCTTCCCGGTACCGCGCTCACTGTTGGGGCGGATGTTGCTGCTGACCTTGCTTGCGGTGCTGTTCGCCCAGGCGCTGTCCAGCGTGATCTGGGTCTCGCAACTGCGCGCCACCCAGCTCGAAGGCCTGGTCACCAGCGCCCGCAGCCTGGCGCATTCGATGACGGCCAGCGTGAGTTATTTCCGCTCGTTGCCAGTGGCCTACCGCCCGTTAGTGCTTGATCAACTGCGCAGCATGGGTGGCACCCGCTTTGTGGTGACGCTCAACGATCGCCCACTGGATATGCAGATATTGCCGCAGACCCCGCGCAAGCAGGCGGTGTTGCAAGCGGTGGACGAAGTGCTGCGCCAGACCCTGGGCAGCGACGTGCATATTTCGGTGGAATTCGTCAGCGCCGAGGACCTGCGTATTTTCAATGCCGGCTTGAAGCTCGATGAACTGCCGCGCTCCTGGGCGCATTACGCGCTGACGCTCGAACCGGTCAACCCGCCCGTGTTGGTCACTCAGATCCAGCTTGCGCCGGGCGAGTGGTTGTACATTGCCTCGCTGTTGCCCGAACCCTACACCAGCCTTGAAGAACAAGGCCTGCCTTCGCAGCAGGTGTGGTTCATCGTGTTGACCAGCGGCTTTCTGTTGTTGTTTATCGGCCTGCTGGTGCACTGGCAGAGCCGGCCGCTCAAGCGCCTGGCACGGGCGGCACGCGACATGTCCCTGGGCGCGGATGTGGAGCCGGTGGCCGAAGGCGGCGGCAGTGAAGTGGTGGAAGTGGGCCGTGCATTCAATGCCATGCGTGAACGCATCAGCCGCTACCTGACCGAGCGCAGCCAATTATTCAGTGCAATATCCCACGATTTGCGCACGCCGATCACGCGCCTGCGCCTGCGTGTGGAACTGCTTGAAGACGAGAACCTGCAAAACAAATTCGGCCGTGACCTGGATGAGCTGGAGTTGTTGGTCAAGGGCGCGCTGCAATGCGTGAAAGACACCGATATCCATGAAAACATCGAACCGGTCGACCTCAATCACGTGCTCGATTGCCTGGTAGAACCGTACCTGGCGCCCAACGGTAATGGCCGCATCACCCAGCAAGGCCGCGCCCTGGCACCGTACCCGGGCAAGCCGCTGGCGCTTAAACGCTGCATCGGCAACCTGATCGATAACGCGTTGAAGTACGGGCAGAACGCCCACTTGCATATCGAGGACGATGGCGCGGAATTCATCCTGCACGTTGATGACGAGGGGCCAGGCGTGCCGGAGCAGCGGCTGGAGCAAGTGTTTGAACCGCATTTTCGTTTGGCCGGCCAGCAGCAGGGTTATGGCCTGGGCTTGGGTATCGCACGTAACATCGCCCACAGCCATGGCGGCGAAGTGAGTTTGCAGAACCTGCGCGAGGGTGGTTTGCGAGTCACCTTACAGCTCCCGCGAACCCTGGACTAAAGCACACAGAGGATCAAATGTGGGAGCGGGCTTGCTCGCGAATTCAGAGTGTCAGTCACCGAAAACTTTGACTGATCCACCGCTTTCGCGAGCAAGCCCGCTCCCACATTTTGAACGCCTTTGGGTCAGATACTCTGGCGCAACCGGGCCAAATCTCTCAGCGGTGGCGCCCCAAACAACCGGCTGTATTCCCGGCTGAATTGTGACGGGCTTTCATACCCCACCCGATACGCCGCTGCCGAGGCCTCCAGCCCTTCGGCGATCATCAACCGCCGCGCCTCCTGCAAACGCAACTGCTTCTGGTATTGCAACGGGCTCATGGCGGTGATCGCCTTGAAGCGGTGGTGCAAGGTCGAGACACTGAGGTTCACTTCCTTGGCCAGGTCATCAATACGCAGCGGCTGCTCATAGTTGCCGTTCAGCCACTTGATCGCCTGGCTCACACGATGGCTCTGACTGTTGGCTACGGCAATTTCATACAGTCGGTAGCCTTGCGGACCACGCAGCAACCGGTAGAGGATTTCGCGGTTGATCAACGGTGCGAGCATCGCGATGTCTTTGGGGGTGTCCAGCAAGCGCGTCAGGCGCAGCACGGCGTCCAGCAACTGGGCGTCGATGCGGTCGACGTACATGCCGCGAGAAGTCGGACGCGATGGCACGCCCATCGGGCCGGCCTCGGCAATCAACGCGGTCAGTTGCGCCGGGTCGATATTGATCCGCACCGACAGGTTAGGGTCTTGCGGCGTCGCGTCGATGATCCGGCCGGCCACGGGCATTGCAACCGAAAACACCAAATAGTTGAGGGGGTCGTAGGCAAAAATCTCGTCTGCCAGGCGCACTTCCTTGCTACCACTGGCAAGGATGCACAGGGCCGGTTCGACCAGCACCGGCATGAAGTCGCGCGGTGTGTTGTGGCGGTTCAGGAACAACGAGGTAATCGCCGTGCCGTAGGAGCCATCTTCCCAGGTATGTCGGTGCACGATGCTGGCGAGTTCGACGCGCTGTTTTTCCGTCTCGGCATCGAGGGGAATGGACGTATGTTCCGGCGACGACATTGGGTGTCCTCTACAAGCTTCTTTGATGGACTCAGCTTAGCGGTGACGTTTCAAAAAGTGTTACGTCGATTCTGCACAATCCTTGCCTGATCCTGCGATATGTCGTGAATCAGGCAAGCGCGATGCCTGTCATCTGCCTGAAACACTGAGCCTGTGCATGGAATAAATCCCGGGTGCCAGACGTCTTATCTACGCTTCTCGCAGGATTGTGCAATAAGCCTGCAGGAATTGACTAACCACGCCCACACCTGCGCCGCTATCTTTGATCCTGTGGCAACACGCCCTCACAGTGTTTGCCGAGCATCACTTCTCAACGGGAGAGTCGAACATGTCCACCCCCATTCCCGCGAGCCATATGGCCTTTATCCGCGCCCGTACCGGGTGCAGCACCGAACTCGGTGCACGCTTGAGCAGTTTGATCGAACCGGGCCGTCAGGCTCAGGGTTGCCTGCAGTTTTCATTGCAGCATTCCCAGGTCGATCCCGATGTATGGCTGGTCTCTGGCTTCTGGAGCAGCGAGCAGGCGATGAGCGCCTACTTCAGTGCGCCGGCCCTGATGATCTTTACCGAGCTGTTGAACGACATGGTCGTGCGCAGCATGGACTTCCAGACCTTTACCGAGGCATCCGCTGCGCATGCCTACGGCGAGTACCTGCAACTGGCCGGTTAGTGCTTTAGAATGGCCGACTTTCCCATTGGCCAGGATTTGCAACATGGCACGTAAAGAGTTTGCCCACCACGAAGTCGTTTCCGCCTTGGTGCGAGAAGAAGAGGGTGGCTACAGCGCTGCCATTGCCGTCAAGGCACTGGATGGCATGGGCGCACCGCGCTTTCACAAGGTCCTTGATGGACAAACGTTCAAGACCGCTGACGACGCCGACGATGCGGCTGCCGCGCAATTGGTGCGGCTGGTCGATGTGGACGAAGAGGGTCAGTTGACCTGGTCAACAGCCGCCAACTAAACAACACCGCCGATCCAAATGTGGGAGCGGGCTTGCTCGCGAATGCAGAGCGTCAGTCACTGGAAATATTGACTGATCCACCGCTTTCGCGAGCAAGCCCGCTCCCACATTTTTATTGCATTCCAATCAGCGCGCAGTGGCGCCTGGACGATACATCTTGAACAGTGCCTCCGGCCCCAACTGGAAGTAATCCGCCGGGCCACCGCCACGCAATATCGGCTCGGCGGCGGCGGTGTCGTAAATCCCATCCTTGAGCAGCCACTTGGCGATGTGCACGGCAACGACCTCGCCGAGCACCAGCCAGCTTGGCACCAACTGCTTGTCGGCGCGCTGCAGCTGAATAATCTGCGTCACCTTGCATTCGAACGACACCGGGCTCTCGCCCACACGCGGCACGCCGACGATTTTCGAGGCCACCGGCGTCAGGCCGGACAGTTCGAACTCATTCACCTGCGGCGCTACCGCTGCGCAACTCTGGTTCATCTGCTCGGCCAGCGGGCGAGTGGCCAGGTTCCACACAAACTCGCCGGTCTGCTCGATGTTGTTCAGGCTGTCTTTGCGCCCGACGCTGGAAAACCCAATGATCGGCGGGATGTAGTTGAACGCATTGAAGAAACTGTAGGGCGCCAGGTTCAGACGGCCTTCGCTGTCGTGGGAGGAAATCCAGCCGATGGGCCGTGGGCCGACGATGGCATTGAACGGGTCGTGTGGCAGGCCGTGGCCATTGGCGGGTTCGTAAAAATGGATATCGTCAGACATGGCCGGGGTTCCTGCTGTTGGGTTCGGTGAAGGCGCCATACTGCAATTCATGGCGGCGAATTTCCATCGGCTGTATGGAATTTTCATTTAGTGCCCACCTATTTTTCACAGCGCCACGTTCAGTCTGCGCGGCAGGTCGACACCCCCCTAAGTCGGCCCATTGAAAGACTGAGCTTCGGAGCCTTCTGCACCATGAACAAACTTCCTCAGATCACCCTGGCGTTCTGGGTCATGAAAATCTGCGCAACGACCCTGGGCGAAACCGCCGGGGATTTGCTCTCGATGACCCTGAATGTCGGGTACGCCATCAGCTCGATGATCCTGATCAGTGTGTTTCTCGTCACCCTGGTGACACAGCTCTGGTCGAAAACCTACAACCCGGTGCTGTACTGGATCGTGATTCTGTCCACCAGCACGGCGGGCACCACGATGTCGGATTTCATGGACCGTACCCTGGGCCTTGGCTATGCGACGGGCTCGATGATCCTGATCGCGATCCTGATGATCATCTTTGCCCTGTGGCATGTCAGCGGTGATTCGCTGAACGTGAACAAGGTCCAGACTTTTCGGGGCGAACTGTTTTATTGGATGGCGATTCTGTTCTCGAACACCTTGGGCACCGCGTTGGGCGACTTCCTCGCGGATGACTCCGGGTTGGGTTTCGCTGGCGGCGCTTTGCTGATCGGCTCGGCTATTGCGGTGGTAGTGGCACTCAAATACTTCACCAAAATCTCGTCGGTGCTGTTGTTCTGGGTGGCGTTTGTATTGACCCGGCCGTTTGGTGCGACCCTGGGCGACTTCCTCACCAAACCTCATGAAAAGGGTGGGCTGGATTTCGGCACCATCGGTTCATCGGCGGTGTTGGCGGCGGTACTGGTGGTGATGATTGCCGGGGCGTCGTATGCGCAGCGCCGGTATGGTCGTCAGCAGTCCGTAGAGCTGACCTGACCCTGTTTAAGAAACGCTACGCAACGAAATGTGGGAGCAGGCTTGCTCGCGAATGCAGGGTTTCAGTCAACGGAAATACTGACTGATCCACCACTTTCGCGAGCAAGCCCGCTCCCACATTTTTTACTGTGCCCAGCCTTTAGTCCGTGGTAATCCGCGAATGCTTGCGGGTGTCTTTCATGGTCACGTAGACCACCAGCGACACCGCGATACACGCGGTCACATACCAGTAGTAACCGGTCTCCATGCCAATGCTCTTGAACCACAGTGCGATGTATTCAGCGGTGCCGCCGAAAATCGAAACGGTCAGTGCATACGGCAGGCCCACGCCCAGGGCGCGGATTTCCGTAGGGAACAGCTCGGCTTTTACCACCGCATTGATCGAGGTGTAGCCGCTGACAATGATCAGCGCTGCCATGATCAGAAAGAACGCGCCCCACCAGCTTTGGATGGTGTGCAGGGTGGTGAGGATCGGCACGGTGAACAGCGTGCCGAGGATGCCGAACGCGATCAGGATCGGCCGCCGGCCGACTTTGTCGGACAGCCCGCCGACCAGGGGTTGCAGGCACATGAACAGAAACAGCGTGGCGGCTGAAATGGTGGTGGAGTCGGAGATGCTCATGCCGACGGTGTTCACCAGGTATTTCTGCATGTAGGTGGTGTAGGTGTAGAACGCCAGGGTGCCGCCCATGGTCAGGCCGACCACGGTCAACACTTCCTTGGGGTGGCGCATCAAGGTGCGCATCGCGCTTTCCTTGGCTTTTTCCTTTTTGGTGAACGACTCGGTTTCTTCCATGCCGCGACGCAAGAACAGCGCGACCACTGCGCACAAGGCGCCGATGGCGAACGGGATGCGCCAGCCCCAGGCATACAGCTGCTCGGTGGTCAGGGTTTGTTGCAGAATGATCAATACGGCCAGGGCGATGAGCTGGCCGGAGATCAGGGTCACGTACTGGAAGCTGGAGAAGAAACCGCGACGTTCCTTGGTCGCCATTTCACTCAAATAGGTGGCCGAGGTGCCGTACTCGCCGCCGACCGACAGGCCTTGCAGCAAGCGTGCGAACACCAGCATGATCGGTGCGCCGATGCCGATGGTGTCGTAGCCCGGGGTCAATGCGATCAGCAGCGAGCCGAAGCACATCAGCAATACCGAGGCCATCAATGCGGCCTTGCGGCCCTTGTAGTCGGCGTAGAGGCCCATCAGCCAGCCACCGATCGGGCGCATGATGAAGCCCACGGCAAAGATGGCGGCGGTGTTCATCAACTGGGCGGTGGAAGAACCGGCGGGGAAGAAGGCTTTGGCGAAGTACAGCGAGAAGGCGGCGTAGACGTACCAGTCATACCACTCGACCATGTTGCCGACGGAGCCGCTGAAGATCGATTTGATCCGGCTGGACGTACTGCGTTCTTTTGCCGGCGCAGCCGCCGACCCCAGAGGCAAGGTGTTGGAGTTATCCATTGAAGGATCCTTCATCTAATTGTTTTTGTGGAGCGGCGCGAGCGCAGCCTGGTTCGGGCTATAGCAGGAGCTGTGCCAAGTAGATGAAGGCCCGGTTTAGAAGGGTTTGAAGAATTTTCTGAGCGGAAAGTCGCTGATAGTTTGAGGGTGATGAGCGGAAATCCGCTTATGGCTACTGGCTCCTTCGCGAGCAAGCCCGCTCCCACATTCGATCCCATTCCAACTGGAGGGATGCGGTCGAATGTGGGAGCGGGCTTGCTCGCGAAGGCGTCCTGCCAGGCAATAAAAAATTCAGCCTACAGAAACGTATCCCGCACCAACCCATGCCGCTGCATCTTTTCATTGAGGGTTCGACGCGGCAGTTGCAACTCGGCCAGTACCGCCTTGATATCGCCTTTGTGCCGAACCAGCGCCGCTTTCAGGCAATGAGCCTCGAAGGCTTCCTGCTGCGCTGCCAGGGATTGCCCCGCTTCGATACCTTCCGGCTCCGGTTCGCCAAGTCCCAGCACCTGGCGTTCGGCGACGTTGGCCAACTCACGCACATTGCCCGGCCAGTCATGGCTGAGCAGGCGCCCCAGTTGCGCGCCGCTCAAGGGTTCTGCGCTGCGGCCCAGGCGCTCGGCGGCGCTGTGTGCAAAGTGCTCGAACAGTAGCGGAATATCTTCACGGCGCTCGCGCAACGGCGGCAGGCGCAGTTGCGCGACGTTCAGTCGGTAGGCCAAATCTTCGCGAAAACGCCCGGCGCGGGCCTCTTCGAGCAGGTCGGGCTTGGTGGCGGCGATGATGCGCAAGTCCACGTGAATACTTTGATTCGAACCCAGACGCTCGAGTTTCTGTTCCTGCAACACGCGCAGCAGTTTCACCTGCTGGGCCAGTGGCATGCTTTCGATTTCATCGAGAAACAGTGTGCCGCCATGGGCGTATTCCAGCTTGCCGATGCGCCTGCCCTGGGCGCCGGTGAACGCGCCGCTTTCGTGGCCGAACAGCTCGGCCTCAAACAACTGCTCGGGGATCGCTGCACAGTTGAGCGCGACAAACGGCTTTTTCGCGCGCGGGCCAAAATCATGCAGGCAGCGGGCGACCAATTCCTTGCCGCTGCCGGTCTCGCCACGAATCAACACGTTGACGGGCAAGCTGGCCAGATCAAGTACCTGACGCCGCAGGTTCTGCAAACTCCGGGACACGCCCAGCAGGCTGGATTCCAGCTGCGCCCGATGGTCGGCCTGTTGATGCAGGCGGCGGTTTTCCAGGATCAGCCCGCGCTTGTCCAGCGCGCGGCGCAGGCTGTTGAGCAAGGCATCCGGGCTGAAGGGTTTTTCCAGAAAGTCGTAGGCACCGTCGCGCATGGCTTCCACAGCCATCGGCACGTCGCCATGGCCGGTGAGCAATATCACCGGCAAGTCGGCATCGCGTCGTTGCACTTCGGCCAACAGCTCCAGGCCGCTGAGCCCCGGCATGCGCACGTCGCTCAAGATCACCCCGGGGAAATCCTTGGGCAATTGCGCCAGGCATTCTTCAGCGCGGCTGAACAACTGCACGTCAAACCCCGACAGGCTCAGCCATTGCTCGACGGCCGTGCGAATGCTGGCTTCGTCATCGACCACAATCACCGCGTTCAACATAGCTCAGGCGTCTCCAGCACAATCGGCAAGGTCAGGGTAAACACCGCACCGTCGCCACGGTTGCCGGCGAGCAGGCGCCCGCCGAGTTCGTGCACGATGGCATAGGAAACCGCCAGCCCGAGGCCGAGCCCATCCCCCACGGGTTTGGTCGTAAAGAACGGATCGAAGACACTGTTCAAGTGCTCTTCGGCAATCCCGCCGCCGCTGTCGCTGACGGTCAATTGCCAGAGTTGCTGGTCGGCATGCAGGCGGATTTCCAGGCGTTTGCGCGGTTTGTCCGCCATGGCGTCGAGGGCGTTGCGCAACAGATTGATCAGTACCTGCTCCAGGCGGATAGCATCGCCGCGGACCCAGGCCGGGCGGGTCAGGTCCAGCACCACGCCGATGGCCTCATCGCGCAACCGCGCGTCGAGCAGGTGCAAGGATTGGTCGACGACTGTCGCCAGGTCCAACCTTTCGCGCAGGCCGCTGGGGCTTTTACGGGCGAACGTCTTGAGGTGGCCGGTGAGTGCGGCCATGCGCGTGAGCATGTCGTCCAGCGGGGTGAGCGCCTTGTAGGCATCGTCCACGCGACCGTGGTCCAGCAGCAGCCGCAAGGTCGCCAACTGCATGCGCTGGGCGGTCAGTGGCTGGTTGATTTCATGGGCGAGGGCGGCGGACATCTGCCCCAGTGCCGCCAGCTTGGCTGATTGCACCAGGCCATCTTGCGCCGTGCGCAGGGCCTGAGTGCGCTCCTCGACAAGCTGTTCGAGCTCTTCGCGGCTGCGTTGGCGCAAGCGGGCCAGGCGCCAGCGTTGAGTCAGGAACAGCACCAGGAACACCAGCGCCAGCCAGGAGCCGGCAGCCGCAAGCCCGGCATTGCGTTGGTCTTCAAAGGCGAACTGCGGCTTGCGCAACAGGTGCAAGGTCCAGCCTTCGGCCTTCAGCGGCAGGGATTCCCAGATGTAGTTGGCGCTGCCGTCGGGGCCGTTGACGCGCATCAGGTGGCTGTTCTCGTCGAAGCGCTGCAACGTCTGGGTGTCCAGCGGCCGCAGTTGTTTTTTGTCGTATTGGCGGGTGGCTTTGAGTTCAGTTAGGTCGCTGGCCGACAACGGACGCAAGTTGCGGTAACGCCAGCCCGGTTGATTGGCGATAAACACGATGCCGCGCGCGTCGCTGACCAGCAGCAGGTCATTGCCTTGGGCCCATTCGCGTTCGAGTTCGGGAAACTCCAGCTTCACCACCATAGCGCCGAGGAACTGTTCGTGTTCATCGACCACCGCGCTGGAGAGGAAGTAACCCGGAATGCCTGTGGTTACCCCCACTGCATAAAAACGCCCGGTGCCCTGGCTCAGGGTCTGGCTGAAATAAGGCCGAAACGCGTAGTTGTGCCCGACATAACTGCTGGGCAGGTTCCAGTTACTGGCCGCCACGGCCAGGCCGGTGTGGTCCATCAGCTCCAGGGTGGAAGACTGCGCGGCGCCGTTGATGCGTTCCAGCTTGCGGTTGAGCACGTCCTGGGTGGCGGTGTCCAGCGGGGCTTTCAGGGCGCTGATCATTTCCGAATCCAGCGCCAATACGGCGGGCAGGGCGCGGTATCGTTCGATCAGGGTGTGCAAGGAATTGGCGTACAGCGCCAGTTGCTGATTGGCGCGAGCGGCGTCATCCACCAGGGCCTGGCGCTCGGCATGGCGGGTGGCCAAGGCGGCGGCCAGCACCGCACCGGCGATGATCAACAGTGAGTAGAAGGTCAGGCGCAGGGGGCGTGGGATCACGATCATACGGTGATGGGCAGGCACAGTAAGGGGTGAGCACCATAGCATGGGCTGCTTGGATCTTGTGGCATGCAGGCTTGTGTGGGAGCTGGCTTGCCTGCGATGGCATCACCTCGGGGTCACTGAAAAACCGATGTGCCTGCATCGCAGGCAAGCCAGCTCCCACATGACCGAGTTTGTCATTGCAACATTGCCAGTCATAAAAAAGGCGACTGGGCCATGGGGCCGCAGTCGCCTTTATCCTTGCGAGGGAAGTGCTTACTGCACCTCTACCGCCAGGCTTTCACTGATCTTTTTCTGCCAGATGGCAGGACCGGTGATGTGGACGGATTCGCCCTTGCTGTCCACCGCTACGGTGACCGGCATGTCTTTCACGTCGAACTCGTAGATCGCTTCCATGCCCAGTTCGGCAAACGCGACCACGCGCGACTTCTTGATGGCTTGCGCCACCAGGTAAGCGGCGCCGCCAACGGCCATCAGGTACACGGCTTTGTGGTCCTTGATCGCTTCGATGGCGGTCGGGCCGCGCTCGGATTTGCCGATCATGCCCAGCAGGCCGGTTTGCTCGAGGATCTGACGGGTGAACTTGTCCATCCGCGTCGCGGTGGTCGGGCCTGCCGGGCCAACCACTTCTTCGCGCACCGGATCAACCGGGCCGACGTAGTAGATGAAGCGACCCTTGAGGTCCACCGGCAAGGTTTCACCCTTGTTGAGCATCTCGACCATGCGCTTGTGCGCAGCGTCGCGGCCGGTGAGCATCTTGCCGTTGAGCAAGACGGTTTCGCCCGGCTTCCAGCTCTGCACGTCTTCCGGGGTCAGGGTGTCGAGGTTGACGCGACGGGCCGACGGGCCGGCTTCCCAGACGATTTCCGGGTAAGCGTCCAGCGGTGGCGCTTCCAGCGACGCCGGGCCCGAACCGTCGAGCACGAAGTGCGCGTGACGGGTGGCGGCGCAGTTGGGGATCATGCACACCGGCAGCGAGGCTGCGTGGGTCGGGTAGTCCATGATTTTTACGTCGAGCACGGTGGTCAGGCCACCCAGGCCCTGGGCACCGATCCCCAGTTGGTTGACCTTCTCGAACAGCTCCAGGCGCATCTCTTCGATACGGTTCTGCGGGCCGCGCTTTTTCAGCTCGTGGATGTCGATGGATTCCATCAACACTTCCTTGGCCATCACGGCGGCTTTCTCGGCGGTGCCGCCGATGCCGATGCCCAGCATGCCCGGTGGGCACCAGCCGGCGCCCATGGTCGGAACGGTCTTGAGCACCCAGTCGACGATCGAGTCGGACGGGTTGAGCATGGCCATTTTCGACTTGTTCTCGGAACCACCACCTTTAGCGGCCACGTCCACTTCCACGGTGTTACCCGGGACGATGGAGTAGTGGATGACTGCAGGGGTGTTGTCCTTGGTGTTTTTACGCGCGCCAGCCGGGTCGGCCAGGATGGATGCGCGCAGGACGTTTTCCGGCAGGTTGTAGGCCTGGCGCACGCCTTGGTTGATCATGTCGTCCAGGCTCATCGTGGCGCCATCCCAGCGCACGTCCATGCCTACACGTACAAATACGGTGACGATACCGGTGTCCTGGCAGATCGGGCGATGACCGGTGGCACACATGCGCGAGTTGATCAGGATCTGCGCGATGGAGTCACGGGCTGCCGGGGATTCTTCGCGCAGGTAGGCTTCGTGCATCGCCTGGATGAAGTCAACGGGGTGGTAGTAGGAAATGAATTGCAGGGCGTCGGCAACGCTCTGAATCAGGTCGTCTTGCTTGATCACGGTCATGAGTCGCGCTCCTCTATAAGACGGGAACATTCAATAAAGGTGGCTTCAGTGGGGTACATCGGTCGGCTGAAGTCACCTTTCCAAGGCACGCCGAGTGCAGCAGGCGCGACGCTAAAAAGGCGCGGCAGTATAACCCGGCGCGGTGGCCGATACACCCGACTATGGTCAAACTGTGTCGGGCGTGATTCCCTGTACGCAGCCCCTTCTGATTGAGACCTTATATGCCTGAACTGCGTGTCGGCGAACGCCACTGGTCGGTCGCCACCGGCAGCAACCTGCTGGATGCCTTGAATACGGCGGGTGTGGCTGTGCCTTACAGTTGCCGGGCGGGCAGTTGCCATGCGTGTCTGGTGCGGTGCCGGGGTGAGGTCGAAGACAAGCAACCCGATGCCCTTACCCCGGCGCAACGCCAGGATGGCTGGCGGTTGGCCTGCCAGTGCCAGGTCATCGCAGATGTGCAGGTCGACGCGTTTGACCCGCTGCGTGACGGTTTGCCGGCCAAGGTGGTGGGTGTTGATTGGTTGAATGTGAATGTGCTGCGCCTGCGCCTGCAACCGGAGCGTGGCCTTCGCTACCGGGCCGGCCAGCATCTGGTGGTGTGGGCGGGGCAGGTGGCGCGTCCGTATTCGTTGGCGAGCTTGCCCCAGGAAGATGCATTTCTGGAGTTTCATCTCGATTGCCGTCAGCCCGGCCAGTTCAGCGATATCGCCCGGCAGTTGCAGGTAGGCGACGTGTTGCAGTTGGGCGAGTTAAGGGGAGGGGCATTGCACTACGATCCCGACTGGCAATCGCGGCCGCTATGGCTGTTGGCGTCCGGCACGGGCCTGGGCCCTTTGTGGGGTGTGTTGCGTGAGGCGTTGCGCCAGGATCATCAGGGCGCTATTCGCGTGATTCACCTGGCCCATGATGGCGAGGCGCATTACTTGGCTGAGCCCCTCGCGCAGCTGGCTGCGCAGCATCCGAACCTGACGGTTGAGCTGTGGACCTCGGCTGAGCTGGACCCAGTATTGGCGCAACTGCGGCTTGTTTCGCGGCAAACTCTGGCCTTACTCTGCGGGCACCCTGTCAGCGTAGAGGCGTTTTCCAAGCGCCTGTTCCTGGCCGGGCTGCCGCGCAATCAACTGCTGGCCGATGTGTTCCTGCCTCGTGGTTGAGCGCTGAATTCTACAGCCGCGAGATTCGCCATGACTGACGCCATCCTGCTGCAACGCGAACGCGGGCTGCTGACCTTGCAGCTCAATCGTCCCGACAAGAAAAACGCCCTGACGCGCGCCATGTACACGCAACTGGCCGAGGCGCTGGAACAGGCTGATGCGGACTCAGGCGTCAGTGCCGTGTTGATCCAGGGCAGTAGCGACTGCTTCACGGCCGGCAACGATATTGCCGACTTCCTCGAACAGCCGCCCAGTGACCTCGACAGCCCACCGTTCCACTTCATGAAAAGCCTGCTCAACTGCCGCAAACCGGTCATTGCCGCTGTAGCGGGCGCGGCAGTCGGTATCGGCACGACCCTGCTGCTGCATTGCGACCTGGTGTATATCAGTCGCGATGCACGCTTGCGCATGCCATTCGTTAATTTGGGGTTGTGCCCCGAGTTTGGCTCAAGTCTGATCCTGCCGCGTCTGTTGGGGCATGCGAAAGCGGCAGAATTGTTGCTGCTAGGCGAAGGTTTTACGGGCGAGCAGGCGGCGGCATGGGGGATTGCGACCGAGGCGTTGGGCAGCGGCAAAGCGGCGTTGGCCAAAGCGCGAGAGATTGCCGAACGCTTTGAAACCCTGGCGCCAGGGGCGGTGCAGGTCAGCAAACACCTGATGAAAAGTGTTGATCGCGAGCAGTTGCGGCAAGTGATCGAGGAAGAGGGCGCGTTGTTTACTCAGCGCTTGAAATCGCCGGAAGCGATTGCGGCGTTGTCGGCCTTTATTTCTCGGCGATGAATGTGCGTTGACGGGGCCGACGTATTCGCGAGCAAGCCCGCTCCCACATTCGACCGAGTTCCTTCAGGGTGTACGCAGTAAAATGTGGGAGCTGGCTTGCCTGCGATGAGGCCCTCTAATTTAACCCGTCACCCTGCCTTGAAATGCAAAAAGCCCCGCCATTCACATGGCGGGGCTTTTGTTTTTCAGCGTGTCACTCAGACCATTGGGTCGCCAACGTGCAGGATTTTCATGCCGTTGGTGCCGCCGATGGTGTGGTAGCTGTCGCCCTTGGTCAGGATGACCCAGTCGCCTTTTTCCACAACGCCACGTTTAAGCAGTTCGTCGATAGCCGCCTGGCTGACTTGGTTTGGCGGCAGGGATGCCGGGTCAAACGGGACGGTGTACACGCCACGGAACATGGCCGCGCGGGCCTGGGTTTCGCGGTGCGGGGAGAACGCGTAGATCGGGATCGAGGAACGGATGCGGGACATGATCAACGGCGTGTAGCCACTTTCGGTCAAGGCGATGATCGCTTTAACGCCCGGGAAGTGGTTGGCGGTGTACATGGCTGCCAGCGCGATGCTCTGGTCGCAGCTTTCGAACACTTTGCCGATACGGTGGCTGGAGGTCTTGCTGGTCGGGTGCTTTTCGGCACCGACGCAGATACGCGCCATGGCCTGGACGGCTTCGAGCGGGTACGGGCCGGCAGCACTTTCAGCCGAGAGCATCACGGCGTCGGTGTAGTCGAGCACGGCGTTGGCCACGTCAGACACTTCGGCACGGGTTGGCATCGGGTTCTGGATCATCGACTCCATCATCTGGGTCGCCACGATCACCGCTTTATTGTGGCGGCGTGCGTGCAGGATGATCTTCTTCTGAATACCGATCAGCTCGGCGTCACCGATTTCCACGCCCAGGTCGCCACGGGCAACCATGACTGCGTCGGACGCCTTGATCAGGCCGTCGAGGGTTTCGTCATTGGCCACGGCTTCGGCGCGTTCGATCTTCGCCACCAGCCAAGCGGTGCCGCCGGCTTCGTCGCGCAGTTTACGGGCGTATTCCATGTCGGCGGCGTCGCGCGGGAAGGACACGGCGAGGTAGTCCACTTCCATTTCGGCGGCGAGCTTGATGTCGGCCTTGTCTTTTTCAGTCAGGGCTGGCGCCGTCAGGCCACCGCCGCGGCGGTTGATGCCTTTGTGGTCGGACAGCGGACCACCGATGATCACGGTGCAGTTCAGTTCGGTGGGGGTCGCTGTGTCGACGCGCATGACCACGCGACCGTCGTCCAGCAGCAGTTCGTCACCGACACCGCAATCCTTGACCAGGTCCGGGTAGTCGATACCTACGACGTCCTGGTTGCCTTCGGTCAGCGAATGGCTGGTGGAGAAGGTGAACTTGTCACCGATCTTCAGTTCGATTCGCTTGTTGGCGAATTTGGCGATACGGATTTTCGGGCCTTGCAGGTCACCCAGCAATGCCACGAAGCGGCCGTGCTTGGCGGCCAAGTCACGCACCAGCTTGGCGCGAGCCTTGTGCTCGTCCGGGGTGCCGTGGGAGAAGTTCAGACGGGCAACGTCCAAACCAGCCAGAATCAGCTGTTCGAGGACTTCCGGCGAGTTACTGGCCGGGCCAAGGGTGGCGACGATTTTGGTACGACGGACGGACATGCACAGACTCCTGAGTTCAAGCGCTGGGGAAGGCTACTATGCTCTTTGGTTGTAGTCATTGTTCGTTTGCACTACTTATCGATGATTCGCTTGTTTTCGCTCCAATCGAATAGACGAACATCCTTGAAGATTTTCGACGAGGGGTCGATACACTGCACAAGACAGGAGAACCCCATGCGAATTTTGCTCATTGCTGCCTTGGCCGTCAGTGTCGTCGGCTGTACCCGCTGGTCGATGGACCATCATTTGAACAATGCTTACCGTGCCTATGGGGTGGGTGATTGCGAGCGCGTTACCCTGGAGTTGTCCCAGGTAGACCGCGAGAGCCGTACCCGTCGCTATGTGCAACCGGAAGTCTCGATGTTGCGCGGGCAATGCCTGGAACGGCAAAAATTGTTTGTCGATGCGGTGCAAACCTACCAGTTCATCATCAATCAGTACCCGTCCAGCGAGTACGCCTACCGTGCCCGTGCCCGGCTCGACACCCTGCAGCAACTGGGACATTACTCCGGCGCGAGCGTTGCGCAACCACGCCCGGCGTCACTTTGATGATATTTGTCATTCTATAGCTCGCCCGGCGCCAGTCTTGAGCTATTCTTTGAGTGTTCGTTTGTACAAGGTTATGTTCAAACGAATGGAATGCTTGGGGTTGGCAGCTGTAGAGCGACAAAGCGCATGCTGTAGTCGCGCTGATCCCCAGGGAGAGCGGGCCCTATCGCCCGTTCCGAATCACTGGCGCGGCCAGACTCATGGCCAATGGATGGCGATTTCAACATGTTTACCGACCGACGGATTGAGCGGCACCAGTTGTCATGTTTCCTGAAAGTGTTCAACCGGCTTACGGACAAGCCTATTGGCTACTTGGGTAACGTGTCCAAAGACGGGCTGATGTTGATCAGCCAATTACCCATGATGGTCGATGTGGCGTTTGAGCTGCGTTTGAAAATTCCTACAGCTGACGGTGATTTCCAGGCAATTGACCTCACCGCAACCTGCTTATGGAGCCATGAAGACGTCAACCCGCAACACTATGACTCAGGGTTCAGTGTGGTCGAAGCGCCCGAGGCATATGAGCAATTGATCAATGCCCTGTGGCATTACTTCAGTTTTGATCCTTTGCAGGCTTCCGCCTAGACATTGCGCGCTGTCGCCCCGGCCCGGGTGTGATTAACCAGGCCGTGGTGGTGCGCATGTTTCACAATACGCCCGCTTTTTTCCAGCCCAAATAACGCGTCACCAAGGCCGCTCCAAGCCCTGAGGGCAGCGTATCCAGTACCGACAAGCCGTGCGCGCTCAAGCGCTCATGCAGATCGTTTCTTTTATTGAGGTAGTCGATGGTGCCGCTGTAGGCCAGCGCTTCGGGCAAGGTTTGCACGGGGGATTGGCGCAGTTGGTCGAGCACGTCTTCCCGCAGGCTGGCGACCAGTACCCGGTGTTGCCGACCGATGCGTTTAACCGCCGTCAGCAGTTCTTCATCGTCTTCATCCCGTAGATTGGTGACCACAATGACGAGCGCCCTGCGTTTTTGTCGGGCCAGTAACTGGCTGGCGGCGGCTTGGTAGTCGGCGGTGCGGCGGGTGGTGTCGAGGTCGTATACGGCATTGAGCAACAGGTTCAGTTGGCCGGTGCCCTTGACGGGCGCCAGGTAGCGGGGCTGGTCACAGGCAAAAGTGCATAGCCCCACCGCGTCGCCTTGGCGCAAGGCGACATAGCTGAGCAGCAAACACGCATTGAGGGCGTGATCGAAGTGAGAGAGTTCTGCGTCCTGGCTGCGCATGCGCCGGCCACAATCAAGCATGAACACAATTTGCTGGTCGCGCTCGTCCTGATATTCCCGGGCGATTGGCGTGCGCTGGCGCGCGGTGGCTTTCCAGTCGATCTGCCGCAGGCTGTCGCCTTCGCGAAACTCGCGTAACTGATGAAACTCCAGCCCCAGCCCTCGCCGCTGGCGTTGACGTATGACCAGTTGGCTCAACCAATTGTCGACCCCCAATAACTGTGCGCCATACAGATGGGCGAAGTCCGGATAAACACGGGTCGTATCGCGGGCCTCAACCAGACGCCTCGCGGACCAGAGCCCCAAGGGGCTGGGCAGGTGAATCTCACAACGGCTGAAACTGAAGTGCCCGCGTCGTAAGGGGCGCAGGCGATAGCCCAGTTCGCTGCTTAGACCGGGGCGCAGTTCGATGGATTGGGGCATATTCTCCATGCTCAGGCCGTCAGGCGCATGGTCGAATACCTTTACCGTCAGCGGCTGTGGGTAATCGTGTTCGAGCGTCAGACGCACATCGCCCCAACGACCCAGGGCCAGGCTACCTGGCATCTGCCGCCGCACGCGAGCACACGGCAGGCGGCTTAAGCGCAAGGCGTCCAGCAGCGCCAGTAGAAACAGCGCAAGCAGCAGGCCCCAAGCCACCGAATACAGGGTGTCGGGCACCTTGAATTGTAAGGCCGCAGCGGCCCCCAGCAGGGTGTTCAAACCCAGCAGTACGCCGAGCCAGATCAGCAGCAGACGAGTCGGCTTCATGGACGGGTCATTGCCGAGGTGCCGGAATCTGGTCCAGCAACTGCTTGAGCACCTGGTCCACTTCCAATCCGTCGAGGTCCAGTTCGGGAGCGATACGAACCCGGTGGCGCAGCACCGCCAACGCGCAGCCCTTGATATCGTCTGGAGTGACGAACGCGCCCCCGCGCAGCAAAGCACGGGCGCGGGCGCCGCGTACCAGGGCGATGGAGGCGCGAGGGCCTGCACCGATGGTCAGCCCCGGCCAGCTGCGAGTAGCCCTGGCCAGGCGTACGGCATAGTCGAGTACGTGTTCATCCAGTGCCAGTTCGCTGGCAATCTGCTGTAACTGCAGCACATCCTCGGCTTGCAGCACGGTGCGTAATGGCTGCACGTCCAGCATATCGGCCCGGGATGAGCGCGTTACTTCGCGCACCATATCCAGTTCCTGCTGTGAATCGGGGTAGTCCATGCGCACTTTGAACATGAACCGATCCAACTCGGCCTCGGGCAGCGGGTAGGTGCCTTCCTGTTCAATGGGGTTTTGCGTCGCCAGCACCATGAAGGGTTGGCCGATGGGCAGTGCCTCACCTTCAAGGGTGACTTGACGCTCCTGCATGGCTTCAAGCAGGGCGGCCTGAGTCTTGGCCGGGGCGCGGTTGATTTCGTCGGCCAGCAACAGGTGAGTGAACAGCGGCCCCTTGCGCAGCTTGAATTGTTCGGTGTGCAGGTCGTACACGGCGTGACCGGTGACATCGCTGGGCATCAGGTCCGGCGTGAACTGGATGCGTGCGAAATCGCCACCGAAACAACGGGCCAGCGCGCGCACCAGCAGCGTTTTACCAAGGCCGGGTACGCCTTCAAGCAGTACATGGCCGCCTGCGATCAGTGCGGTGAGCACGTCGTCGATCACCTGATCCTGGCCGATCACTGCCTTGCGCAGTTCAACGCGCAGGGCCTGTGCCTGTTGGCTGGCGTGTTGAAGGCTTTCGGCAGTCTGGTCAGTGGCCGTTGGAAAATCGCTCATAGGGCGTTCCTCAGAGTTTGCAGGCATGCTACTTCCCGGCTGAAATCGGCGCTGGAGAGCCGTTTTGCCGGGAGTGGGCCGAGGGCCTGGCGGATGACGTGGGAGGGTTGGCGCGTCAGGCGTTCAAGTACCTGCCACTGTTCAGCGGTTTCGAGGTGTTCAAAGCCTGGGTGGCGACGCCTTGCAGCACGCTGGACATCACCCTGTAACGCTTGCAACAGCGTGCCTTGGCCACTGCGTCGCAGCAGGAAGTCGGCACTGGCCTTCAAGTGTTCCTGCAACTGCCGGCGTGCCTTGGGTGCTGGTGTACGGATTGGGCCTTGGCGCATACCGGCCTGCCAGAGTGCCAGGGCAATCAGCGCGATGAGCGCCACCAGGGCCTGGGGAAAGTTGCGTATCAACAGGGTCAGTAGATTGTCCACGTCGCTGTTGAACAGCAAGGTTACGTCCGTGCCCTGGTTGAGGTACCACAACAGCCAGGCGTTATCGTGTTTGCCGATACTCGGGGTTTTCCACAGATCGCTGTCGGTCACAACCGTTACGGTGCCGTGCCCGAAGTTGCGTTGCATCAAATGGCTGGACCTGGCGCTGTTGGCGGAAAACTGCGCCAGGTGCTTGGGATCGGTGAGGCTGAAGTCGGTATCGAAGCTGAAGTAGGCCGGGGCGGTTTCATTGTCGACATAGAGTTTGGTCAGGTCCGGCGCTGTCTTTTTGCGCGAGGAGGTGGGTTCGTCAGCGGCCTCACTCAATGTTTGGTGGATGTTCAACCGATCAAGCAGCAGGTCGCCGCTGTTGCCTGTCTCTTCATCCCATAGCGCTTCGGCGACCAGCAGCAAGTGGCCACCGGATTTTGCCCAGTCCAGCAGTTGGTCCACCTGGCGTGGCGTCATGTTGCTGCGCTCACCCAGCAGCAACAGGCTGTGCCCTTTGGCAGGCAGGTTGGCAAGCCTTTCAAGACTGTTGGCATGCTCCACTGCAAGGCCTTGCTGGCGTAGAAAGTATTCGGCCGCCAGGTAGGTGTTTGCCATGACTTGCGGCGACGGGCCACGGTCGACTACCTCGTCGTAGGGCGTTGCGATATGCCAAACGTAAAGGCCACCTGCTCCCAGCAAACATACCAGCAGCAGGCCGACCCACAGCATTGGCCGGTTCATTGGGTGGCTCCCGGGCTGAAGAGGGCACGCCAATCGCGACACAGTTGCTGTTGTACCCAGGTGGGGGGAAGACGGTGGCCATAGGCGAGGTTTTGCCAGTGGTGAGTCAGTTCATCGCTGAAGGCCAGTAGCTGCGGTTGTTGCAGTTGATGAACGCGTTCCAGGACCTGGCCTTCGGTGTCCGCGATTTTCAGAGGCAGGTTGAAGTCGTGCAACAGTCGGTTGAGCAGGCCGCGATACAACAGGCCAAGGGCTTCCCTTGGTTGGGTAAGCCATAGCTCTTCGGCAGCGCTGGCGACGTCCTCAGGCAAGGTGTCGGTGCCCAGCTCCAGGCCGAATAAGTGTGTGGGTGCCGGTTTGGCAACGTTGGGTTTGAGTGACCCGCGTCGGCTGACAAAGGTGCGCAGCCAGTCGCGATAGTGCCAGACCAATAGCGCCACGCAGCCCGCGAGCAGGCTCCATAACAGTATTTCCAGGCCAAAGGCTGCGTGTTTGAAAGTATTGCTGTTGAAGGTGTCCAGCAGCGACTGAAGCCAGGCCGGAAGCTTGCCGTCACCGCGCGCCTTGTGTTTCGCAGTGAGAGGGTCATCGCCAAAACGGTAACGGGTGACGGTTTCCCGATTTTTGAACGGGGGAGTGTCCAGCAGCGTCTTGATCGATTGGCTGGCGGCCTGGGTCGTGACCTGCCTGGGAGATTCCGGGGCGTCGGCCATGGCAGGGCGGCTGAACGGTAGAAGCATCAACCCGGCCATCAGCAGCAACGGTACGATACTGCTCAGGCGTTGGCGCAGCCGGCGGAACACCAATTCCAGGTCCCAGGCCTCCAATACAGTGCGGCGGTTGAGGTACAGGCTGAAACCGCATGCGACATAGATGGGTTCCCAGAACACCAGGATCAACGCGTAAAAGGCGTTGCCCAAATGCTCCAGCCACAACCCCTCTGAACCGGTTGCCAGTGCCAGCCGTTGCCAGTCCCAATCCAGTTCCAGTTGTTGCGGAATGAATAGATAGAACAGTGCCATGCAACCGAACCAAAGGCCTATTTCCAAATGCACCCCGATGGTGGTCAGCCAGCGTGCAGCACCGGCGTTGCGCTGCAGGAGCACTCCTAAGCGTCTTTGGCGGGCTTGGCCGTCCAGGCCTTCGAGTTGGCTCACCGGCATCACAAAGCTGCGACTCAGGCTGAATCGCCTCCAGGTCAGGCTGGCCAGCAGTTGACCTTTGAGCAGGCGCGGCCAATGGCGTACTGCCTGCTTGAGGCTGGGTGTCTCGCCAAACAAGGCCGTTGACAGGATGTACAACGGTAGCCGGTCAAAGGCCGGTTTTAGCCACCAGAACAAAAACATGGCCGTGGAAGGGTAATTCCACAGCAGGGCGGTCAGCACAATGAAGATCGGCAGGGTCACCATTGCCCAACTGGTCATCAATAGCAGGCGATGTTCCCGAGCCATTAATACGCCCAGGTCCATGGCTTCCCAGGGAGTGCGAGGTCGAATCACCACGCTGGCATCACTCAGGCGCATGGTGAGTCCGTCCGGCAAGGGTCAGGTAAGCGGCCATCAGCAGCCACAGCCCTGCGCCTGTCAGGTATTTGATCCAGGGGGCGATTGTGCTGGAAGAAGACCAGTAGGCTTCAATAAATGCCGCTATCAACAGGAATAACATGACCCCGCAGAGCATCTGCACGCTCTTGCGTGCCGCCAGGCGCAGAGATTCGCCGCGTGTCAGTTGCCCGGGGGCGATCAATGCCCAGCCCATCTGCAGACCTGACGCGCCGGCCAGCGCAATGGCACTGAGCTCGAAAGCACCATGGCCGATGACAAATGACCAGAAGGTCTGGCCATAGCCTATCTCTGTGAGGTGCCCGGATACGGCGCCGATGATCAGGCCGTTGAAAATCAAAAAGAACACACTGCCCAGGCCGAACAGCAGGCCGGCGGCAAAGGTCTGGAAGGCAATACCGATGTTGTGCATCACGTAGTAGCCAAACATCATCCAGTCTTCACTGGATGCACGATCGGCGGCGCGCCCCAGGCGGCCGGCATCCGGGTCATACATGCTGTGCATCTCGGCCACTTGCTGGGGGCTGACGATGCTGTAGATCAGGTCTGGAAACAGGTAGACCAGCAACCCAACCCCGACCAGGCTGCCGAAGAACAGCAGGCTGGCGATCAAAACGAAGCGCCACTGTTCACGTACCAGACGAGGAAAGTCAGCCAGGACGAAGCCCAATACGTTCGCCCCCAATTGGCTCCGATGGCGGTACAGCTGTTGGTGGCCGCGTAGAGCCAGTTGTTGCAATGGGTCTATCAGGTAGCTGCTGTAGCCACGTTCCTGGGCCAGCGCGAGGTGCTGGCACACGCGTCGATAATGGTGTGGAAAGTCAGCCACTTCGCTGGCTTTGGTCTTGCCTTGCTCCAACTGCTTGAGTTGTTCGGCAAAGGCTTGCCACTGCGGCTGATGGCGGCTTTCGAACAGGCTCTGCTTCATGTCGGCCCCAGCAAGCCGCGAGCCACGCCATTGAGTTGCTCCACGGCGCGAGCTGGCGAGACCTGCAGCGGCGTTGCAAGGATGGAAGCGAGTTCCTGTACCCGCTCGGCGGAGAGCTCACTCTGGCGTTCGGCGAAGCCAAGGATGGCACGTTGCTCGCTGAGCTCCAGTGTAAAGGGCAGGCGCAGGGCGACGGCCTGAGGCACCTTGGGGCGAGCCAGTGGTTGTTCGCGGTAGATCACCAGCGTGCCGGCGGCAAGGTCGCCAAGCCGTTTGAAATGGGGGTGTTGCAGGCAACTGATGGCGCCGAGGAAGTAGCCGAAAGGCAGCATGTCGACAAAACGCAGCAGGTTGCGAATGAGTGAGGCGGACCAGCCAATGGGTGTGCCGTCATCCTGTACTACCCGCAAGCCCATGACCTGCTTGCCCGGAGAGCAACCCTGGTTGAGTACCTCAAAGAGCACCATGTACCACCAACTGATCAGGAACAGCAGCAGCGAACCCAGGCCGAAACCGATATTGCCGAGCAGCGCCAGCGGTACGAGCAGGATGCCCATGACCAGGCCGCGCAAACCCAAATCGAAAGCAAAGGCCAGTGCACGTGGCATCAGCCCGGCCGGGCGCAAGGGCAAGTCTATGCCCTCCGGGGTCTCGATCTGGTAATGGGTATCCAATGGAACTGATGGCATCGCGATCCTTGGCAGTGCGTGCGGCTGGAATGCACGGATGCTAGCAGTGTCGACGGTGGAAGCAACCATTCAAGGTTTTGCTGGATATTTGTACAGGTCAGGTATCGCTGGCCCCGGACGTATTACAGCGCCTAGACTTTGCCGATCTTCAGGACAGGAACAGCCCGTGACCACCATCTTCTGGTACGACTATGAAACCACCGGCATCAACCCGCGCAGCGATCGCCCGCTCCAGGTCGCCGGTATTCGTACCGACCTCGAACTCAACGAGGTCGGCCCGCCGGTCAACCTTTATTGCCGGCCGAGCGATGACATCCTGCCGCACCCGGCCGCCTGCGCGATAACCGGTATTACCCCCGGCATCCTGGCGGAAAAGGGCCTGGCCGAAGCCGACTTCATGACCCGCGTGCACGCCGAGTTGGCCGCGCCGGGTACCTGTGGGGCCGGTTACAACACCTTGCGTTTTGATGATGAAATGACGCGCTACAGCCTGTACCGCAACTTTTTTGATCCTTATGCCCGTGAGTGGCAGGGCGGCAACAGTCGTTGGGACTTGATCGATGTGGTCCGCACAGCCTACGCGCTGCGCCCCGAAGGCATTGTCTGGCCCGAGCAGGACGGTCGTGTCACCCTCAAGCTTGAGCGTTTGACCGAAGCCAATGGCATAGACCATGGCCAGGCCCACGATGCCTTGTCGGACGTGCGAGCCACCATTGCCTTGGCCCGTTTGGTCCGCGAGAAACAGCCCAAGCTGTATGACTGGCTATTCCAACTGCGCAGCAAGCAGCGTGTGATGGATCAGGTTCGCCTGTTGCAACCCATGGTGCATATGTCAGGTCGTTTTTCCGCCGCGCGTCATTACCTGGGCGTGGTACTGCCCCTGGCCTGGCACCCGCGCAATCGCAATGCGTTGATTGTCTGTGACCTCGGGCTCGACCCGCAGGGTTTACTGGACCTGGACGCCAATACCTTGCGCCAGCGGCTCTACACGCGCCGTGAAGACCTGACGGACGGTGAACTGCCGGTGCCGCTCAAGTTGTTGCATATCAACCGTTGTCCGGTCGTTGCGCCCTTGAATGTGCTAAGGGCGCAGGATCGTGAGCGCCTTCAGTTGGATATGGATGTCTGCCAGGCGCGGGCGCTGCGACTAACTGACGCACAGGAAGTTTGGCGCGACAAGTTGGCGGCGATGTATGCCGAGGAAGATTTTGTGCCGAGTCAGGACCCTGAGCAGCAGCTCTATGACGGTTTTATAGGTGACCGCGACCGGCGTTTATGCGAACAAGTCCGGGCGGCAGAACCTTCACAGTTAGCACATCAGCAGTGGCCTTTTGATGATCATCGATTGCCGGAATTATTATTCCGCTACCGTGCACGTAACTTTCCTGACACCTTGAACAACGAGGAGCAACAGCGCTGGAAACTTTTTTGCCAGCAACGTTTGTCAAACCCGGAATGGGGCGCGCCGAATACCTTGTTGGCATTTAAGCAGGCACGTGAGGAGTTGGCCGTTAGTGCTACATCGGTTCAGTGCCAGGTGCTGGATCAATGGCAGGAGTATGCCGACTCTTTAGCGGCTCGCCTGGACCTGTAGTCAGGTAAGTGGAGAATATTCGGACAATAAAAAACGCCAGCAAGCTGGCGTTTTTAATGTGTTGCATATCAGGCGATAGCCCGACCAGGCTTAGCCCAGCAGGGTAGCCCAACCTTCAACGACGTCGCCGCCCCACTTGGCTTTCCACTCTTTCAGCGTCTTGTGGTTGCCACCTTTGGTTTCAATCACTTCGCCGTTGTGCGGGTTCTTGTATTGCTTGACCTTGCGAGCACGCTTGGTGCCGGTAGTTTTCACAGCGCCACGGGGTGCTTTGATTTTCGATTCCGGATCCAGCAGCGCGATGATGTCACGCAGGGATTTGGAGTATTCACCCATCAGGGTGCGCAGTTTGCCTTCGAATTCCAGCTCGGTTTGCAGCTTGTCGTCTTGGGACAGGTTCTTCAAACGGGCTTGCAGCTCTTTGATAGCTTCTTCGGTGGCGCGGTATTCGTTGATCAGAGACATGGGGACTACCTTATGTAGAGCACTGATTGACAGGAGTGGCCCAATAATAGTCAGGCAATTTCCCCAAGTAAACATTTAAGGAGACATTTATGTGAATTACGTTGAATGTTTGTGGCAAAGCTATGCAATCGAGTTAATTAGTAGGTGGTAGGTGTAAAGATAATCCTGTTTTATTTTTGATAACTGCCTGAGTGTGAGGTGGCACCGTCATATAGCGGCGCTAAAACCTTACGCTATTAAGGGATGTCGCCAGGCCATGTGTGCAGATTAAGCCGCAAGGAATACTGCAGTTTTTCTGCGTAATCGCTAGAATGGCGACCTTTGCGAAGTTCTGGAGTTTTCCCCTAATGCGCACTTTTCGGCTGGTGATTGCTTGCCCGGACCGGGTTGGCATCGTTGCCAAAGTCAGTAACTTTCTGGCCTCCCACAACGGCTGGATCACCGAGGCGAGCCATCACTCGGACGATCTCAGCGGTTGGTTTTTCATGCGTCACGAGATTCGTGCCGACACGCTGCCCTTTGGTCTTGAAGCTTTTCGTGAGGCGTTTGCGCCGATCGCCGAAGAGTTTTCGATGACCTGGCACATCACCGACACGGAGCAGAAAAAACGCGTTGTACTGATGGCCAGTCGTGAGTCCCATTGCCTGGCTGACCTGTTGCACCGCTGGCACAGCGATGAGCTGGACTGTGAGATTGCCTGTGTGATTTCCAACCATGACGACCTGCGCAGCATGGTCGAATGGCATGGCATCCCGTATTACCACGTGCCGGTCAACCCACAGGATAAAGAGCCGGCGTTCGCCGAGGTCTCCCGCCTGGTCAAGCAGCATGAGGCTGACGTCGTCGTGCTGGCGCGCTACATGCAAATCCTGCCGCCGGAACTGTGCCGCGAATACGCGGGTAAGGTGATCAATATTCACCACAGTTTCCTGCCGTCGTTTGTGGGTGCCAAGCCCTACCACCAGGCCTCCCTGCGTGGCGTGAAGCTGATTGGCGCAACCTGCCACTACGTCACCGAGGAGCTGGACGCTGGCCCGATCATCGAGCAGGACGTAGTGCGCGTCAGCCACAGCGACAGCATCGAAGACATGGTGCGTTTCGGCCGTGACGTCGAGAAGATGGTCCTGGCCCGTGGCCTGCGTTACCACTTGGAAGATCGCGTGCTGGTGCACGGCAATAAGACCGTCGTGTTCTGATAGCGACGTGCTTATTGAAGAATAGGGGGCCTGGGCGTTAAATCGTCCCAGGCCCTTTTTCTTTGCCCGTCATTGAGGATTGATTGATGAGCGATCCGCTGGACAAAGCCACCTCCAAAGCCCCAGCGACGCTGGGGGAGGGGTGTTTGAGCCGGTTCGACCCGGATGAGCTGGACGCAGAGGACGGTACCGAGTTTCCCGGTGCGGTCGAGTTATGGGCGCGCGAACAGGCTAAAGCCGAACCCAAGGAAGAATAGTGGCCCGCCGCCATGCCAGGCGGCGGGCTGCTTGCATCAGATCCGGAAACTGCCCACCAACTGCTTCAGGCGTGCTGCCTGTTGTTCCAGGTCGGTACAGGCCCGCAGGGTTGAGTGCAGGTTTTCCACACCCTCCTGGTTGAGTGTGTTGATTTCGGTGATGTCCATGTTGATCGACTCCACCACCGAGGTCTGTTCTTCGGTAGCGGTGGCCACTGACTGGTTCATGCCGTCGATCTCGCCAATGCGCTGGGTCACGCTGTTGAGGCGTTCGCCGGCCAGGTTGGCGATGTCCACACTCTCGAGGCTGTGGCGCTGGCTTTCGCTCATTGTGCTGACCGATTCCCGGGCGCCGACTTGCAGCTCTTCAATCATCTTTTGCACTTGTTGGGCCGATTCCTGGGTGCGGTGGGCCAGGTTGCGCACTTCATCGGCCACTACCGCAAACCCGCGTCCGGCTTCCCCTGCACGCGCCGCTTCGATCGCGGCGTTAAGTGCCAGCAGGTTGGTTTGCTGGGAGATGCTGGTGATGACTTCCAGAATTTGGCCGATATTCACGGTCTTGCTGTTGAGCGCTTCAATATTGCTGCTGGAAGCGCTGATCATCGCGGATAACTTGGTCATCGCCGTGATATTGCGATCAACCACTTGCTGGCCGTCTTCGGCCAATTGCCGCGCATCGCTGGCCTGGCCGGAAGCCTGCGCAGCATTACGGGCGATCTCTTGTGCAGCGGCGCCCAGTTCGTTGATGGCGGCGGCGACACTGTTGGTACGGTTGGCCTGCTCGTCGGAATTGACCATGGACGAGTTGGACGCACTGACCACGCGCAGGGCGACTTCGTTGACCTGCTCGGTGGCCGAGGACACTTCGCGAATGGAGGTATGAATCCGTTCCACGAAGCGGTTGAATGCATTACCCAGCGTGCCGAATTCGTCGTGATTCTGGATGCTCAGGCGGCGTGTCAGGTCACCTTCGCCATCGGCAATGTCCTGCATGGCACGGGTCATCACGTGCAAGGGTTGCAACAGCACTCGGATCAGCATGCCGAGCAGCGCGATGATGATCACCACGGCAATGATCGTGGCAATCACGGCCGAGGTGCGGAATTTGCTGAGCATGGCGAAGGATTTGTCTTTATCCACCGAAACGCCCAGGTACCAGTTCACCGACGGCAGGCCCTTGATCGGTGTAAACGTGACGATGTTGTCCTTGCCGTTGGCTTCAATTTCGCTGAAGTCCCCGCTGATTTTCGGTGTGTTTTTCGGGTACACGTCAGCCAGGGTTTTCATCACCAGGTTTTTGTCCGGGTGCACCAGCACTTTGCCATCGGCACTGACCAGGAAGGCATAGCCCATGCCACCGAAATTCAGTGCGCCGATGTTATCCACCAGGGTTTGCAGGCTCAGGTCGCCGCCCACCACGCCGATGCTCTGGCCGGTCTTGGTGCTGCTGGGGGTGGCAACAGAAATGATCAACTGCCCGGTAGCGGCGTCGATGTAGGGTTCGGTCAGGGTCGAGCCGTTGCTGCTCTGGGCGCCTTTGTACCAAGGGCGAACCCGTGGATCGAAGCCATCCGGCATCTTGGTGTCGGGGCGGATGGTGAAGGCGCCTTTGCTGTCACCCACGTAGGTTGCCATGAACGAGGAGGTCAGCGCTTTCTGCTCGAGCAGGCTGGCAACCACACTGGGTTCAGGATTGATGGCGATGTTTTGTGCCGCATTCTCCACCAGGGCAATGCGACCGGTAAGCCAGGTTTGAATATTGCTGGCGGTGACATCGCCCATTTCATGCAGGTAATTATTGAGGTCGTCGCGAATCGCGTTGCGTTGCAGGTAGTCGTTATAGAGGGTAAACAGCGCGAAAGCGGCGATGACGATAAGGGAGGCTGCAAGCAGGATCTTGTGGCTGAAGCGCAGGTTTTTATTCATGGCTTGTAGGGTCCGCTATGGTCTTAATATCCGAAGCGCATCCTCTTGGGATACGCAAAATGACAGCGTCAAAAAAGGTGTGATATTTCTTGTGATAGCTCTGTGGGTCCCTTATAGGAGCTATCTGACCTATTTTTAGACTTTGTGGGTCGTACATCCGTCTGTATCGACCTGGCGGCACTAAAGATTAACCAAAGGTGACGAAATGCCTGATTCCTCGCAACTCCTTATCGGCGCCGGCCTTGACGGCCAACCCATCGCCCAGGCCATGCGTCTGGCCAACCGTCACGGGTTGATTGCCGGCGCCACCGGCACGGGCAAGACCGTCACGTTGCAGCGCCTGGCGGAAGCTTTCAGTGATGCGGGTGTGGCGGTGTTCGCCGCGGATATCAAGGGCGACCTATGTGGTCTGGGGGCAGCGGCCAACCCGCAAGGTAAAGTGGCCGAGCGCATCGCGGGTATGCCCTTCCTTAACTATACGGCCAAGGCTTATCCGGTGACGCTGTGGGATATCCACGGGCAGTCCGGTCATCCGCTTCGCACCACCATCAGCGAAATGGGGCCGTTATTGCTCGGCAGCCTGTTGGAACTCACCGACAGCCAGCAGTCGGCACTCTATGCCACGTTCAAGGTGGCTGACCGCGAAGGCTTGTTGCTGCTCGACCTCAAAGACCTGAAGGCATTGCTCAACCACCTGCGTTATAACCCGGAGCTGCTGGGCGATGATGCGGCGCTGATGACTACCGGCTCCAGCCAGGCGCTGTTGCGGCGCCTGGCTGTGCTGGAGCAGCAGGGCGCCGAAGCCTTGTTTGGTGAGCCGGCCCTGCAACTTGAGGATATTTTGCAGCCGGCCAGCGATGGCCGTGGGCGCATCCACCTGCTCGACGCCAGCCGATTGGTGCATGAAGCGCCAAAGGTCTACGCGACCTTCCTGCTGTGGCTGCTGGCCGAGCTGTTCGAACAGTTGCCTGAGCGCGGTGACGCCGATAAACCGCTGCTTGCGTTGTTTTTCGACGAGGCGCATTTGTTGTTTGCCGATACACCCAAGGCGTTGCAGGATCGCCTGGAGCAAGTGGTGCGTTTGATCCGGTCCAAAGGGGTAGGTGTGTATTTCGTCACTCAGTCTCCAGGTGATTTGCCGGACACGGTATTGGCGCAATTGGGCTTGCGTATTCAGCACGGTCTGCGTGCGTTCACGACTAAAGAGCAGAAATCCTTGCGCGCCGTGGCGGACGGTTTCCGGCCCAACCCGGCGTTCGATGCCTTGTCGGTACTGACTGAGTTGGGCACCGGTGAGGCATTGGTGGGCACGTTGCAGGAAAAGGGCACACCGGAAGTCGTCCAACGCGTGCTGGTTGCGCCTCCACAGTCGCGAATCGGGCCACTGAGTGAGGCCGAACGTGCGGCATTGATCGCCAGTTCGCCGTTGCTGGGGCGGTATGACAAGCCGATTGACCGGGAGTCGGCCTATGAAGTGCTGATGGCGCGCAAAGAGCTTGGGGTGACCGAAGAGGCGAAGCCCGCGGCCGAAGAGCCGAGCTTTACCGACAAAGCGGGTGCCTTTCTGGGCACTACGGCTGGCAAGGCACTCAAGTCGGCGATGCAGCAGGCCGCCAATCAGATGGGCCGGCAGTTGGTGCGGGGCTTGTTGGGGTCGTTGCTGGGCGGCAGCAAGCGCAAATAGGGGTTCAGGATTTTGGTTTGCCGTGGGCGGCCAACCGCTCGAGCGCCGCGCGCAAGCCCGGATCACTGATCCCGTCAGCCGTAGCCTGAATGGTTTCGGCTGCATTCTCCGAAAGGTCCATCGTATGCCCCACCGCACCTTGCTGTACGGTGGGTGGCTGCACCTTGAACTGGATACGGGTCAAACTGGCAAATACATCAAATGCCATCAATTGTCGCTGCAGGCGTTTTTGCTGGTAGCGCAAACGGGTCGCCCAATGGCCATCGGTGACAATTAACAGCAAATTACCCTCGCGCCAGGACGCCACATGGCAATGCTCGCGGGCGGCAGGTTGCAGCTGGCTTTCTACCAGGCGTTGCAAATGGCCCAAGCGTTGCGCGTGGCCGAAGATGGCTTTCAACGGCTTGGCTTCGCGAAGCAACACGCTGGGAGCGCGGGCTGTAAGAGGGCGAAATGCCATGTTTAGACACCTTAAGTAACAGAGCGGCCATCTTAGCAGAAAGCGCCTGAGCGGCCCCAGGCAATGCGATAACAGGGCAATGCCCGTGAAATCAATAGTTAACTTCTGCGTTCAATGGGTTGAAGTTCCAGCAAAAGCCCTTATTTTAAACAGGCCCTCTCACAGCACCATGCCAGCATCGGGGAACAACGCCACTTTCCTCACCCACGATTCCGGGTAGAATGCGCGTTCGCATGCGGCCGTGAGGGCTGCTCGGGCCACTCACGGTGCGCCCTCCATCCCTATGTGTGGAAGAACCTGCCGATATGTTTGCGCCTTTGTTAAAGAAACTTTTTGGAAGCAAGAATGAGCGCGAAGTCAAACGCATGCTCAAGACGGTGCAGCTGGTTAATGCCTTCGAAGAGCAGATGGTTGCCCTTTCGGACGAGCAATTGCGCGCCAAGACCCAAGAGTTCAAGGCCCGCATAGCCAAAGGTGAAACCCTCGACAAGCTGCTTCCCGAAGCCTTTGCGGTCGCCCGTGAAGCCGGTAAGCGTGTCATGGGCATGCGCCACTTCGACGTCCAGTTGATCGGCGGCATGACCTTGCATGAAGGCATGATTGCCGAAATGCGTACGGGTGAAGGCAAGACCCTGGTGGCAACCCTGGGTGTTTACCTCAACGCACTGTCCGGCAAGGGCGTGCACGTTGTGACGGTGAACGACTACCTGGCCCGCCGGGACGCCAACTGGATGCGCCCGCTGTATGAATTCCTCGGCCTGACCGTCGGCGTGGTAACGCCGTTCCAGCCGCCGGAAGAGAAGCGCGCCGCCTACGCTGCCGACATCACCTACGGCACCAACAACGAATTCGGTTTCGACTACCTGCGCGACAACATGGCGTTCAGCATGGAAGAAAAATTCCAGCGCGAACTCAACTTTGCCGTGATCGACGAAGTCGACTCCATCCTGATCGACGAAGCCCGTACCCCGCTTATCATCTCCGGCCAGGCCGAAGACAGCTCGCGCCTGTACACCGAGATCAACAAGTTGGTCCCGCGTCTGGAGCAGCACATCGAGGAAGTGGAAGGCGTGGTGACCAAAGAAGGTCACTTCACCATCGACGAGAAGACTCGTCAGGTCGAACTCAACGAAGCCGGTCACCAGTTTGTCGAAGACATGCTGACCCAGATCGGCGAGCTGGCCGAGGGTGAAAGCCTGTACTCGGCGCACAACCTGGGCCTGTTGACCCACGTGTATGCCGGCCTGCGCGCCCACAAGCTGTTCCATCGCAACGTTGAATACATCGTCCAGGACGGCCAGGTCGTACTGGTTGACGAACACACTGGCCGTACCATGCCGGGTCGTCGTCTGTCCGAAGGCCTGCACCAGGCTATCGAAGCGAAGGAAGGGCTCAACATCCAGGCTGAAAGCCAGACGTTGGCCTCCACTACCTTCCAGAACTACTTCCGTCTGTACAACAAGCTGTCCGGCATGACCGGTACGGCCGACACCGAAGCGTTCGAATTCCACCAGATCTACAGCCTGGCCGTGATGGTGATTCCACCGAACAAGCCGCTGGCGCGTAAAGACTTCAACGACCTGGTGTTCCTGACTGCCGAAGAGAAATACGCGGCAATCATCAACGACATCAAGGACGGCATGGCCCAGGGTCGTCCGATCCTGGTAGGTACCGCCACCATCGAAACTTCCGAGCACGTGTCCAACCTGCTTAACAAGGAAGGCATCGAGCACAAGGTCCTCAACGCCAAGTTCCACGAAAAAGAAGCCGAGATCATCGCCCAGGCCGGTCGCCCAGGCGCACTCACCATCGCCACCAACATGGCCGGTCGTGGTACCGACATCCTGTTGGGCGGTAACTGGGAAGTGGAAGTGGCCTCGCTCGACAACCCGACCCCTGAGCAGATCGCCCAGATCAAGGCCGACTGGCAGAAACGCCACCAGGCTGTGCTCGAATCCGGCGGCTTGCAGGTCATCGCGTCCGAGCGTCACGAGTCGCGCCGTATCGACAACCAGCTGCGTGGTCGTGCCGGTCGTCAGGGTGACGCCGGTTCCAGCCGTTTCTACCTGTCGCTGGAAGACAGCCTGATGCGTATCTTCGCCTCGGACCGGGTGAAGAACTTCATGAAAGCCCTGGGCATGCAGTCCGGTGAAGCGATCGAGCACCGCATGGTGACCAACGCCATCGAGAAAGCCCAGCGCAAGGTAGAAGGCCGTAACTTCGACATTCGCAAGCAACTGCTTGAGTTCGATGACGTCAACAACGAACAGCGTAAAGTGATCTATCACATGCGTAACACGTTGCTGGCCGCCGACAACATTGGCGAGACCATTGCCGATTTCCGTCAGGACGTGCTCAACGCCACCGTCAGCGCCCATATCCCGCCACAGTCCCTGCCTGAGCAGTGGGATGTTGCCGGCCTGGAAGCCGCGTTGAAGAACGACTTCGGTGTCGACTTGCCGGTTCAACAGTGGCTGGACGAAGACGATCACCTGTACGAAGAAACCCTGCGCGAGAAGCTGATGACCGAGCTGCTCGCCGCGTACAACGAGAAAGAAGAGCAGGCGAGTGCGGAAGCACTGCGTACCTTCGAGAAACAAATCGTACTGCGCGTGCTGGACGACCTGTGGAAAGACCACCTGTCGACCATGGACCACCTGCGTCACGGTATCCACCTGCGTGGCTACGCCCAGAAGAACCCGAAGCAAGAGTACAAGCGCGAGTCGTTCACGCTGTTCTCCGAGCTGCTGGATTCGATCAAGCGCGATTCGATTCGTGTGCTGTCCCACGTTCAAGTGCGTCGCGAAGACCCGATCGAGGAAGAAGCTCGCCTGCGTCAGGAAGCCGAAGCACTGGCCGCGCGCATGCAGTTCCAGCATGACGAAGCACCAGGTCTGGAAGCGCCGGAAGTCTTGGGCGAGGAGGTCGATGTGGCCTTGGCTCAAGCCCCGGTTCGCAATGATCAGAAGCTGGGTCGCAACGAACTGTGCTGGTGCGGTTCGGGCAAGAAGTTCAAACACTGCCACGGCGAAATCAACTAAGATTTTTGCCTGACGCTGCAACACCCCGCGCCGCGACCGGCTTTTGCCGTCGCGGCGTTTTGCCATTAATTCACCGTCGATAGCGACGGCACACACATCACCTATTTTTAAGGAGCGCATTCATGGCTGTTGGTCTTGGTCCTTTGCCCACATTGCACCCGGTTGCCGGTTTTGAACTCGGTATCGCTTCGGCCGGCATCAAACGCCCGGGGCGCAAGGATGTGGTGGTGATGCGCTGTGCCGAAGGCTCGACTGTCGCGGGTGTGTTCACCCTTAATGCCTTCTGCGCTGCACCGGTTATCCTGGCCAAGCAACGCGTTGCCGGCCCGATCCGTTACCTGCTGACCAACACCGGCAATGCCAACGCCGGTACCGGCGAGCCTGGTCTGGTCGCCGCAGCCCGCACCTGCGCCAAGCTGGCGCAACTGGCCGGCGTCGACGCCAGCCAAGTGCTGCCTTACTCCACCGGCGTGATCGGTGAGCCGCTGCCTGTGGAAAAGATCGAAGGTGCATTGCAAGCGGCACTGGACGACCTGTCTGTGGATAACTGGGCTGCCGCGGCCACCGGCATCATGACCACCGACACGCTGCCCAAGGGCGCGAGCCGTCAGTTCGTGCACGACGGCGTGACCGTTACTGTGACCGGCATCAGCAAGGGCGCTGGCATGATCCGTCCGAACATGGCCACCATGCTCGGCTATATTGCCACCGACGCCAAAGTCTCCCGCGACGTGCTGCAGCGCCTGATGCTGGACGGCGCCAACAAGTCGTTCAACCGCATTACCATCGATGGTGACACCTCGACCAACGACTGCTGCATGCTGATCGCTACCGGCCAGGCCAACCTGCCGCAAATCACCTCCACCGAGGGCCCGCTGTTCGCGGCGCTGAAACAGGCAGTGTTCGAGGTGTGCATGGACGTGGCCCAGGCCATCGTGCGTGACGGTGAGGGCGCGACCAAGTTCGTCACCGTTGAAGTCAACGGCGGCGGCAATCACCAGGAATGCCTGGATGTTGGCTACACCGTGGCGCATTCGCCGCTGATCAAGACCGCTTTGTTCGCCTCCGACCCGAACTGGGGCCGTATCCTCGCAGCCGTTGGCCGTGCCGGCGTGCCTGACCTGGATGTGAGCAAGATCGACGTATTCCTCGGCGACGTGTGCATTGCCAGCCGTGGCGCTCGTGCCGAAACCTACACCGAAGCCCAAGGCTCGGCAGTGATGCAGCAGGAAGAAATCACCATTCGTATCGAGCTGGGTCGCGGTGAGTGCAGCGAAACCATCTGGACCACCGACCTGTCCCACGAGTACGTGAAGATCAATGCGGAATACCGCACCTGATAGCCAAGAGGATAAGCGCGGTGAAACGAGTGCATGTAGCAGCAGCAGTGATCCGCGGTGTCGATGGCAGAATCCTGCTGGCGCGCCGCGCGGATACTCAGCATCAGGGCGGCCTTTGGGAGTTCCCCGGCGGCAAGGTGGAGGCTGAGGAATCGGTCGCCACTGCGCTGTCCCGCGAGTTGAAGGAAGAGCTGGGCATTCAGGTCACCACAGCGCGACCGCTGATCAAGGTGCAGCATGACTACTCGGACAAGCAGGTGTTGCTGGATGTCTGGGAAGTATCGGCCTTTACCGGCGAGCCCCATGGTGCCGAAGGGCAACCGTTGGAATGGGTTGCTCCTCGGGATTTGCCCAACTATGAGTTCCCTGCGGCCAATGCCCCGATCGTTGCGGCGGCACGGTTACCGGCCGAGTACCTGATTACCCCGGGTGAGCTGGAGACCCCGACGCTGTTGCGCGGTATTCAAAAAGCCATCGCGGGTGGCATCAAGCTGATTCAACTGCGTGCGCCCAATGGTTACGACCCTAAATACCGTGACTTGGCGGTGGACGCTGTAGGCCTGTGTGCCGGCAAGGCGCAGTTGATGCTCAAGGGGCCGTTTGAATGGCTGGGGGATTTCCCGGCGGCGGGCTGGCATATGACTTCAGCGCAGTTGCGTAAATATGCGAGCAAGGGCCGTCCGCTGCCGAAGGATCGCTGGTTGGCGGCCTCGTGCCATAACGCCGAAGAACTGGCGCTGGCGCGAATGATGGATGTGGATTTCGTCACGCTGTCGCCGGTGCAACCGACCCAGACTCATCCTGATGCCCAGCCATTGGGTTGGGAGCAGGCGGCAGAGTTGATACGTGGGTTCAGCAAGCCGGTGTTTCTGTTGGGTGGGGTTGGGCCTGCCGAGCGGGAACAGGCTTGGGAAGCCGGTGCTCAGGGTGTGGCGGGCATTCGGGCGTTCTGGCCTGAGGTTTAATGTTGTTCTGACGGGCTTCTTCGCGAGCAAGCCCGCTCCCACACTCGACCGAGTTCCACCCTTGGAATGCAGTCAAATGTGGGAGCGGGCTTGCTCGCGAAGGGGCCAGGTCAGTCACCAAAAAAACATCAGTGTGGCTTAGCAGCCGCCTGCCAAAGAATTTCAGCAACACCCTGGCGCTTGGCAATCACCCTGGCCGCCACAAACAACAAATCCGACAGCCGATTGATATACGCCAACCCCAAGCCTTCCAACGGCTCAACCGCATTCAAATGCTGACACCGCCGTTCCGCACTGCGCGCTACGCTGCGGCACACGTGGGCCTGAGCAATCAGCGCTGAACCACCGGGCAGGATGAAGTTCTCCAAAGGCCCGACTTCCTCGTTCCAGCGATCAATCGCGGCTTCCAGCCGATCGATTTCGGCCGCATTCAACGCCTTGTACACCGGCATTGCCAGTTCACCGCCGAGGTCGAACAAACGATGTTGGCAAGGGGTGAGCACCTCAATCACATCCGTCAGTGCCGGATGCTTGCCGCTCTGTTCTTCAAGATTGGCCAGCAGCAAACCCAACTGACTGTTCAGCGTGTCGACCTCGCCAATCGCTTCCACCCGAGGGTGGTCCTTGGGGACGCGGCGGCCGTCGCCGAGGCCCGTCTCGCCCTTGTCGCCGGTGCGGGTGTAGATCTTCGACAGGCGAAAGCCCATGGTCATTGCTCCAGTTGAGTCAGTTCATTGGGTGGCATTTGGCTGCCGGCCAAAGGCAGGCGCAGCGTGAAGCAGGTGCCCTGGCCGAGGGTGGAGTGCACCTCCATCTGGCCCTTATGGTTGTTGGTGATGATGAAGTACGACACCGACAGCCCAAGCCCGGTGCCTTGGCCAATTTCCTTGGTGGTGAAAAACGGCTCGAAGGTGCGTTTGCGCACGTTTTCACTCATGCCGATGCCGTTGTCTTCCACCTGGATCTCCGCCCACGGCGGATTGAGGCGGGTGCGCAGGATGATTCGTCCCGGCTCGCGGTCGTCTTCGCGCAGGTGAATGGCCTGGGCGGCGTTTTTCAGCAAGTTGAGCAGCACCTGTTCCAGTTCGTTGGCCGTGCCGGGAACCGGGCCCAGTTGCGGGTCGAACTGGCGAATGATCGCCTGGCCTTTGAAGTCGAAACCGATCGTCAGGTCGAAGTCATTACCGGCAATTTCCACAGCCTGATCGATCAGTGCCGGCAAATCGCAAGGCGCCATCTGGCGATTACTGCGGCGGCTGAAACTGAGCATGTGGGTAACGATTTTCGCCGCCCGGGCGCCGGCTTGCTGAATGCCATCGAGCAGTTGCGGTACTTCGCGGCTTTGCAGGTAGTGGTTGACCGTGTCCAGCTCGAGGCCCGCCTGTTCGGCATACTCCAGGTTCTTGGGCAGGTCGGGGGACAGGCGGCGGCGGATATTCTGCACGTTATGCAGGATAGCCCCCAGCGGGTTGTTGATCTCATGGGCCATGCCCGCGGCAAGGCCGCCGACGGAGAGCATTTTTTCCGACTGCACCATCATTTCTTCCAGGGACAAGCGCTGGGTGATGTCGTCGATACGAATGACCACGCCGCGCCCGGCGCCGCCCATCAATGGATAGAAGGTCAGGGCGTAATGCTTGGGCTCGTCATCCTTGACCCACGTGACCCGCTCAATGCGCTCCACCGTGTGCTGCTCAACCGTCGCCTTGATTTGCGGCAGGTAGGGCTTGAGCGGCTGGAACGCAAGGAAGATCGGCTGATTCAACGCTTCATCCAGGCGCGTGCCGGAAAGGGCCGTCGCTTCCTGGTTCCACTGGGTGACATAAAGCTGTTCGTCCAGCGCGATCAACGCCGAGGGCATCGAGTCGATGATGCTGTTCAGGTAGTTCTGGAAACCGGTGAGTTTTTTCTCGATCTTGCTGCGAACCTGGACTTCGAGTTCCAGCTTGCGGTTGGTATGGCGTGTCTCCTCGGCCAGGCCTTGGGCCTGGTCGTACGCAGCCTGTGAGTCGTCGCGCGCACGTTTGAGCTGTTGCTCGCGGGCTTCGATACGCGACAACATGGTGTTGAACGCTTCGGCCAGGCTGCCGATTTCATCATGGTTGCCGCGTCCGGCGCGCAGGGCGTAGTTCTCCTCGCGAGTCACCTGGCGCGACAGTTCTTCCAGTTCGTGGATCGGGCGAGTGATCAGGCGTTTGATCTGCCGGGCGATGACCAGCCAGAGCAACACACTGAAAATCAGGATGCCCAGGCTGGCGGTCAACGTGCCGGTATAGAAGGCCATCGGTAGCTCACTGCTTGCCACCAACAGTAAATGCCCGGAAGGCTGGCCGGCACGGGGCAGGGTGATGACCTGGTTGCTGCGAAACTCGGTCAGGCGCCACGCCTCGATATGCCGGTAGTTGTCCGGCAGATGCAGGCGATTGCCATGCTGCATCTGCGCGAGGCGGGTGCCCTCGCCGTCGTACAGCGCCGCCGCGCGCAACGGCGAATAGCTGGTCAGCTCATTGAGCAGGGCGTCGGCCTTGGCTGGGGACTCGAGGGCTTCGGCGGCAAGTGACGGGCTCGAAACCAGCCGACCGATGGCCTGCAGTGCCTGGGGCGCCATGCTTTCCTGGGAGATCCAATAGGCGGCACTGATAAACGTCAGGTTGGCCACCAGCAATACAGTGGTCAACAGCACCAGCAGGGCGGCCAGCAGTTTCTGCCCTACCGGTAGATTTTCAAGACGCTGGCGCAGTGGCATCAGGGTTTTTCCAGGTGATAGACAGGTAGGCAGGGTAGCGCGTGCCTCAGTCGCTGGCCAATCCGCGTGCGTGCAAGTAGTCGACCAGGCGCGCCTGCACCTGTTGCAGATGTGGCAGCACCAATTGATGGCGGGCAGCCGCCAGGCAGGCATAGCCCAGCAGGTAGCTGATTTCGGTGCGCCGGGCGTTGGCCACGTCCTGATACATGGAGGAGTAATTGGCGGCAGTGGCCTGGATCACCCTTTCCACTTCGCTGTGCAAATGTTCGGCGGCAGCCGGTTGACCGCAGCATTCAAGCAACTCGGCCAACTCGGCGCACAGGGTCGCGACTTCACACTGATGGGCTTGCAAGCCGCCGTTGCGGCACTGGTAAAGCACGGTCAGCGGGTTGATCGCGCAATTAAGGGCCAGCTTGCGCCACAGACGGGTGAGGATATCGGTGCTCCATTCGTGGGGGATGCCGGCGGTGTGCAGGTCTTCCAGCCATAGCGGCGCAGTCGGGTGGCCAACGTCCCCCAGCCAGGTGTAGCCATGGCCCGCAAACACTACGCGCCAGTCGCCGTCGCGGAATGCGCCTTCGGTACTGGAGGCAAAGAGGCAGCGAGCGTGGGGCAGTTGCGCGGCTACCGCGTCCTGGCTGCCGAGGCCGTTTTGCAGCAGGATCAGTTCGGCGTTCGGCACCAATCGGTGTTGCAATTGTGCGATGGCGCTCTGGGCATCGTAGGCTTTGCACGCCACCAGCAGCCGATGAATCGGCTCGGGGCTGTCAGGTGTTTCGCCGATCACTGGGTAGGTGCTTTCTACTCCTTGCTCCACCAGGGTCAGGCCTTTTGCCGTCTGATAGCTGGCCAGGCGCGTTTGATCGCGCAAGATCAGCCTGACGGGCACGCCCGCGCGCGCCAGTCGTGTGGCCCACAGTGTGCCCAGGCTGCCGGCGCCGAGAATATGCCAGGTGGTCGACATGAGTTTGTGCTCCGTAGGGTCGCTCACAGTGAACGGGGCGAAAGAACCGCTATAATGCCTGCGCATTTTAGCTCGGGCGCGCTCCATCTCTACTGAGCCCGCCCCTTATATTGGAGAAATGACATGCCTTCGTTCGACGTGGTATCCGAACTGGACAAACACGAAGTCACCAACGCCGTCGAGAACGCCGTCAAGGAACTGGACCGTCGCTATGACTTGAAAGGCAAGGGCAGCTTCGAATTCAAGGAAAAGGAACTGACCGTCAACCTGACCGCTGAAGCCGATTTCCAGCTGGAAGCGATGATCGAGATCCTTAAGTTGTCCTTGGTCAAGCGCAAGATCGACGCGCAGTGCCTTGAAATCAAAGAAGCCTACGCCTCCGGCAAGCTGATGAAGCAGGAAGCGGTTCTCAAGGAAGGCATCGACAAAGAGCTGGCGAAGAAGATCGTTGCTCATGTGAAGGATGCCAAGCTGAAAGTCCAGGCCGCCATCCAGGGTGAGCAGGTTCGCATCACTGGCAAGAAGCGTGATGATTTGCAGGAAGCAATCGCTGCCCTGCGCGCGAAGACCTTCGACATGCCGCTGCAGTTCAATAACTTCCGCGACTGATGGCACTTTGTGGAACCTGTGGGCGTTTTTGACGTCCCACGCCCCAGAACCTGCGCCTACACTTGAGCCCTACGGGGCTCAATTGCGTTTTCAGGTAGTCAATAAAGCCGCACATCCGCAAAACTGGAGAATGTAGATGGATTTGAATGCTGAAGTGGATCGCCTGATCAAGACCTCGCAGTCTTGGATCCCGATGATTATGGAATATGGCAGCCGGGTGTTGCTGGCGGTAATCACCCTGGCCATCGGCTGGTGGCTCATCAACCGACTGACGCACCGGGTGGGACGCTTGCTGGCGCTGCGTAACGCGGACTTGGCACTGCAGCATTTTATTACCAGCCTTGCGAATATCGCGCTGAAAGTCATGCTGATCGTCAGCGTGGCCTCGATGATTGGCGTGGCAACAACCTCGTTCGTCGCCGCGATCGGCGCGGCTACCCTGGCGATCGGCCTGGCGCTGCAAGGCAGCCTGGCCAACTTCGCCGGTGGTGTGCTGATTCTGCTGTTCCGCCCGTTCCGCATCGGTGACTGGATTGAAGCCCAAGGCACTTCCGGCACTGTCGACAGCATCCAGATCTTCCATACCGTGCTGCGTACCGGTGACAACAAAACCGTGATCGTGCCGAACGGTATCCTCTCCAACGGCATCATCACCAACACCAACCGTCAGCCTACCCGCAAGGTGGTGTTCGACGTGGGTGTCGACTATGAAGCCGACCTGCAGAAAGCCCGTGAAGTGCTGCTGGAACTGGCGAAAGACCCGCGCGTAATGGCTGACCCGGCGGCAGTGGTCGTGGTGTCGACCCTGGGCGACAGCTCGATCACGGTGTCGTTGCGTTGCTGGACCAAGACTGCAGATTATTGGGACGTTGTGTTCATGCTGAATGAACTGTCGCGTGACCGCCTGAAAGGCGCGGGGATTGATATTCCGTTCCCGCAGCGAGTGATTCGCGTGATGCAGGAACCGGTTGCAAAATAACTAAGCAGCAGGACGTCGAACTTGGCCGATAGGTCAGGTTCGATGCAAGCGTTTAATCTCGTTAGTTAGCTTGCTAGTTATGTCGCCATTGAAATAAAACTGCAATAAAAAAGCCGCTCCTTTGCATGCAAGGGAGCGGCTTTTTAGTTAAGGCCGAAGCCTTAAGTCATCGTTGTAATCAAACAGCCAATTACAAGATGTTCAGCGGGTATTGCGCGATCAGACGCAGCTCGTCGATAGACGCCGAACCGTAGTACACGCCGTCAGACGAACGATAGGTCGCTTGACGTACGCGCAGGCTCAGGTCTTTCGCCGGGCCGCTCTGGATCACGTATTTGGCTTCGATATCACGTTCCCATTCTTTGGCATTGGTGGTGGTGCCGTTGTCGGCGCCGCTGCCAGTGACATAGCGGGTCATGAAGCTCAGGCCTGGAACGCCGAATTTGGCCATGTTCAGGTCGTAGCGAGCTTGCCAGGATTTTTCACCCTCGGCGTTGAAGTCGGAACGTGCAACGGAGTTAGCCAGGAAGATCGAGCCGCCGCCATCTACGCCGTAGCCGTAGTCGCCATCACCGCTAACCTTCTGATAGGCCAGGGTAAAGGTGTGAGCGTCGAGGGTGTACGCGCCTTGCAAGCTGAATGCACGGTTGTTGAGCTTGGTGGTGTTGTCTTTTTCAGCGCGTTGCAGACCGGCGCCATCGCTTTTGGTGTCGTAGATGTTGAAGTCAACGGCCACCGACTGGTTGTCGGTAAGCGCGTGGGTCCAGTTCACGTTGGCGTAGAGTTTCTTCCAATAGTCTTCGACTTTCGAGTAGTAGAGGCTAGTGGTGAACTCAGGGGTCCAGGCGTAAACGCCACCCACGAAGTTAGCATCTCTCAGGCCGCGACCGGTGTTGGGTTCGGAGCTGCTGATACTGTCTTTGTAGGTGTGGTCCTGGGCAACGATCGAGGTGAAGTGACCGGCTTCAAGTTTCAGGTCTTTGATTTCGTTGCTGGTCAGAGAGAAGCCTTGCGGCAGCTCTGGAAGCAGACGGCTGTCATCGGAGGCGAACACCGGTGCGGTGGTGTATTGATCACCCACTTTCAGCACGGTGTTGGAAATACGGAACTTAACCGCAGCGCCGCCTTTGGAGTAATCGTCTTCGGAGCGACCGTCAGAACCGGTAGGGAACAGGCCGGTACCGGCGCGACCCTTGCCGCTGTCGAGCTTGACGCCCAAAAGGCCAATGGCATCAACACCGACACCAATGGTGCCTTGGGTAAAGCCGGATTGGTACAGGCCGTTGAAACCAAGACCGGTTTCTTCGGTGCGGCTTTGGCCGGAGTCGTTGTTGCGCTTGTCACGGCTGAAATACAGCAACCGGGTGTTGATGCTGAAAGTGCTGTCTTCAACAAAACCCTTGGCGTCGTCTTGTGCGGACGCCATTGCGTATTGCGAGGTGCCTGCTGAAACAGCCAGGGCGATCATGCTCCACTTCATCACGCGCATCGTGATTTGCTCCTTTGGTTTTAGGAAGAGTACTGCCGTCCCACCTGTATTTTTATCTGGGCGGCTCTTTCTTTTTTGTGTCGGCGCAAAGTTATATCACGCAGACCCTATTGACGATACTTACCCATCTATCCTTTCAGCTTCTTTACGAGGCTGTCGTAAATTGCTAGTTCCATGTCGCAAATTCACAGCCCGAATGTAACAAGGCTGACAACTTAAGTGCTGTTTTCAGACCGCTTTCGAAGTTTGAATTCGTCCTTGGTGTGCACTCAAACGCTGCTGATTTTTATCGCGAAACACCTGCTTCCAGGCGGGTGCCCTTGCCGACTATACGGGTGTCAATGCAACAAGCGTGCACAAAGCGGTAACCGAATGTCATTTTTTCGTGAAAACCGTTACGGCAGTGTAAAAACCGCATAAGCACGGGCTTCTTACGTCGTTTGGTTTGGGCTTGACGCCCGGGTATGTCACCGGTGAGGAGGTACATAAATCCTGCGCCAGAACAAAACGTTACCGGTTCACCCCCTTGAGTGGGTAGTTGGCGGATCTCTTTGAAGCACAGGTGGGTCATTTTGGTGCACCCCGTTCAGGCCCGAATCAGCGTAGCTCAATTATTCGGCTGCCTCGAAAGGGTGCAGGTTTTTTATTCGGTTGCATCACGGCTTCCCTGCATTCGCTGTGAAGCCTCAAGCATTCAAAGGTATGCTGGGCACCTGATATCGACCTGCCGAACGGAGTGCCCGCGTGTTCGCCTTAGATCAACGCCTGCAACAAGACACACTGGCCATTGGGGACTTTCCGCTCTGTCGCCTGCTGCTGTCCAATGACTCGAATTACCCCTGGTTCATCCTGGTGCCGCGCATTGAGGGTATCAGTGAAGTGTTTCAGCTGGATGTCGCAGATCAACAAACACTGTGGCAAGAAACAACGGCCTTGGCGCAACTGCTCAATGAAGGCTTTGTGGCCGACAAGATGAACATTGGCGCCTTGGGCAACGTTGTCAGCCAACTGCATGTGCATGTGATTGTGCGCAAACGGGATGACGCCGCGTGGCCCGCACCGGTCTGGGGCAAACACCCGGCCTTGCCTTATACCGAGGAGCAAGTGGCGGCGATCCGCAGCCGACTGCGCGTGTTATTGCCCGCCGGCTTCATCTTTACCCAGGACTGACTCATGGACCTGCAAGAACGCGTCACCGACCTGGAAAGCCGCCTGGCTTTTCAGGACGACACCATCGATACCCTCAATGGCATCCTCGTCGCTCAGCAGCGTGCGGTTGAGCGCCTGCAACTGCAGATGATGGCGCTGCTCAAGCGCCAGGAAGAAATGGGTGGCCAGTTCGAGTCATCCGAAGAAGAGGCGCCGCCGCCTCACTATTAATAAGCACGCAATAAAAAACCGCGACCCAGCCAAGCTGGATCGCGGTTTTTTTTGCGCTGCGGGTGGGAATCAGCGACGCGGTAATGCCGCAATCACGTCTTCGGCCTGCAGGCCCTTGTCGCGGTTCATGACGGAGAACTCCACGCGCTGGCCTTCAACCAGAACGCGGTGGCCTTCGCCACGGATGGCCCGGAAGTGGACGAAGATATCGTCGCCCGAATCGCGGGAAATAAAGCCGAAGCCTTTGGAGGTGTTGAACCACTTGACGGTCCCGGTATCCCGGTTGGTCATGTCGTAGTTTTGCGACGCAGCGGCAGGGGACGAACGGTAGAAGCTGATGGCCAGGTGAAGAACGATGGCGACCACAGCAATCACCAGGCTGAGCAGGATGGCCGGGTGGCCGCCCACTTCAGGCATCGGTGCCAGGAGGGTGAGGGTTTGAACGACAACGGTCAGCACCAGCAAGGCGCTGACCAGGTTTTGCAGTTGATGACGCGTGCCTTTGTTCCAGTAAGGGATTACCGGTACCAGCGTCAGGTTAAGAAGGCCGAACAACGCCAGGTACAGAGCGTCGTGTTGTTCCAGGTAGGGAGGGCTTCCCTGTTGCAAGCTCGGTATAAAGGACAGCAGCAACGCTGCAACGCCCGTTAGCAGGTGGACGATTTTCAACATTTTGATTAACTCACGTTAAGAAGGATCACAAGGAAGAGCTGACTGGCACGGTTCGCTTCTGAACAATGGGAGGCGTTGAGCACGTGCGCGGGTATCAGCCTATGTGGCGGCCGCAGAAATAAACGGCTAGCCACACGACGTCTATTTAACAGCAAAGGCTGTGCCTACTCAAATCAAGCATTTCGGGGCGTTAAAGCCAGCGGGGCATTTGTGCAGCAAACGCTTGTCCTAGACAGGTGCGGGCTGTTCGGGCGACATTTTGAATGTTTCCTGACCGGCGCAAAGGCTTGCCCGCCGGTCGCAGGCGAGCGACCGCCTTGGGGTAGCGGGGCGATTTGTCGCACGGCACCTGCGTGAGGTGGGCTTCACACAGGCGGTACTCTTGCTAGAGTGGTCCTGCACCTGATCAATGAATATTCGTCAATTGAAGGGGAAAAACATGGCAATCGATATTGGTATCAGTGAAGAAGATCGTAAATCCATCGTCGATGGGCTTTCACGACTGCTGTCTGATACCTATGTACTGTATTTGAAAACCCACAACTTCCATTGGAACGTCACGGGCCCCATGTTTCGTACGCTGCACTTGATGTTTGAAGAGCAGTACAACGAACTCGCACTGGCCGTGGACTCCATTGCCGAGCGTATCCGCGCCTTGGGCTTCCCGGCACCGGGGGCTTATTCGATCTACGCCCGCCTGTCTTCCATCAAGGAAGAGGAGGGTGTGCCTAGCGCCGAAGAAATGATCAAGCAGCTCGTGGCCGGCCAGGAAGCAGTGACACGTACCGCACGCGGGATCTTCCCATTGCTCGACAAGGTCAGCGATGAGCCCACGGCGGACTTGTTGACCCAGCGCATGCAAGTACACGAGAAAACCGCGTGGATGCTGCGTTCCCTGCTCGAAAATCAATAAGCTTCGTGCCTGAGTGGCGCCTTCCTGGCGCCGCTCGCTTGTTTCTCTGCGCTTCCTGGCGTTGTCCTACGATTATCAACGCCCCGTCTTCTGGCTGCCCCTCTCGTCCTGCTGTTTTATAGAGCCACTGCCCAATGGGAGAAACCCGTGGGCTGCTGTTTGGCAATGGAGTGTCAGGTGTATGTCACGTGGAGTGGGTAGTGGAGTGATGGAAGCCGGTGGTTTTCATAAGATAAAGGTCGACCCCTTTGCAAAAGGGTTCGACATGGGGCTGGCCAAGCCATTGTCCCGGTCAGTCAGGCTCAACGGGTTTTCGACCTGCCTGCGGCTCGAACAGATCTACTGGAATATCCTCACGGAGATAGCCGGGATCAATGCCTGCTCGGTCAGTGCGTTGCTGTCTTACGTCGACCGGGAAGTGCATTTGAGGTACGGAGGGGTGAAGAACTTCAGCGGGCTGGTCAGGGTGGTGTGCGTGGTTCACGTATTAAAAGGGCGTGTCAGCGCCCTTGACCTCGATTAATACGGCCGTTGCGAAGCGGGTCCACCGTCAAGGCGGGCCAGGCTTCGGGCAGAAAGCCGGCTGCACTGCCTCGATTTACCAGATATAATCCCGCGCTTTGCTGCGCATGCCTGGGGTTTATCCACAGGGCAGGGCGTGGCGCAGTAACGATCTGATCGCCGAGACATCTCCATGCCCATGTACGACTATCAATGTGCTTCCTGTGGTCATCAGTTGGAAGCCATTCAGAAGATCAGCGCAGCGCCGCTGGTCGATTGCCCTGCCTGCCAGGCTCCTGAGCTGAAGAAGATGTTGTCCATGCCGGGCTTCCGCCTGAGCGGCGGCGGCTGGTACGAGACCGACTTCAAGACCGGCGCCAAGAAGAACCTGGCGGGCGGCGACAAAGCAGACTGAGTTGAACTCTACGCGCAGGCTCCTGCATTATCCGTCCCCTGCTTAAATGTACGGTGACGAGGCGAGCCTCCACCGAATTTCGAATTACGAGAAGTGAAACCACTACCATGATGCGCAGCCACTATTGCGGCCAACTGAACGAGACCCTGGAAGGTCAGGAAATCACCCTTTGCGGATGGGTTCACCGTCGCCGCGACCACGGCGGGGTGATTTTCCTCGATATCCGTGATCGTGATGGTCTGGCCCAGGTGGTGTTCGATCCGGACCGCGCCGAGAGCTTCGCCGCCGCCGACCGCGTGCGCAGCGAGTACGTTGTCAAGATCACCGGCAAGGTTCGCCTGCGTCCGGCCGGTGCCGTGAACGCGAACATGGCCTCCGGCGCCATCGAAGTGCTGGGCTACGAGCTGGAAGTGCTGAACGAGTCGGAAACCCCGCCGTTCCCACTCAACGAGTATTCCGACGTGGGCGAAGAAACGCGCCTGCGCTACCGCTTCCTGGACCTGCGTCGTCCGGAAATGGCCGAGAAGCTGCGTCTGCGTTCGCGCATGACCACCAGCATCCGCCGCTTCCTCGACGAGAACGGCTTCCTCGACGTCGAAACGCCGATCCTGACCCGGGCCACCCCGGAAGGCGCGCGTGACTACCTGGTGCCAAGCCGTACCCACGCCGGCTCCTTCTTCGCCTTGCCGCAATCGCCGCAGTTGTTCAAACAGCTGCTGATGGTGGCCGGCTTCGACCGTTACTACCAGATCGCCAAGTGCTTCCGCGACGAAGACCTGCGTGCCGACCGCCAGCCTGAATTCACCCAGATCGACATCGAGACCAGCTTCCTCGATGAAAAAGAGATCATGGGCCTGACCGAACAAATGATCCGCAACCTGTTCAAGGAAGTGCTGGACCTGGAGTTCGGCGAGTTCCCGCACATGACCTTCGAAGAAGCCATGCGCCGCTACGGTTCCGACAAGCCAGACCTGCGTAACCCGCTGGAACTGGTGGACGTGGCCGACCAGCTCAAAGAAGTCGACTTCAAGGTGTTCAGCGGCCCGGCCAACGACCCTAAATGCCGTATCGCCGCCCTGCGTGTACCAGGCGGCGCGAGCATGCCGCGCAAACAGATCGACGACTACACCAAGTTCGTCGGCATCTACGGTGCCAAAGGCCTGGCGTACATCAAGGTCAACGAGCGTGCTAACGGTGTTGATGGTCTGCAATCGCCGATCGTGAAAAACATCCCGTTGGACAACCTGAACGCGATCCTCGACCGCGTTGGCGCGGTTGACGGCGACATCGTGTTCTTTGGTGCCGACAAAGCCAAGATCGTCAGCGAAGCCCTGGGCGCGCTGCGGATCAAGCTGGGCCACGACCTGGACCTGCTGACCTGCAAGTGGGCACCGATGTGGGTGGTCGACTTCCCGATGTTCGAAGAGAACGACGACGGCAGCTTCAGCGCCTTGCACCACCCGTTCACTGCGCCGAAGTGCTCGCCGCAAGAGCTGGAAGCCAACCCCGCTGGCGCTCTGTCCCGCGCCTACGACATGGTGTTGAACGGCACTGAGTTGGGTGGCGGTTCGATCCGTATCCACCGCAAAGAGATGCAACAAGCGGTCTTCCGCCTGTTGGGCATCAACGAAGCGGAACAGGAAGAGAAATTCGGCTTCCTGCTCGACGCCCTGAAATACGGCGCGCCGCCGCACGGTGGCCTGGCGTTCGGTCTGGACCGTCTGGTGATGCTGATGACCGGCGCCCAGTCGATCCGTGAAGTGATCGCCTTCCCGAAAACCCAGAGTGCTGCGGACGTCATGACCCAGGCTCCGGGCGTGGTGGATGCCAAGGCCCTGCGCGAACTGCACATCCGTCTGCGTGAGGCGCCGAAGGCTGAGTAAGGCCGCTGCGTGAAAGCGCACTGAGGTTTACGCAGTCTAAAAAGGCGCATCTTCGGATGCGCCTTTGCGTTACAAGGGTTGTGCTTTAAAGAGAGAAGTCCGGCCTGGGGCTGGATCGATAAGGTTTCTAGAGAATTTCGGAGTTGTGTTATGGCTGGCCATTCCAAGTGGGCGAACATCAAGCACCGCAAAGAGCGTCAGGATGCCAAGAAAGGCAAGATCTTCACCAAGTGGATTCGCGAGCTGACCGTCGCTGCTCGCCAGGGTGGCGGTGACCCGGGCTCCAACCCGCGTCTGCGCCTGGCGCTGGACAAGGCGTTGGGCGCCAACATGAGCCGCGACATTATTGATCGCGCCGTGGCGCGTGGTGCCGGTGCAGCTGACACCGACGACATGGTCGAGCTGAGCTATGAAGGCTATGGCCCGGGTGGCGTGGCGGTGATGGTCGAGTGCATGACCGACAACCGCAACCGTACGGCGGCAGCCGTGCGCCATGCGTTCAGCAAATGTGGCGGCAACCTCGGCACCGACGGTTCGGTGGCCTACCTGTTCGAACGCAAGGGGCAGATCTCCTTCGCACCGGGCGTGGATGAAGACGCACTGATCGAAGCCGCCATGGAAGCGGACGCCGACGACGTAGTCACCAACGAAGACGGCTACATCGACGTATTCACCTCGTTTGCCGGGTTCTATACCGTGCGTAACGCGTTGGAAGCGGCCGGTTTCAAAGGCACTGACGCGGAAATCGTGATGCTGCCGACCACCAGCGCCGAGCTGGACCTGGACGGCGCGCAGAAAGTGCTGAAGATGCTCGATATGCTCGAAGACCTGGACGATGTGCAGAACGTTTATTCCAATGCCGACATTCCAGAAGAAGTCGCAGCACAGCTAGTCTGAAAAATGATGTAGATCAACATGTGGGAGCTGGCTTGCCTGCGATAGCATCACCTCGGTTTAGAAGACGCACCGAGGTGCCTGCATCGCAGGCAAGCCAGCTCCCACAGTTGATCGATGTTGGCCGCAAGAATTGTGTTTCCCCCACCCCGCAGGCGTTATGACTTTAATCCTAGGTATCGACCCCGGTTCGCGCATTACCGGTTTTGGCGTGGTGCAACACACCCCGCGTGGCTGCGTCTACGTCGCCTCGGGCTGCATCCGCACTGGCGCGGGCGAGTTGGCCGAGCGCCTGCAGATCGTCTATCGCGGCGTGCGTGAAGTGATCCAGACCTACGGGGCGGTCACCATGGGCATCGAAAAAGTCTTCATGGCCAAAAACGCCGACTCCGCCCTGAAACTCGGCCAGGCCCGTGGCGCCGCGATCGTCGCCGGTGCGGAAGAGGGCATGGAAATCGCCGAATACACGGCGACCCAGGTCAAGCAGGCCGTGGTGGGCACCGGTGCGGCAAACAAGGAGCAGGTGCAGATGATGGTCATGCACATGCTCAAGCTCACCTCAAAACCGCAAATCGACGCCTCCGACGCCCTGGCCATTGCCATTTGCCATGCCCACACCCGCTCCAGCCTGTTGCCGCATGGCCTGGGCACGGCACGCAGTCGTGGCGGGCGGCTGCGTCTCTGATAGCATCAGCGCAATCGTTATTTCCGGTCAGGCCTTGTTCTGACCCCAAGCTTTAAGGATCTGAACCGTGATTGGACGCTTGCGCGGCACCCTGGCTGAAAAACAGCCGCCGCACCTGATTCTGGATGTAAATGGGTTGGGGTATGAGCTGGAAGTGCCCATGACCACCCTCTATCGCCTGCCGTCGATCGGCGAGCCAATAACGCTGCACACACATCTGGTGGTGCGCGAAGATGCGCAATTGCTCTATGGTTTCATAGGCAAGCGCGACCGCGACTTCTTCCGCGAACTGATTCGCCTCAATGGCGTGGGGCCCAAGCTTGCGCTGGCGTTGATGTCGAGCCTGGAAGTGGATGAATTGGTACGCGCTGTTTCGGCCCAGGACACCTCTGCGCTGACCAAGGTGCCGGGTGTCGGCAAGAAAACCGCGGAGCGCCTGCTGGTGGAACTCAAGGATCGCTTCAAGGCCTGGGAAGTCGTACCGAGCATGTTTGCCCTGGTGCCGAACCAGCCGGATATGCCGGTGGGGCAGGTTGCCAGTGCCGAAAGCGATGCCGTCAGCGCGTTGATCTCCCTGGGCTACAAGCCGCAGGAGGCCAGCAAAGCAGTGTCGGCCATCAAGGATAAGAACCTGAGCAGCGAAGACATGATCCGCCGAGCCCTGAAGGGAATGATTTAAGTGATTGAAGCTGATCGTCTGATCGCGGCCACCGGCCCGCGCGACCGTGAAGAGGTCCAGGACCGCGCCATCCGCCCCCTGAGCCTGGCCGACTACATTGGCCAGCCCACCGTGCGCGAGCAGATGGAGTTGTTCATCCAGGCCGCGCGCGGGCGCAGTGAGTCCCTCGACCACACGTTGATCTTCGGTCCGCCGGGGCTGGGTAAAACCACGCTGGCCATGATTATCGCCCATGAAATGGGCGTGTCGATCAAGTCCACCTCCGGCCCGGTGCTGGAGCGTCCGGGTGACCTGGCGGCGTTGCTGACCAATCTTGAACCCCACGACGTGCTGTTTATCGACGAGATCCACCGGCTGTCGCCGATCGTCGAAGAAGTGCTGTACCCGGCCATGGAAGACTTCCAGCTCGACATCATGATCGGCGAGGGCCCGGCGGCCCGCTCGATCAAGCTCGACCTGCCGCCTTTCACATTGGTCGGCGCAACCACCCGCGCGGGCATGCTGACCAACCCGCTACGAGACCGTTTCGGCATTGTGCAACGTCTAGAGTTCTATAGCACCGCTGACCTGGCGACTATCGTCAGCCGGTCCGCGAGCATTCTCGGCTTGCCGCTGGACCCGGAAGGCGCCTTCGAAATCGCCCGCCGGGCCCGTGGCACGCCACGGATCGCCAACCGTTTGTTGCGTCGCGTACGCGATTTCGCCGAAGTGCGGGCCAAGGGGCATATCACCAAGGCCGTGGCCGACCTGGCTTTGAACCTGTTGGATGTGGACGAGCATGGCTTCGATCATCAGGATCGACGTCTACTCTTGACCATGATCGAGAAGTTCGACGGTGGCCCGGTGGGCGTGGACAGCCTGGCAGCCGCCATCAGTGAAGAGCGCCATACCATTGAGGATGTGCTGGAGCCGTACCTGATCCAGCAGGGCTACATCATGCGCACGCCACGGGGGCGAGTGGTCACGCGTCACGCCTATCTGCACTTTGGGTTAAACATTCCGTCACGATTGGGCGAGATGCCTGTAGTAGACGAATTCCTCGATGCAGTGGACGATTAAAAAGGTCACGCCAGTCGATTTATCTGAAGTTTGTGCTGTCCTAGTGGCTGGTGTCGTCATTCAGTCGTTAGAAATGTTGCTTGGAATGAAAAAACAGTTGCCTGGCCGGATTGGCAACCTGAGGAGTAAGCACTAGAGTATGCGCGCGCAAAACGGGGATCAGTCGTTCGTACATCGCTGTCGCGTTTATTACGAGGACACCGATGCTGGCGGCATCGTGTATTACGTCAACTACCTCAAGTTCATGGAGCGGGCTCGAACCGAGCGGCTACGGGAGTTGGGCTTTGCCCAATCCACGCTTGCGGGGGAAGACCTGTTGTTTGTCGTACATTCCTGCGAGGCGCGTTACCACGCGCCGGCGCGGCTGGACGATGAGCTGCTGGTCAGCGCGCAAGTAATCGAATTGAACCGTGTCAGCCTGCGCTTTAAACAGCAAGTCAGGCGGGCAACGGATGCAACGCTGCTCTGTGAGGGGCAGTTCCTGGTGGCCTGTGTGCGCACCAATAGTTTGAAACCCCGGGCCATTCCCGAAGCTCTACGTGCGGCCTTTGCCGACGTAAGCGGCGCGGGTAAACAATCAAAGCAGGAGATTTAGCGTGGAACCTACCGTCGTCGACCATTCCTCCATGTGGAGCCTGGTCAGCAATGCCAGTGTTGTGGTTCAACTGGTAATGCTGATCCTGGTAGCCGCATCGGTTACCTCTTGGGTCATGATTTTTCAGCGCAGCAACTTGCTGCGTGCCGGTCGACGTGCCCTGGAGAGCTTCGAAGAGCGCTTCTGGTCGGGTATCGACCTGTCCAAGCTGTACCGTCAGGCGGGCAGCAACCCGGACCCGGATTCGGGCGTCGAGCAGATCTTCCGCGCCGGTTTCAAGGAATTCTCGCGCCTGCGTCAGCAGCCGGGCGTCGACCCTGAAGCGGTCATGGAAGGTGTGGCCCGTGCCATGCGCGTCGCGATTTCACGCGAAGAAGAGAAACTGGAGCAGAGCCTGCCGTTCCTCGCTACCGTTGGCTCCGTCAGCCCGTACATCGGTCTGTTCGGCACCGTCTGGGGGATCATGAACTCCTTCCGTGGCCTGGCTCAGGCCCAGCAAGCGACCTTGGCCACTGTGGCCCCGGGTATCGCCGAAGCCCTGGTCGCTACCGCGATCGGCCTGTTCGCTGCTATCCCAGCAGTAATCGCTTACAACCGTTTTGCCGCACGCGGCGAAACCTTGATCAGCCGTTACTACACCTTCGCCGACGAGTTCCAGGCGATCCTGCACCGTAAAGTGCACACCAGCGAAGAATAAGCAGGTAATTCCCAATGGCTTTAATCGCTCGAGCTCGCAAAAAGCGCAAGCCGGTCGCCGAGATGAACGTAGTGCCCTACATCGACGTGATGTTGGTGCTGCTGGTCATCTTCATGGTGACCGCGCCGATGCTCAATCAGGGCGTGAAGGTTGATCTGCCCAAGGTTTCCAGCGAAGCCTTGCCGCAAGACAACAACACTCAGGTCCTGACCATTTCGATCAAGGCTGACAAGACCTATTACTGGAACCTTGGCAGCGAAGTCGACACTCAGAAACAGCAGGACAAGGCCATGACCTTGCCGCAGATGACCGACGCCGTGACCAAGATCATCCGGTCCGGCAACGAAGGCGGCAAGCACACGCAAGTGTTCATTCGCGGCGACAAAGTGGTCGACTATGGCTCCGTCATGGGCGCCATGGGTGGGCTGCAGAAGGCCGGCGTCGGTAACGTTGGCTTGATTACCGAGGCGCCCTGATGCACCAACAGCGAGAGCCGTCCGCCTCGGAAAGCTTCTTCTGGCCTAGCGTCTGGGCAATTGCCCTGCACGTCCTGGTGTTTGGCATGCTGTTCGTCAGCTTTGCCATGACCCCGGACCTGCCGCCAGCCAAGCCGATCGTGCAGGCGACCCTGTATCAGCTGAAATCGAAAAGTCAGGCCACTACCCAGACCAATCAGAAGATTGCGGGTGAGGCCCAGAAGTCGGCTGCGCGCCAGACCGAAGTCGAGCAGATGGAACAGAAGAAGGTCGAGCAGGAAGCGGTGAAGGCTGCTGCGGAACAAAAGAAAGAAGAGGCGGCTCAAAAGGCCGAGGAATCGAAAAAGGCTGACGAAGCCAAGAAAGCTGACGAGGCGAAAAAGGCTGATGAAGCCAAGAAAGCCGACAAAGCTGCCGAAGCTAAAAAGGCTGAAGAGAAACAATTGGCTGATATAGCCAAGAAGAAGTCTGAAGAAGAAGCCAAAAAAGCGGCCGAAGAAGAGGCCAAGAAAAAGGCCGCTGAAGACGCCAAGAAAAAGATAGTCGAAGACGCGAAGAAGAAAGCCGCCGAAGACGCCAAGAAAAAAGCTGAAGCAGACGAGGCGAAGAAAAAGATCGCCGACGACGCGAAGAAGAAAGCTGCCGCCGACGCCACCAAGAAAAAGGCCCAGGAAGCAGCACGTAAATCCGCCGAAGAGAAAAAGGCCCAGGCCTTGGCAGATTTGCTTTCCGACACGCCGCAGCGTCAGCAAGCCTTGGCCGATGAACGTGGTGATGAAGTCGCGGGCAGTTTCGACGACCTGATTCGGGCACGGGCAGCGGAAGGCTGGACACGTCCACCTTCGGCACGCAAAGGTATGACAGTAGTGCTGCAGATCGGCATGTTGCCGGACGGTACGGTGACTTCGGTCAGCGTGGCCAAGTCCAGTGGTGACGGTTCGTTCGACAGTTCGGCGGTTGCCGCGGTCAAGAACATTGGCCGGTTGACCGAGATGCAGGGAATGAAACCAAGCGACTTCGCTCCCTATCGTTCATTCAAGATGACATTCACACCTGAGGATCTAGCCTTGTGAGAAACCTTCTTCGAGGAATGCTTGTCGTTATTTGCTGTATGGCAGGGATAGCGGCGGCGGATGAAAAGAACATCCTGGTCACCAGCGGTAGCGATCGGGCCACCCCGATCGCGGTAGTACCGTTCGGCTGGCAGGGCGGCAGCGTGCTGCCGGACGACATGGCCCAGATCGTCAGCGACGACCTGCGCAACTCCGGCTACTACGCGCCGATTCCGAAAGGCAACATGATCAGCCAGCCGAACCAGGCCAGCGAAGTTGTGTTCCGTGACTGGAAGGCCGTTGGCGCCCAGTACCTGATGGTCGGCAATATCACGCCAGCCGGTGGTCGCCTGCAGATCCAGTACACGTTGTTCAACGTGGCTACCGAGCAGCAGGTCTTGACCGGCAGCGTATCGGGCACCGCCGAACAACTGCGGGACATGGCCCACTACATCTCGGACCAGTCGTTTGAAAAACTCACCGGTATCAAAGGTGCGTTCTCGACACGCCTGCTTTATGTAACGGCTGAGCGTTTCTCTGTAGACAACACTCGTTATACGTTGCAGCGCTCGGACTACGACGGTGCACGCGCCGTGACCTTGCTGCAGTCCCGTGAGCCAATCCTGTCGCCGCGCTTTGCGCCGGATGGCAAGCGTATTGCCTACGTGTCTTTCGAACAGCGCCGTCCGCGTATCTTCGTCCAGCACATCGATACTGGCCGTCGTGAGCAGATCACCAACTTCGAAGGCCTCAACGGCGCACCTGCATGGTCACCGGATGGTTCGCGCCTGGCATTCGTGCTGTCCAAGGATGGCAACCCGGATATCTACGTGATGAACATGGCTTCGCGCCAGATCAGCCGAGTTACCAGCGGCCCGGGCATCAACACCGAACCGTTCTGGGGTAAGGATGGTTCGACCATCTATTTCACCTCTGACCGTGGCGGCAAGCCTCAAATCTACAAAACAAGCGTAGGTGGCGGTGGCGCAGAACGCGTGACCTTTATTGGTAACTACAATGCCAACCCTAAGCTTTCGGCTGATGAAAAGACGTTGGTGATGATTCACCGTCAGGATGGTTTCACTAATTTCCGGGTTGCGGCCCAGGATTTGCAGCGTGGAACGGTAAAAATCCTCACAGACACCAACCTTGATGAGTCAGCTACTGTTGCGCCCAACGGCACCATGGTAATCTACGCCACCCGCCAGCAGGGCCGGGGAGTCTTGATGCTCGTGTCCATTAATGGACGCGTAAGGCTCCCGCTTCCTACCGCACAAGGCGAAGTCAGAGAACCGTCCTGGTCCCCTTACCTGAACTGACGCGGCGCTACAAAAAGATTTGCTTAACACACTGGGGTTCATTAGGAGTTTCACGATGGAAATGCTGAAGTTTGGTAAGTTTGCTGCTCTGGCTCTGGCTCTGTCCGTAGCCGTTGGTTGCTCGTCTAAAGGCGGCGACAATGCCGGTGAAGGCGCAGCTGTTGATCCAAACGCTGGTTACGGCGCTAACACTGGTGCAGTTGACGGCTCCCTGAGCGAAGAAGCTGCTCTGCGCGCTATCACCACTTTCTACTTCGAATACGACAGTTCGGACCTGAAGCCAGAAGCCATGCGCGCTCTGGACGTTCACGCGAAGGACCTGAAAGCTAACGGCGCTCGCGTTGTTCTGGAAGGTAACACCGACGAACGTGGTACTCGTGAGTACAACATGGCACTGGGCGAGCGTCGTGCGAAAGCCGTTCAGCGCTACCTGGTACTGCAAGGTGTTGCTCCGGGCCAACTGGAACTGGTTTCCTACGGTAAAGAGCGTCCAGTTGCTACTGGCCACGACGAGCAGTCCTGGGCTCAAAACCGTCGCGTCGAACTGCGTAAGTAATTCGTCATGCGAACGTGCCGTCGTGCTCTAACTGTATTGGCTCTCAGCCTCGCACCGCTTGCGGTGTGGGCTGCGGTTCCTGTGGAAGATAGCAACTCTGGCTATAACAATAGCGGGAGCAGTTATCCGCCAGCGGGTTATGGCACGAACGGCGCCTATGCTGGGGGGGCGGCTACGTCCGCCCCCTCGGCACAGGGCGAACTGTTCAACCAGCTGCAACGCATGCAGGATCAATTGTCGCAGCAACAAGGCACCATTGAAGTTCTGCAGAATCAAGTGAACCAGCTGAAGCAAGAAGGCCTGGAGCGTTACCAGGATCTTGATCGACGTATTGGAGCCGGCGTAACACCTGCCGCAACTCCTGATAATTCTTCTGCCGGTGGTGCGCCAAGCGCTGCCGCCGGTGGTGCCGCAGCAGGGGCAGCGGCTGCTGGCCAAGCCCCTGCCGCGAGCAGCGAACCGGGTGATCCGGCGAAGGAAAAACTGTATTACGATGCAGCCTTCGACCTGATCAAAGCCAAGGATTTCGATAAGGCCAGCCAGGCTTTTACCGCATTCCTGCGCAAATACCCGAACAGCCAATACGCGGGCAATGCCCAGTACTGGTTGGGTGAGGTGAACCTGGCAAAGGGTGATTTACAAGCGGCGGGCCAGGCATTTGCCAAGGTCAGCCAGCTGTACCCAAAGCACGCCAAGGTGCCTGACTCGCTGTACAAACTGGCTGACGTAGAGCGCCGCCTGGGTCATACCGACAAGGTCAAAGGCATTCTGCAGCAAGTGGTTGCCCAATATCCGGGTACGTCTGCTGCCCAGTTGGCCCAGCGGGATCTACAGCGCTTGTAAGCGATGTAGCCCGTTTAGAAGAAACCCGCGCCTGGCGCGGGTTTTTTCGTTAGAATCCACGCCCTTTTATGAAACACGCTTCCCGGGGTTGGCGCGTTGGCGCAATCCCTTGAAGTGCCTGACGGAGGCGGACAGCCTGTTTAGCTGTTACGCCCGTGGCGACTATGCAAGACACATTACGTATTACCGAAGTTTTTTACTCGTTGCAGGGTGAAACGCGAACCGCTGGCCTGCCCACCGTATTTGTACGGCTGACCGGTTGCCCGTTGCGTTGCCAATACTGTGACAGCGCCTACGCTTTCAGTGGCGGCACTGTGCGCACTCTCGACGATATCCTTGAGCAGGTTGCCGGCTTCAAGCCGCGCTACGTCTGTGTGACCGGTGGCGAGCCTCTGGCCCAGCCCAATGCCATCCCGTTGCTCAAGCAACTGTGTGATGCCGGTTACGAAGTCTCGCTGGAGACCAGCGGTGCCCTGGACATCTCTGGTGTGGATTCGCGCGTAAGCCGAGTGGTCGATCTGAAGACGCCAGGCTCCAAGGAAGCGCACCGTAACCTTTACGAGAACATCGATCTGCTGACGGCCAACGATCAGGTCAAGTTCGTGATCTGTTCGCGTGACGATTATGACTGGGCGGCTTCCAAGCTGATCCAATACGGCCTCGACCGCCGTGCCGGCGAAGTACTGTTCTCGCCGAGCCATCATGATCTGAACGCCCGCGACCTGGCCGACTGGGTCGTGGCGGACAACCTGCCGGTACGCCTGCAATTGCAGTTGCATAAATACCTGTGGAATGACGAGCCGGGGCGCTGACATGACGGATCAAAAACGCGCCGTCATCTTGCTGTCCGGCGGCCTTGACTCCGCCACCATGGTTGCCATGGCGCAGGCGCAAGGCTACCGCTGCTACACCATGAGCTTCGACTACGGCCAACGCCACCGCGCCGAGCTGGACGCCGCCGCGCGTGTCGCCCGTGACCTGAGTGTGGTCGAGCACAAAGTGATCGGACTCAACCTCAATGGCATCGGCGGCTCGGCCCTTACCGACAGCAGCATCGATGTGCCCGAGGCGCCCAGCGAAGGCATCCCGCTGACCTACGTGCCGGCGCGCAATACCGTGTTCCTGTCGCTGGCCCTTGGTTGGGCCGAAGTATTGAATGCCCGTGACATCTTCATCGGCGTCAATGCACTGGACTACAACGGTTATCCGGACTGCCGTCCAGAGTACGTCGAGTCATTCGAGCGCATGGCCAACCTGGCGACCAAGGCTGGTGTGGAAGGGCAGGGCTTTCGTATCCAGGCCCCGCTGCAGAACATGAGCAAGGCAGACATTGTGAAGGCTGGCGTAGGACTTGGCGTGGATTACGCGCTGACTGTTTCCTGCTACCAGGCAGACGATGCTGGCCGTGCTTGTGGGAAATGTGACGCTTGCCGACTGCGTGCAGAAGGCTTCCAAACGGCCGGAATTACAGACCCAACGCGTTATTTCTGATTTATTTCAAATAAGGTGTTGAATAATCCTTAGAAATCAGTATTATACGCGCCACAACACAGCGGGTCGTTAGCTCAGTTGGTAGAGCAGTTGGCTTTTAACCAATTGGTCGTAGGTTCGAATCCCACACGACCCACCATTTTTGGCGGTTTAGAAAATCCGGAAGGCCCACGCAAGTGAGGATTTCCGGGTTTTTTTTTGCCTGGGATTTGGTTGAGAAGTAGAGCCTGGGTGAGGGGTTACCACTAAAGCCGGTGCAGGGGGCGTGCCGTCGCGGCGTTCGCTACGCGAGGTTTCAATAGAATGTCTTGAGTGATGGGCAACTCAGATATATCTCCCGCAATTGTCAGTTATAGACCTTATCTGCTTTAGGAAAAGTCCACGCCGTCCGAGCGCTCTTTCTGATAGCGCGGTTTGGTGTCAGCCATTTACTGTCATATCGTGAAATGTGCGTACAAGTCGTCAGTTGCCTTGATCGAAATCAGCAATTATTTACAGCCGACAATGACGACGTTCACACCGCTAGGGCATTCATCGGTGTCAGCACTATTGATGCGTGTGAGGCCTTATAACCATGCCTATGAACGGGCATTGCATTGATGCCTATTGATGGCTGTTCCAAAAGAGGGCTGTGGTTGTTATGAATATCTACCGTTCGCAACTTTCTCCACAAGCAATACATGTTCAACTGCCAACACAATCGCCAGCGAGTGTGACGGTAAAAAAATCTGAAGACAGTGCTTCGCATACTCCGCTTATTTCCGATGCCTCAGTGCTCGATAAAGTAAGCGATCCAAAATTTGAAATGAAGAAAGAGTTCACATCCCCCAACGGATTGTTTGGTGTGAAGTACTCGCTTGCCGCTCCGCGCCCTGGGTTGAGCAACATTACGTTCCCTATCATTATCGACGAAGGTCTTCAAAAAAAGGCTGACAAGGACGCAGGGATTTACTACGCGATGATGTTCGGCGTCAATACTGAGAAAGGTACAGCCCTTGGTCGTGGCTATATCGGGATGCAACCCCGAGGGGATGGCAAGGCGCTGATTATTTTTTCCGGATATGGCCCGCATTTCAATGCGCCCAAAGGGCGTGCTGAATTTGATGGGGTAACAGGCGCGAGCAATAGCACCTTGGTGGACTTTAAGTTTGGCAATAAGTATGAACTTACTGTCGAACGAGACCCCGCAGCCCCGCGAATGTTGAGCGCCTATGTTCAGGATGTTACGGATCCTGGTAACCCTGGGCCAAAACAACATGTCAAAGATATACACGTCGATCAGAATGTTGCGCTAGCGGGTAGTGACGCTGGCTTCGTCGAACAATACGGCGCGAAAATAAATAAAAGCTCGCAGATAGCGCCTACTCGCGGTAGTTTTTTTGCACCCTTTACTACTGATGACAAGGGGGATGTAAAGGTGGGTGAAATCATGAGCACAGGTCTGTATGGCAGGTATAAAAATTCGACGGTAGGTAAACAGCATATTGTCAAAGAACAGGGCATAGGTAAGGAGTTGGAGTTCTCTTTGCAAGGTGTTGGCTCTTAGGCGCAAACTGACGGCTGGCAGTATAGGTAGTGTTTTCGAAGGGCCTGTAAAACTTTATTCCCGCCGCCTTATGGCGGTTTAGAAAATCCGGACGGCTCACGCAAATGAGGCGTTCCGGATTTTTTGGTTAAAGAGTATTGGCGTCCGCTCAACCAAACCGCCCGGTAATATAGTCCTCCGTCTGCTTCATCTGCGGCTTGGTGAAGATCTCGTCCGTATTCCCATACTCAATCAATTCCCCCATGAACATGAACGCGGTGTTGTCCGACACCCGCGCGGCTTGCTGCATGTTGTGGGTCACGATGATCACCGTGTATTGCGTCTTCAACTCTGTAATCAACTGCTCGATACGCCCGGTCGAGATGGGGTCGAGCGCTGAGGTCGGTTCGTCCAGCAGTAACACCTGCGGTCGCAGGGCAATGGTGCGCGCGATGCACAGTCGCTGTTGCTGGCCACCCGAGAGGCTCTGCGCGCTCTGGTTGAGTTTGTCTTTCACTTCATCCCACAGGGCGCCGCCGCGCAAGGCTTGCTCGACGCGGTCATTCATTTCACGCCGGGACAATTTTTCATGATGGCGCACCGCGTAGGCGATGTTGTCGAAGATCGACATTGGAAACGGCACGGGCTTCTGGAACACCATGCCCACATGGCTGCGCAGGCGGTTCATCGAGTAGCCGGGGGCGAGGATGTTTTCGCCATTGAGCAGCACTTCGCCACGCGCTTCCTGCTTGGGGTACATCGAGTAGATGCGATTGAACACCCGCAGCAAGGTGGACTTGCCGCAGCCCGAGGGACCGATGATGGCGGTGATGCGCTTTTCCGGAATGTCGATGTCGATGGATTTCAGGGAGCGTTGGTTGTTGTAGAAAAACTCCAACCCGCGCACCTGGATTTTGGTTTTTTCGTGAGCAATGCCGGTGGCGTCCATCAGTGAGACCTATTGCGTAAAAGAATCAGGCGGGATGCCAGGCTGAGTACCAGCACGAACAGCGTGAGGACCAATGCACCGGCCCACGCGAGCGCATGCCAGTCGTCGAACGGGCTCATGGCGTACTGGAAAATAACCACAGGCACACTGGCAATCGGCTTGAGCAGGTTGCTGCTCCAGAACTGATTGCCGAAGGCGGTGAACAGCAGCGGGGCCGTTTCCCCGGTAATCCTGGCCAGCGCGAGCAGGATGCCGGTGACCACGCCGGCTTTGGCCGCCCTCAACACGATCTGCAGCGTCAGCTTCCATTGCGGCACACCCAGTGCCAGGGCCGCCTCGCGCATGGTCGAGGGTTGTAGCTGGAGCATTTCATCGGTGGTGCGTACCACCACCGGAATTACCAGCAGGGCCAAGGCCAATGCCCCCGCGATGGCAGAAAAGCCGACCTGATGATTGGTCAGCAGGTTCAGCGGCAAGATGACGCCGGTGTAGATGAACAGCCCCAGCACAATTGACGGCGCGGACAGCAGGATGTCGTTGATGAACCGCACGGTAGTTCCCAGCCGCGAGTGTCGTGCGAACTCTGCCAACCAGATGCCCGCCATCAGTCCGATGGGTGTGCCGATCAGCAACGCGATAGCGGACATCAGTGCGCTGCCATAAAACGCATTGGCCAGGCCGCCTTCGGTGCCGGGCGGTGGGGTCATCTGGGTAAACAGGCGCAGGTTGAGCGCCTGGAAGCCGTTGATGATGGTCGTCACTAAAATCCACGCCAGCCACAGCAGGCCAAAGGCCGTAGCGCCGCAACTGAGGAACATGGCCACGCCGTTTTTAAGCGCGCGTGTTCGATAAAGGCGTTCGTTCGCGTTCATAGCCCTTCCTTACGCGACAGGCGCATCAGCATCAACCGCGCCAATGCCAGTACGATGAAGGTCACGATAAACAGCAGGAAGCCCAAGGCGATCAGCGCCGAGCGATGCAGGTCGGTGTAGGCCTCGCTGAACTCGTTGGCGATGACGGACGCGATGGAACTGCTGGGCATCAGCAACGAGGCGGAAAACTGCTGGGCGTTACCCAGTACGAAGGTCACGGCCATGGTCTCGCCAAGGGCACGACCCAGGCCGAGAAAGATGCCGCCGACCACCGCCGACCGGGTGTAGGGCAAGACGATGTCCCACACCACTTCCCACGTGGTGCTGCCCAAGGCGTAGGCGGATTCTTTCAACTGTGTCGGCACACTGCGAAACACCTCATGCATCACCGACGTGATAAACGGCATGATCATCACCGCCAGCACGATGCCGGCGGTCAGCATGCCAATCCCCAGCGGTGGGCCCTGGAACAGCGAGCCGACAAAGGGCAGGGCGCCCAGGTAGTCATTGATCAAGGGCGACAGGTGTTCGGCCATAAACGGCCCGAAAACGAACAGGCCCCACATGCCATAGATGATCGATGGAATACCAGCGAGCAATTCAATGGCTGAGGCGACCGGCATCTTCAGCCAGGGCGGCGCGACTTCCGTGAGAAAAATCGCAATGCCGAAACTGACCGGGACGGCAATCAGCAAGGCCAGAAACGAGGTCACCAGGGTGCCGTAGATCGGCACCACGGCGCCAAAGTGGTTATTGACCGCATCCCACTCGGTGCTGGTGATGAAATCGAAACCAAAGGTCTTGAACGCGAGTGCGCCTCCCCAAAGCGTCGAGGCTGCAATGGCTGCCAGCAGCAGTAACACCAACATGGCTGCGCCGAACAGTGTGCGTTTGAACCATAGATCGTGGCGTTGATCGCGGGCCGCGCGGCTGTCGCTCCGTGAGTCGCCCGCGTGAGTTGTCATAACCAGGGTTTGGACGCTTTCGTTCATATCAGATGTGCTCACCGCCTTCCTCAAGCAATGAGGAAGGCGGTCATAGGGCGAATCAGTTGGTGAAGTCAGACTTCCAGTAACCTTCGATTCGCGTCACCAGAGAGTCCGGCAATGCTACGTAGTCCAGTGCCGCTGCCTGTTGCTGACCTTTTTCCAGTGACCACTTGAAGAAGCTGAACGCCGCCTGGCTCTGCTCGGCGTTCTTGGGCTGCTTGTACATGATGATCCAGGTGGTGGCCGTAATTGGCCACGCGCCTTCGCCTGGCGCGTTGGTCATGATCAGGTTGAAGTCTTTGGCGTTGGCCCAGTCGGCGGTGTCAGCGGCGGCCTGGAACGCCTTGGCGTCAGGTTTGACGAACTTCCCCGAAGCATTCTTCAACTGGGCGTACGTCATCTTGTTCTGTAAGGCGTAGGCGTATTCCACAAAGCCGATGGAGTTTTTGATCTGCTTCACGTAGGCAGAAACGCCTTCGTTACCCTTGCCACCCACGCCGACCGGCCAAGGCACGGTGGTGCCGAAGCCGATCTTGGTTTTCCAGCTCTCGCTGACTTTGGACAGGTAGTTGGTGAAGTTGTACGAAGTGCCCGAGCCGTCGGAGCGGTGCACCACGGTGATGTTCGCCACCGGCAGGTTCAAGCCGGGGTTGAGCGCAGCAATTGCCGGGTCGTTCCAGGCCTTGATGTCACCGAGAAAGATCTTCGCCAGGACGTCACCATCGAGTTTCAACTGGCCTGCGGCCACACCTTCGACGTTCATCACCGGCACGATGCCGCCAATCACGCTGGGGAACTGGCCCAGGCCGCCGGCTTTGAGTTCGTCGGCGGACAGCGGCGCGTCAGAGGCGCCGAAGTCAACGGTGGCCGCCTTGATTTGGGCGATACCGCCGCCGGAGCCGATTGACTGGTAGTTGATGCGGTTGCTGGAGTTCTTGCTGTAGTCCTGTGACCACTTGGACAGCACCGGGTAGACGAAGCTCGACCCGGCACCGGTAACGTCAGTGGCGTGGGCCACGCCGCTCAGGCACAGGGCGGTCAACAAAACGGACAGACTTTTTTTGCTCGGCAACATCACGACAACACCTCAAGGAAGGGGTAAGTGGATAGGTCCACCTGTCTAAGACGTGACGATTTAATTCCTGGGATGTGTCTGTTTAATGACGGTTTGGCTTTATGAAGAAACATTTAGAAATGTTTACCCCGGTGAAAACGGGCTTAACCTTTTCCACCGGGGCATTGCTGCTTAGTTGACGTCCTGATCAATCCCCGCCTGCAATTGCTGGCTGTCACTGTGCCCGCCTACCCGCAGCGGCCCAAGGTTGATGGCTTGATCCTTACGTGTGGCGTCGTCCTGTTTCTGGGTTAATTCGTCCTTGGCGCCCAGCACCAGGTTGACCGGTGATTTTGAAACGTTCAGCCCGACATCGACGCGATAATCGCTGCCTGCCAACGTCGTTGCCTTCACCTTGGAACCGCCCAGATCGACGTTGCCTGCCGGCGCGCTGATCCGTGCGCCGGTCAGGTGCGTTTCACCGCTCACCTGCAGATTGACGCCCTGAGTACCCCGGATACCGGACGCTTGAGTGACGCTGTCTTTGGCGACACGGCTGACATCCAGGTTCAAGGTCGGGGTGTAAGTGGTTTTACCGCTCTTGTCACCGAACAGCACGCTTTCTGCGGTATCAGCCACCGAGCTGCCAGGGGTGTTCTTGCCACTGACGGCAACGCTGTCACTGGTTTTTGGCCAAACCTTATCCTTGAGGTTGGACAGGTGAGAGCCCAAAGCATCCTTCTTGTCCGCGAGGTACGTCTTGGCCTTGTCGACGCGGGTACCGATCGCTCCACGGGGTTGCGGGTTCACGTCGTAGCTGTCGCTACGGGTGAGTTTCTCGCCCAGGCGCTCCTTGGCGTTGGCCACGTTTTCCTTGGCCGAAGCGAGGTGTTCGGTGCCCTTGTCGACGGCGTTCTCCAGCTTTTCGCGGTGCTTGTCGAAGGCGCCCTCGGCCTTGGCTTGCACCTTGTCCTTGAGCGGCCCGGTGGTCTTGGCCAGTTTGTTGACCACGCCGGGCTGGTTTTTCTCGACGTCGAGCTTGGCATCGACATTGACCTGAGTACTGCTGATGTGGTCCTGGCGACTCTCGACCACCAAGTCTCCGCCAACCTTGCCGCTCACCTGACCCGCTTCGATCCGTGCGCCAGCCAGGTGGGTATCGCCGGCACTGTTGATCGTCACGCTATCTGCCTTGATCAGGCTGTCGTGCTGTGCAGTGCTTTGCAGGTGATCCACATCGACCTTGGCCCGGGCATTGATGCCAAGTTGGGTCTTGGGTGTGTCGTGCTCACCGGCATCGGCCAGGGTGGTCTTGCCGCCACTGCCGCCCGCGCCGAGGGTGACGCCCCAGCTGTCATGGGCCTGAGTGGACTGCGCCGACTCTTGCAGGACGCCGCCTTTTTGCGCGTCGAGTTTGACGTTGGCGGCGGTGATCTGCGTACCTTGCAAGTGGATGGCATCCTTCGCATCCGCGCCGCTGGCGAGGCTGACCTTGCCGTTGCTGTGCAACTGCCCAACGACTGCAGTCTGATCGTTTTCGGCGACCTTGCCGATGTTGAAGTTGGCGCTCAGGTTGCCGGTCTTGCCGCTGCTTTCGGCACTGCTGGTCTTGCCGGCACCGACGGTCAGGCCGCCGCCCAGGTTGCTGCCGTTACTCACGTGGGTGTCGGTTGCCGCCTGCAGGTCCAGCTTGCCGCCGGAAGTCAGGTTGATATCGCCGGTGTTGGCGGTGCTGCTGCCGAACTGGGTGCCTTGCAGGGTCATGTCGCCGCCGCTGCTGAGTGCGATGGGCCCGCTGCCCTGAAGCGTCGCGACACGTGCCTGGCTGTCGCGGGTGTCCAGTTGCTTATGGTCCAACTGCACACCGGCACCGAGGTTGACGTTTGTGCCGTTCGCGCCTGGCGCCGTGCCCACGGTCAATGAACCATTGCCGCGCAGACTGCTGCTGGTTTCGCTCTGGGTATCGTTGGCCTGATTGAGCGCCAACTCACCCCCCGCCTTGAGGTTGATGCCCGCCTGGCCACCGTTGAACTGGCTGCCCTCATAACGTGCATCGCCCTTGGCCTCGATGTTCACGCCTTGGGTGGCGGCGTAGCTGCCGACCACCGCCGTGCTGGCGGTTTGGCTCACGTCGCTGCTGCCGCCTGTGCCGCTGCCGCGTAGGTTCAGGTCTTCACCGGTGGTGGTGTAGACCCGCACGCCCGCCTTGGCGTCCACGCCTTGCTCGCTGCTGCTGTGGGTATTGGCCGCCGCCGTGGCGACATGCTCGCCGGCATCGATCTTCAGGCCGCCATCGGTGGCGCGGTATTGAGTGCCTTCATCCTGCAACTTGCCGGCAACATTGACCTGCACCGTGGCACCACTGAACTGGCTGACCACGGCCGTGCTGTCCTGCTGTGTGCGACTTTTGCTGGTATGACCGACTTCCACATCCAGTCCGACATTGGGTTGCTCGAAGGCATCGAGCAAACCTGGCTGATGGAATTTGGCCTGGGCCATGCCTTCGATCGCTTTTTCGATAGGCCGGGTGACACCTTTGTATTCGACATTGGCGCCGACATCGGCGGTCCAACCGTTCTCCTTGTGGGTGCTGGTCTCGCTGTTGTGCGCCGCCTGGTTATCGACCTGACCTGCATTGACCACTAACTCGGCACCGGCCTGGACCTGCGCGCCCTGGCTGGTGAGGGTGTTGCCGGCGTTGAGGGTCAGTTTGCCGGCCGCCGCGACGTTGCTGGTTTGCGCGGTGGTTGTACTGCGGGTGTCATTGCTGCTGTGGTGGCTGAACTGCGCGCCGTTGCCGGCGCGGTCAAGGCCTGCGGTGTAGTAGACGCCGCCGCCGATGGTGGTCTGGTCGGTGTCGCTGTGAGTGCTGTCATGGGCCGAGAGCAGTTCGACGTTTTTGCCGCTCAAGGTCGCATCGCCCTCGGTGGCCTTGAGGTCGGAGCCCTTGATGCTTACGTCGCCACCGGCTGTAACGGCTACGCTGCCGCCGCTGAGGCTGGACGCCTGCTGTTGCGTGGTGTCGGTCTTGTTGGTGTGTTGCTGGTCTTCGTAGCTCACGCCGGCGCGGTACTGACGGGTTCCATCGGCGGTTTCCCTGGCGTAGCCCTCAAAGCCTCGGGTGTGGGTGCTGGTGGTGTTGTGGGAGGTGTTTTCAGCAGCAGTGACCTTGATATCACCTTTGGCATCCGCCTGCAGTTCACCGGCGGCGGACACGTGTGAGCCGCTGACGTGGATGTCCTTGGCGCTTTGCAGCTTGAGGTTGCTGTCCGAGCGCAGGTTGCTGGCAACCACGGTGCTGTCCTTGAGGTTCTGGCGGCTTTCATCCTTGGAGATGCCGAAGAATTTGCTGTCCTTGCTGTAGCTATTGTCGTGGGACGTGTCTTGTACGCCGTCGATCACCAGCGAACCTTTGTCGCTGATCACGCTGGCCTGTTTGCCGCCACGGGCCTGGCTGCCGCTGATGCGCACTTCATCCGCCTTGACGATCAGCTTGCCGTCGGCGTTGACCTTGCTGCCGGTGTTCAAGGTTTTGCCTTTATCCCCGTCGCCGTTTTTGCCGAAGAAGCTGCCACCTGTCAGGTCGCCGGAGTACGCGGTATTACTGCTGCGCTGAGTGCGGCTGGCGCTGGTGATGTCCACTTGGCGGGCGGCCAATTGGAGGTCACCCGGTGTTTTCAGCTCGGCGCCTTGCAATTGCAGTTTCTGCTGGCTGGTCAGCTCCAGGGCCTTGCCGGCCTTGAGGCTGCTGGTGACGCTGCGCTGTTCGCTGCTGGAGGTGTCCCAGTTGGCTTTCCACAGGTGCTTGCGATGATTGCCCTGATCGCGTGTTTCATGGGTTTCGGTGGCAGCGATCACCTGAAGGTCGGCGCCGCTGTTGACGTGTAAAGCAGCCCCCGCTTCCACGTTGCTGGCTTTGATCTCGGTTTTGGCGCCGGACGACAGCGCTGCGTCCTGTTGCGCTACGACCTTGTTGCCGTGCTGGCGAGAGTCCTTGTCGGTGGTGGTGCGGTCATAGGTTTCATAGGTGAACAGGAAGTTGCTGTTGTCCCACTGTTCACGCTTTTCCTGGAGCTTGCGGCTTTCCAGGCTGCCAAGCGTCAGGTTGCGGCCGGCGTCGAGTTTGACGTTGCGCGCGCTGACATCGGTGGCGGCCAGGCTCAGGTCCTTGGCGCTGTGCACGTCGACATCGCCCTGGCGGCTTTGCACGCTCGCGCGGGTGGCGTCGAGGCTGTTGGCGTGGACTTGGCCGCTGATATCGAGGTCGCCGGCCGAGCTGATCTTCACCCCATCACGCCCCTCCACGTTTACGGCACCCACGCGCACGCCGGCGCCGTCGGCGGTGCTGACGATGTTGATGCGCCCGGCCTGCATCGCCCCGAACAGACGGGCGTCGATACGCTGGTCCTGGGTTTTGCTGGCCGGGTCTACCTGGCGCACCTGGCCGCTGGCGTAGTCGACCTGGTTGCGGCCGACGGTGAGGTTCAATTGATCACGCGCACTCAGGCGACCGTCGCTGTCGATGCGCGGCGCGATCAGGTTGATCGAACCCTCGCGGTTTTGCAGGCCTTGGCCTTGTACCGTCAGCTGGCCACGGGCATCACGGGTGTTCAAGGCTTGCAGCTTGCCGTCGTTGAGTTCAGGGCGGCCCACCACCAGGCTGGCATTCGGGGTGTTGATGAAACTGCCGCCGTTGACAGAGATGCCGTTAGGGTTGGCCAGCACATAGTCGGCCGCCCGGCCAAAAATCTCCTGGGCGCCGTTGAGGGTTGAGGCGTTGCGGCTGATCACTTCGTTGAGGATCACGCTCGCCGCCTGGCCCTGGAACTGCGGGTTGGCTGCCAACTGCCCGGCGAGTTGGGATTGGCCGGCCTGCAAGGCGTTGTTCAGCACGACGCCCTGGCGGTCGACGTTGTAGTCCAGAAACTGGTTATGGGACAGGCCACCGGCATTCGGCGCGACGATGTTGATGATCGGCACGCCCCCCTGGTTTTGCAGTTGCGGCGTACCGCCGGGCCCTTCGACGACGGTCAACCCTGCGGCCACCACCAGTTGCGGCAGCAGAAACAGGCTGGCGATGGCCCAGCGCAGTCTGCCTTGAGGTGAAAGGTGAAACGTATGTGTGTCAGTCGGCATAAATAATTTCGCTCTGTGTTGGCTGATCCGCGACGTGCGTTGTTCGTTGCAACGCTGCTGTGGTGGTCAGGGATTACGGTTATTTCAGGCTAAACAGATATCGGCTCATATTTGCAGGCTCAGGCGCGTCAGCCACACATCCGGCTCCTGGGCAAAACCTGCGGGGGTGTTGAGGTTGCGTTGGTAATCGAGGTCGAGCTGCACGTTCTTCCAGCTCAGGTTGAGCCCGGCACTGGCAGCGCTCAGGCGTTGGCCTTGGGCGCCGTGTTCGCGTTTGACCCAGCCGTTGTCCAGGCCCAGGCGTGGCGTGATCTTGACCGCCAGGTCGCTGTTGAGCGGCAGGCGCAAGGTGTTGCGCCATACCGCGCCGATGGCTCCCGACGCGCTGTTTTCGCGGTAGCCACGCACGGCCGAGTCGTCGGTGCCCAGCAGTTGTTCAATGGCGGGCAGCGTGTCCGGGCTGTATTGCGCCGACAGCTGGCTCTGCCACTGCCACGGTTGGCCCAGCCATTGGCCGTTGCGCCATTGAGTCAGGTTGGCGCGGTACTTGTGGAATTGCGCCTGAGGCAGGTTTTTCTGCACGTGGTCGGCATCGCGATCGGCGCCGAACCAGGTCAGGCCTTGGGCGTAATTGACGTCGAGGTTCCACACCGCGCTGTTGAGCCAGAACAGGTTCACGCCGGCCTCGGCCACGGTCAGCGTTGGGCTCTGGATGCCCAGGCGAACCTTTTGCAGGTAGCTGTCGACGTCCTTGTAGGCCAGTTGCAGGTTGGCGCTGAGTTGATGGCCCTGGTCGCGCCACAACACCCGGTCGGTGCGCAAGCTGACCTGATCGGTGCGGCCGCTGTTATAAAACGTGGCGCTGCTGAGCTTGAAGGGCGAGCGGTATTCGGCATGGCTGGCGAACAGGCTGTAGGTCCAGTAGCCGTAAGGGATGGAATAAAACAGGCTGTTGCTGCGGCTGTAGCGCGGGCCGTGATTGAGCGTGTCGCTGAAGCTCAGGTTGAGCGAATCGTTGAGTTCCAACGGGCTGTCCAGGCTCAGGCTGATGGCATTGCGATCACGGCCGGTGCCGGCGCTGCCGAGGTTATCCACACCCAGTCCGAGCCCCCAACGCGAGGCCGTGCTGCGCGAGTGCAGGATGATTCGCGATGCGCCAGGTTCGCTGCCAGGGGCGATGTCGGCGGTGAGGTCCACCGAGCGCAGGCGATTGAGCTGGTCCAGGCCTTGTTCCAGGTCGCGCAGGTTCAGCGGCTTGCCGAGCATCCCGGGAAACGCTCCGCGTAACGACACGGGCAGGCTCTGGTCAGTCAATTCGACGGCTTCGACGTAGCCTTCTTCGACGTGAATATCCAGCGGGTGCCCAGCGGCCGGCGTGCTGATCAGGTACGGGCGGCTGGCGATGTAGCCGGCCTCAACGTACAGGCGGGTAATCTCGGCCAACAGGCGGTTGATCTGGGTGACGCCCATGCAGGCGGCCACATAGGGTTCGACGTGTTTGTTCAGCTCAGCGTTACTGAACAAGGTCACACCGGCCACGCGTGTACCGCGCAAGGACCAGCAGCGTTGGTCTTTGGCGACCCCCTCAGGCAAGGCCGGTGTGGCCGGTTGCGCGCCGAAACTGCCTCTTTGTATCTGCCGCTGGCGTTGCTCGAGTTGCAGTTGTTGCAAGTCGCGCTGCTGTTGTTGCTGCAGGCGCAGGGCTTCCTGACCGAGCTGCGGTCCCTCGGCGGCGGCCACCGGCAGCGCACACAGGCAGAGCAGGGCGGCGCCTATTTTCTGGATATAACACAGGCGATCGGTTGAGGGCTGATTCGGCACTCGACATCCTTAACGTAGAAATACACTCGATTCATGCCCATCGAGCCAAACCATCAACTCGGGGACTTGCCGCACTTGAGTTATCAATAAACGGTTTGTTACATCGTCTGTAGGATTTATTACGTAAAACGTGAGGAATGCCGCGTTATTCAGCAAAAAAATGCACAAAGGTGGTGCGCAGGTGCCCTGTGGGCACCTGATGGGGTTGGTTTTGCGGGTTCTTTCGTATTAACGGAGTGGTGCGAGGTTTTTAATTGTTGCGAAATAACTGTTTAATCGGCGTGTTTATACAAGCGGCTCAGGCTCAGTCTTGTGGAATCAGGTTCAGGCGGCTCTTGACCACTTTGTGCAGCTGCACTGCCAACGCCTCGGTGGAATAGGGTTTTTGCAGCAGCACAAAGCGTTGCGCTTCTTCCTGGGCGATGCGTGCGTATTCATCGTTGTAGCCTGTGGTCAGTACCACGGGGAGCCACGGGTAGAGGGCTTCGATCGCGTCGAGCAACTCCAGCCCGCTCATGCCTGGCATCGAGATGTCGGAGAACACCACTTGGAAGCTCTCCGGGTTGGGCGCCAGTGCGTCCAGCGCACTGTTGGCGTCGGGCACCCACAGCACCTTAAAACCCATTTGCTCCAGGGTCTGCGAGGTGTAGAGGCCGACATCGGCGTTGTCCTCGACCATCAGCACGCACAAGTCGCAAGCAATCGGGGCGCACTGGTTTTCCGGGGTGGCTGACGTCACGCCCGCCTCGACTTCAGGCAAGTACAAAACAAACTGGCTGCCTTTGCCGCATTCGCTCTGCACCAGGATTTCACCCCCCGATTGTTTGGCAAAACCGTACACCTGTGACAACCCCAAGCCGGTGCCCTGGCCGATGCCCTTGGTGGTGTAGAACGGTTCGAAGATGGCGTCGAGCTTTTCCGGCGCGATGCCTGAACCGGTATCGCTTAGCTCAATGGTCACGTAGTCGGCGACACGTACCGGATGGGCACGCACCGAAGGGAGCCAGTTGGCCGTCGCCACTTTGATCGACAATTGGCCATTGCCAGCCATGGCATCGCGTGCGTTGACCACCATATTCACCAGGGCGGTCTCGAACTGGCTTTCATCGGCGTTGATAAAGCGCGGTTTCTGCGGCACCTCGATAGTGACCTTGATGCGTGAACCGGTCAGGCTGTCCATCATTTCGCCCACCCGTAATACGCTGTCGCCGACGTTGAAGACTTCCGGGCGCAGGGCCTGGCGGCGGGCGAATGTCAGCAGCTGCGCCGTCAGGCGGGCGGCACGGTCCACGGTATTGGCGATGGCTTCCACATACTTGATGCGCCGTACTTCGCTCAGCGAAGGCGTTTTGAGCAAGTCGGCACAGGACTTGATCACTGTCAGCAGGTTATTGAAATCGTGTGCGACGCCGCCGGTGAGTTGGCCAATCGCTTCCAGTTTCTGTGATTGACGCAGGGCGTCTTCCGACAAGCGCAAGGCTTCCTTGGCCTCTTCCTCGGCCTGGATATCACGGCCGACCGCGTGGATGTAGTCGCTGTCGGGCACAGCGGTCCAGGCGATCATGCGGTAGCTGCCATCCTGGTGGCGGTAACGATTCTTGAAGTTGGGAAAGTTCTTGCCATCTCCCAGTCGGCTGACCGCCGATGACGAGACGGCCAGGTCGTCCGGGTGCACCAGGGCCAGCAATTGACTGCCCACCAGGTCGTGTTCGGTGTGACCGAGCATGCGTGTCCAGGCCGGGTTGACGGCAGAGATAACACCGTCGAGCTGAGCGACCAGCATCAGGTCCGGCGACAGACGCCAGATACGGTCGCGATCACGGGTACGCTCCACCACCCGCTGCTCCAGGGATTCATTGAGTTTACGCAGTGACTCTTCGGCTTCACGCAGGGCGGTGATATCACGGGAGACGCAGAGGATCTGCTCCGGCCGGCCGTCGCTGTCCAGGATCGGACTGACCTGCACATGCCACCATTTCAGGTTGCCGGCCAAGGTTTGGGCGGGGCCTATAAAGCTCGCGCTGTCACCGTTTTGGGCAGCCTGCACGGCGGCCTTGGCATCCAGGTTTCCCTGGTCCTGCCAGAAGTCGGGCCAGGGGCAGCCGCGGATGCTGTTGAAGTCACTGACTTCCATGATTTTCTGGCCACCTTCACTCATGAAGGTGAGGCGGGCGTCCAGGTCCAGGACTTTGATGCAATCGTTGATGCTGGCCAGCACGCGCTCGGTGAACGCTTCGTTTCTACCCAAGCCAGTGGTGGCCAGCTCGCTTGCGCCGCCTTTGATGGGATTGGGCGCGTGACTTGCCTCGGGGCCCATCCCGACGGTGCTATTCATTTGAGTTTGGCCGAATGCGTTAAATGGCCTTCATTATGTCATTACGATACCTATCCCACCAGCGACTTGAGCGTGATTACACGGGCGCGTGCTCAATAAACCGCGGGCAGACTTGAAAGAAGAACCGATCAAGGTTCGCCAGACCCCACCAGCATGTGGCCTGACCTATGACGCCAGGTATGAAAACAGCGCCAATGATCTTGGCGGTTCGGTGACTTACCGGTTCTGATCTGCGCAATACGGCAAAGAGCCGGTTTTTTGGCATGGCTCTTTGCTATTTATTTCGGCTTCAATGCTGTCAATGCCGATGCGTCTTGGTTAAATTGAACGCTACTCAGCTTTCAAGACACGGACTGTCATGACTACGCTAACGCCTATCATCGCTACCAATCCCCTCATCGTTCGCGCGGCCACCACGCCGTCGCCGGCCACCGTGGCGAACACTGTCGATGTCTCACCGGTTCGGCCCTCTGCGGTGGTCAGCCTCGGCAATCCAGCGGCTGATGTCGTCGATATCTACTCTCGAGACGGGCAGATGCCCGGCCAGGAAACGGTGCGGGCCTGGGAAAACAGCAGCCAGGATGCAGTGACCAAGGCCATCAACAGCAGCTTTAATTCAATTTCCACGGCCAGTCGCTACAGCGGCCTGGGCGCGGCGTTGGTGGATCAATTCACCCAGGGCGGTGGTGTCGGTATTTCACAGTCTGTGCTCAACACCACGGCTGCCCGGGCCGGGGACGCTGGCGCGATCAAGACTGACCAGACGGTACTGCACAGCAAGGCCGACAACCAGGTCAGCCTCAGCATCAAGACCGCCAGCGGCAAGACCGTCACCTTCAGCCTGTCCAGCCAGAAAGATGGCCTGGGTGTGCAGGCCACGGTAGAGGGCGGCGACTTGACGGCTGATGAGCTCAAGGCCGTCGGTCAATTGGGCAGTGCCTTCCAGGCCTCGGTGGACGGGCTTACCGCCGTGCCGCCAAAACTCGATCTGAGCAAGTTGACCCAGTTCGATACCCAGGTGCTGGCTTCCGTCGACCTCAATGCCAACCTGAAGGCCCTGGACGGCAAGGACCTGAGCCTGGCTTTTCACGCCGACAGTCAGAGCCGTACCACACGAATGAGTGGCCCGGCCGGTAACATTGACCTGGCAGTGGACCTCAAAAACGCGACGATCCTTGGCGATGCCAAACAACAAGCCAATGCGCTGAAAACCTACCTTGCCCAATTTGACCGGGTGCAACAGCGCGGCAGTGCCAATGCGGACTTGATGGCAATGTTCAAGGACGCATTCAGCGCCATGAACAGCAACTATCCACAAGGCACGACCGCTCCCGCCGCCTTGAGCAACAACCCAAGCGACAAAGGCCTGTTGACTGGCCTGGCTGACTTCAAAGCCTCGATCCAGCAGGCTGTTGACGGCACCAACCCAATGCGCCCGTCGGAAGTCGATAGCTTTTCCTACAACGTGTCGCAGAAAACCCAGGTCAACGGTCGCAGTACCGCAGATCGTAGCGTTACCCAGCACCAGCAGTCGGCGCTTTCTGCGAACTTCCACACCAGCCTCAACGGTGGCAAACCGCCGGTTTTTGACGGCAACCGTGAATCGCAGAACTACCTGTATGTGCAAGTGCAGGACAAGGCCAGCAGTACGGCGAGCTTCGCCTACAAAGACGGCCAACTGGCCAGCGCGTCTGTCTCGCAAACGGCTGTACAGAACACCCATACGCAGAAATATGTGATGGCCAAGCTGGTAGAGGACACCGTGGTGCCGAAGGAGGGCTCATCCAGGCGCGACTACCTGGCGTTGCTTGAGCACGCGGCCCAGGAAAGCAAAAAATCCAAGGATGCGCTGGAGCAGTCAACGCTAAAGGATGCGTTGGCGGGCCTGCATGACTCGGTGATGCTGCAGGAAGACCCTTCCGTACTGCAGCGCTGACACCGGTTGGAAAACGGGAAACCCCTGCGTCGGGTTTCCCGTTTTTTTTTGCCCGACCGATGCACCTGTGAATGCCAGATTAGGCTTTTGAATCCATTCGATATTCTGTAGCCTTGCGCAGCTTCACCCGTGCTTGATGAACACAATCACTTCGTCCGGCGGCGCCCGAAGGGCTCCAGAGCCGGTGGTACACTCGACTTTCGCGCAACTGCGCCTGCAGGTCTTGCGAACATGACGCACATTTCCGAACGCCTACTGGTTCAAGCTCACCTCGACGCCAAGCAGCCCAAGGCCCTCAGCGCCGAAGAAGAGGCGAGCCTGCGTGTCGCCATCGCCGCCGAGCTCAAGGCTCAAGACGCGGTGCTGGTTGCCCACTTTTATTGCGACCCGGTGATTCAGGCCCTGGCCGAAGAAACCGGCGGCTGTGTCTCCGACTCCCTGGAAATGGCGCGCTTCGGCGCTGCCCACCCGGCCAAGACCGTATTGGTTGCCGGTGTGCGTTTCATGGGCGAGACCGCCAAAATCCTCACCCCCGAAAAACGCATCCTCATGCCCACCCTGGAAGCCACGTGTTCCCTGGACCTGGGCTGCCCGGTGGATGAATTTTCGGCATTTTGCGACCAGCATCCCGAGCGCACCGTGGTGGTCTACGCCAACACCTCGGCCGCGGTCAAAGCCCGGGCGGATTGGGTCGTGACCTCCAGCTGCGCACTGGAAATCGTCGAAAGCCTGATGGACAACGGCGAGACAATTATCTGGGGCCCGGACAAGCACTTGGGCACCTACATCCAGCGCCAGACCGGCGCGGATATGTTGCTGTGGGACGGGGCGTGCATCGTCCACGAGGAGTTCAAGTCCAAGCAGCTTGAAGACATGAAGGCGCTGTATCCGGACGCGGCGATTCTGGTGCACCCGGAGTCGCCGACCGCGGTGATCGAGCTGGCGGACGCGGTGGGCTCCACCAGCCAGCTGATTGCCGCCGCACAGCGTTTGCCGAACAAGACGTTCATCGTGGCGACCGACCGCGGCATTTTCTACAAGATGCAGCAGTTGTGCCCGGATAAAGTCTTCATCGAAGCGCCTACTGCCGGCAACGGCGCGGCGTGCCGCAGTTGCGCGCACTGCCCGTGGATGGCGATGAACACGCTGGAGCGCACACTGCAGTGCTTGCGTGAGGGCAGTAATGAGATATTCGTCGAGCCGTCGGTGATTCCACACGCCGTGCGCCCGTTAAAGCGCATGCTGGACTTCACCCAGGCTGCGCGCTTGAAGCTCGCCGGCAACGCTTAATTTAATTGTAAACGCGGTCAAAATGTGGGAGCTGGCTTGCCTGCGATAGCATCACCCTGGTCTGCCTGATAGACCGAGGTGCCCGCATCGCAGGCAAGCCAGCTCCCACATTTGTTTTGTGCGGTTTGGAATTATTTCTTCTGTTTCGGAATCCGCACCAGTTGGGTATCCGAATAAATGTCATGCCAGCTGCGTTTCTGTTTATCAAACAGCGACCAGATAAACCCCAGCCCCACGCACAACCACGACGCAATCGACACCACAAACCGCAACAGCGCCTGCCACAGGCTGATGCGTGAGCCGTCGGCGTTCTGTACGCGCACGCCCCACACCTGCATGCCCAGCGTCTGCCCGGAATGGGTCCAGAATTTGGCAAAAAAACCAAACAATACAAAAAACAAAATCGTCGACAGCAGCGGGTCGCCGTCCAGCGCGCCGGATTCGGTGAGCGTGCGCATCTTGGCTTCGCCGATAAACGCCATCCACACCATCTTGTAGATAAACGCCGTGACGATCAGCAGGGCCGTGCACAACAGAAAGTCATAGAACATCGCTGCCAGACGACGGCCCAGGCCGACGGCGGGAAACTCGCCTTGGGGGCTCAGCAGGAGTTTGGACATGGCAGTTTCTCTTGAGAAAAAAGCCATTTTACGGATAAACGCTTATAAAAAAGCCCCTGATGTCACCATCAGGGGCTTTTTGTCGCAGCAGGGATCAGCCTTCTGCTTGTACTTCGTCAGCCTGCATGCCTTTCTGGCCCTGCACGGCGATGAAAGTCACTTTCTGGCCTTCTTTGAGGCTCTTGAAGCCGTTGCCCTGAATAGCGCGGAAATGGACGAACAGATCCGGACCGCTTTCTGGAGTGATAAAACCAAACCCTTTCTCGTCGTTAAACCACTTGACGGTACCGCTCTGACGATCAGCCATTTTCTTATTTCCTTGACGCTAAAAATTAATGACAGCCCCTTTCACATGAAAGAGTACTGGGCTGGGTTGCAGGAAAGTAAGAGACGTCGAACGGGTTGTAGCAAACTTTGGCTACTGCCCAGGTCCAGGTTCAAAGCGACCCATGCAAACACAGTGAGCAAACTCTACGCCAACTAATGGAGAAAAAACAAGCCCTGCCAAAAGCCCAGCGTTTGCTTGGCTTCATGACTGTTTGATCAACAATATGGAACCTGCTTATTCGATAGAGTTAATCACTTGTTATCGGTGAGCCCCTATTACATTGACTATCGCGGATGCACTGTTTTATGGCGGTTGCGTTACAGTTTAGTGCACGTTAACGCAACCGCGTTACTTATAGGAACAGTCAATCAGCCACGATAGTAACGCTGCGGTACAAATGGCATTTTACTTACACGCAGTGGCACCTTTTTCCCACGTACCAACGCAGACACTTCGGTGTCGAGTGCAATAAACGCACTGTCCAGGTAACCCATGGCAAGCGGGCCGCCCAACGTCGGGCCGAAGCCACCGCTGCACACGCTGCCGATCACGGTGCCGTGTTCATCGACGATTTCGGCGCCCTCACGCACGGGTGTGCGTTCCTGTGGCAGCAGGCCGACACGCTTGCGGCTCACACCGGCTTGCTGTTGGCTGAAAATGCGCTCGGCACCCGGGAAACCACCGGCACGTGCGCCGTCGGCACGGCGGGCCTTGGAGATCGCCCACAGCAGGCTGGCTTCGATGGGGGTGGTCTCGGTGTTCATGTCGTGGCCGTACAGGCACAGGCCCGCTTCCAGGCGCAGCGAGTCGCGGGCGCCGAGGCCGATGGCTTGCACTTCGGCTTCGGCCAGCAGGCTGCGCGCAAGGCTTTCGGCGTTGGCGGCCGGCACCGAGATTTCAAAACCGTCTTCGCCCGTGTAACCGGAGCGGCTGACGTAGCAGTCCACACCCAACAGGCGCAGGCTGGCGAACTGCATGAACGTCATCTTGGTCACTTCAGGGGCCAGGCGCGCCAGGACCTTCACGGCCGCCGGGCCTTGCAGGGCCAGCAAGGCGCGCTCTTCGAACAGCGGCTCAATGGTGCACTGGTCGCCGATATGTTTGCGCAGGTGCGCCAGGTCCTGGTCCTTGCAGGCGGCGTTGACCACCAGGAACAGTTCGTCGTTACCCAGGTTGGCCACCATCAGGTCGTCGAGAATGCCGCCCTGGTCGTTGGTGAACATGGCATAGCGCTGCATGCCGACCGGCAGGTCGATGATGTCGACGGGCACCAGCGTTTCCAGGGCTTTGGCGGCATTGGCGCCGGTCAGGCGGATTTGGCCCATGTGGGACACGTCGAACAACCCGGCGTGTTCACGGGTGTGCAGGTGTTCTTTCATCACGCCCAGCGGGTATTGCACCGGCATGTCGTAGCCGGCGAAGGGCACCATGCGCGCGCCCAGTTCGAGGTGCAGGGCGTGCAATGGGGTTTTCAACAGGGTTTCGGTGGACATGTTCAGCTCCTGAAAAACGTGCGGACGCGCTTGTAGGCGTCAGCACTCGATAATGTTGACCGCCAAACCGCCACGGGCGGTTTCCTTGTATTTGCTTTTCATATCGGCGCCGGTCTGGCGCATGGTGCGGATGACTTTATCCAGCGAGACGAAGTGCTGCCCGTCACCGCGCAAAGCCATCCGCACCGCATTGATCGCCTTGACCGAGCCCATGGCATTGCGCTCGATGCACGGCACCTGCACCAGCCCGCCAATCGGGTCGCAGGTCAGGCCGAGGTTGTGCTCCATGCCGATCTCGGCGGCGTTTTCCACTTGGGACACGCTGCCGCCCAGCACTTCGCACAACGCGCCGGCCGCCATCGAGCAGGCCACGCCGACTTCACCCTGGCAGCCGACTTCGGCCCCGGAGATCGACGCGTTTTCCTTGTACAAAATGCCGATGGCGGCGGCGGTGAGCAGAAAGCGCACCACGCCGTCCTCGTTCGCGCCGGGGATAAACCGCATGTAGTAATGCAACACGGCCGGCACAATCCCGGCTGCACCGTTGGTGGGTGCGGTCACCACGCGGCCGCCATTGGCGTTTTCTTCGTTGACCGCCAACGCGTACAGGTTGACCCAGTCGAGCACCGACAGCGGATCGCGCAGCGCCGATTCCGGGTTCTTGCACAGCTGGCGATGCAGGGCGGCGGCGCGGCGCTTGACCTTCAAGCCGCCGGGCAAAATCCCTTCGTTGCGACAGCCGGCGTCGACGCAGGCCTGCATCACTTGCCAGATTTTCAATAGACCGGCGCGGGTTTCCGCTTCCGGGCGCCAGGCACTTTCATTGGTCAGCATCACTTGGCTGATCGACAGCCCGTAGGTGGCGCAATGCCCCAGCAAGTCCTTGGCGTGCTTGAAGGGAAAGGTCAGCGGCGTGGTGTCTTCGACAATGCGGTCGGCGCCGGCGGCGTCTTCATCCACCACAAACCCGCCGCCGACCGAGTAGTACTCACGGCTGCGAATCTGGATACCCGCCGCATCGAAGGCACGAAAAATCATGCCGTTGGGATGGTAGGCAAGGGGTTTGCGAATCATCGCCAGGTGTTCTTTCTCATTGAACGCAATGCTGTGTTCGCCGAGCAGGTTCAAGCGACCGTCGCTGCGCATTTGCGCGAGGCGTGCAGCCACGGTTTCAGTATTGACGGTGTCCGGGTGTTCGCCTTCCAGGCCCAGTAGCACGGCCTTGTCACTGCCGTGGCCTTTGCCGGTGGCGCCCAGCGACCCATAGAGTTCCACCTTGATGCCGGTGGTGGCGCTCAGCAGGTTATCGCGCTTGAGGCCTTCGACGAATCGGGCGGCAGCGCGCATCGGGCCAACAGTGTGGGAACTGGAGGGGCCAATGCCAATCTTGAACAGGTCGAACACGCTTAAAGACATTGTTGTTCTCCGGTTTCTTGTTATAGGGGCAGCGGTAAGCTGCAAGCTGCAAGCCGCAAGAATGAGCCACTCGGCTCTTACCTTGCCGCTTGAAGCTTGCAGCTTATGGCTGCTTTTTTATGGCTGCTTTACGCGTAAAGCTCGATCGACGGGCACGCACACACCAGGTTGCGATCGCCAAACACGTTGTCGACCCGGCCAACCGGCGGCCAGTACTTGCCTTCGATCAACGACGCAACCGGGTACACCGCTTGTTCACGGCTGTACGGGTGGCTCCATTCGCCCACCAGTTCGGCCGCCGTGTGCGGGGCGTTTTTCAGTGGGTTGTCTTCCTTGTCCAGGGTGCCGTTTTCCACCGCGCGAATTTCCTCGCGGATGGCAATCATCGCGTCACAGAAGCGGTCCAGCTCTTCCTTGGATTCGCTTTCGGTCGGCTCGATCATCAGCGTGCCCGCTACCGGGAACGACATGGTCGGCGCATGGAAGCCGAAGTCGATCAGGCGCTTGGCCACGTCGTCCACGCTGATGCCGCTGCTGTCTTTCAATGGGCGCAGGTCCAGGATGCACTCGTGCGCCACCAGGCCGTTGCTGCCGGTGTACAGCACTGGGTAGTGCTCTTCGAGGCGACGGGAAATGTAGTTGGCATTCAGGATCGCCAGCTGCGAAGCACGCTTGAGGCCCGCGCCGCCCATCATGCTGATGTACATCCAGGTGATCGGCAGGATGCTCGCGCTGCCGAATGGCGCCGCGCACACCGCGCCTTCCTTGCGTTCCATGGCTGCGTGGCCGGGCAGGAATGGCGTGAGGTGGGATTTGACGCCAATCGGGCCAACACCCGGGCCGCCACCGCCGTGAGGAATGCAGAAGGTCTTGTGCAGGTTCAGGTGGGACACGTCGCCGCCGAACTTGCCCGGTGCGCACAGGCCGACCATCGCGTTCATGTTGGCGCCGTCGATGTACACCTGGCCGCCGTTGTCGTGAATGACGCCGCAGATTTCGCGGATGCCTTCTTCGAACACGCCGTGGGTGGACGGGTAGGTGATCATCAGTGCAGCGAGGTGTTCGCGGTGCTCGATGGCCTTGGCGCGCAGGTCTTCGATGTCCACGTTGCCACGTGCGTCGCACGCGGTCACGACCACGCGCATGCCGGCCATGTTGGCGGTAGCGGGGTTGGTGCCGTGGGCCGACGATGGGATCAGGCAGATGTCACGGCGTTCTTCGCCACGGCTCTGGTGGTAGGCACGGATGGCCAAAAGGCCGGCGTACTCGCCCTGGGAACCGGCGTTCGGTTGCAGCGAGATTGCGTCATAACCGGTGGCTGCGCAGAGCATGGCTTCCAGCTCGGACGTCAGTTGCAGGTAGCCGGCGCTTTGCTCGGCCGGGGCGAACGGGTGCAGGGCACCGAACTCGGCCCAGGTCACCGGAATCATTTCGCTGGCGGCGTTGAGCTTCATGGTGCACGAGCCCAGCGGGATCATAGTGCGGTCCAGTGCCAGGTCCTTGTCGGCCAGCTTGCGCAGGTAGCGCATCAGCTCGGTTTCCGAGTGATAACGGTTGAATACCGGGTGGCTGAGGATCGGCGATTGGCGCAGCAGCGCGGCCGGCAGGGTGCTGTCGACCTTGGCATTGAAGTCCGGCAGGGCTTTGCCGTCGGCAAAGAGGGTCCACAGGGTTTCGATATCGGCCTGGGTGGTGGTTTCGTCGACCGACAGGCCCAGACGCTGAGCATCGACCACACGCAGGTTGATGCGCTGGGCGCGGGCCTTGTCGTGCAGGGCGGCCGTGTGGGCGCCAGTGTTGAGGGTCAGGGTGTCGAAGAAGTGTTCCTGCTCGACCTTCAAGCCCAGGGCGGTCAAGCCTTTGGCCAGGATCGCAGTCAGCTGGTGAATGCGCTGGGCGATCTGGGTCAGGCCTTTAGGGCCGTGGTACACGGCGTACATGCTGGCGATGTTGGCCAGCAATACCTGGGCGGTGCAGATGTTGCTGGTGGCTTTCTCGCGGCGGATATGTTGCTCGCGAGTCTGCATGGCCAGGCGCAGGGCCGGCTTGCCGAAACGGTCGACAGACACACCGACCAGACGGCCCGGCATGTCGCGCTTGAACGCATCCTTGGTGGAGAAGTAGGCCGCGTGCGGGCCACCAAAGCCCAGCGGCACGCCGAAGCGTTGCGCGCTGCCGATGGCCACGTCGGCGCCGAACTCACCCGGCGGAGTCAGCAGGGTCAGGGCCAGCAGGTCGGCAGCCACGGCGACCAGCGCGTTGGCGGCGTGGAAGCGTTCGGTCAGCTCGCGGTAATCAAACACGTCACCGTTGCTGGCCGGGTATTGCAGCAGGGCGCCGAAGAACGGGCTGACGTCGGTCAGTTCGCGCTCATCGCCCACCACCACGTCAATGCCCAGCGGCTCGGCACGGGTGCGCAGTACGTCGAGGGTTTGTGGGTGGCTGTGCACGGAGGCGAAGAACGCGTTGCTGCCTTTGTTCTTGCTCAGGCGCTTGCAGAAGGTCATGGCTTCGGCGGCGGCGGTGGCTTCATCGAGCAGGGAGGCGTTGGCGATCGGCAGGCCGGTGAGGTCGCTGATCAGGGTCTGGAAGTTCAGCAGCGATTCCAGGCGGCCTTGGGAAATCTCTGGCTGGTACGGGGTGTAGGCGGTGTACCAGGCCGGGTTTTCCAGCAGGTTACGCAGGATCGGCGACGGCGTGTGGCAGTTGTAGTAGCCCTGGCCGATGTAAGTCTTGAACAGTTGGTTCTTGCCGGCGATGGCCTTGATCTTGGCCAGGGCCTCGGCTTCGCTCAGGCCGTCTTCCAGGCCGAGCACGCTGGTGCCCTTGATGCTTTCCGGGATCACGCTGGCGCTCAGGGCTTCCAGGGAGTCAAAGCCCAGGCTGGCAAGCATGTGCTGCTCGTCTTCCTGGCGCGGGCCGATATGACGGGCGATGAATTCGTTGGCGGTGCTCAAGTTGATAGTCATGGCGCGCTCCTCAGGCTTCAGCGTTGGCTTTGATCAGGCGGTCGTACGCATCCTGATCCAACAGCTTAGCCACTGCATCGGCATCGGCGGGTTTAAAGCGGAAGAACCAACCTTCGCCCATCGGGTCTTCGTTGACCAGCTCGGGGCTGCCATCGAGTTGGACGTTGACTTCGAGGACTTCGCCGTCCAGCGGCATGTAGACGCCACTCGCGGCCTTGACCGATTCAACGGTGGAGGCTTCTGCGCCCTTCTCGTAGGACTGCAACTCCGGCAGTTGCACGAAAACCACATCACCCAACGCGTTCTGCGCGAAAGCGGTGATACCCACGGTGACGCTGCCATCGGCTTCGGCGCGCAGCCATTCGTGATCTTCAGTGAAACGCAACTCGCTCATGGAAACTCCTCAGGGCCAGATTCGTCTGGTGGACGGGATTGGAATAATGGGGAGTTGCTTAGCAATATCGCGGCCAATCTCATTAAGTCGTTACAAATCAATTGGTTAATGAAATTGGTTAGGAGGTTGTGCATTCAGGCTGTAGCGATTTCGCTACAGCTGGGCGGGCGAAAAAAAGCCTATGTGGATCAAAGCCTTGCATGGCGCGCAAAAAACAGGGTTGTAGCGATATCGTTACGCTGTAGCGCTTTCAGTACAGCGGATGTCGTTCTCAGACCAAATTTGGAATGCAGTCCCCTGTGGGAGCTGGCTTGCCTGCGATGCAGGCAACTCGGTCTGTCAGCTGAACCGAGGTGATGCGATCGCAGGCAAGCCAGCTCCCACATTTAGATCGAGTGCAGTCAGGGCTTGCTGGGGATGCCGTACTTACGCAGGCGATGCGCGATAGCCGTGTGGGAGGTTTGCAGGCGGCTCGCCAGTTGGCGGGTCGAGGGATAACTGGCGTAGAGCTTTTCCAGCAGGCTACGCTCGAAGTCTTCCACCGCCTGTTCCAGGCTGTCGACCTCGCCGTCGTTTTGGCGGGCTACCGAGGTGCCGGCGATGTCCAGGTCGCCGATGTCCACCAGGCTGCTTTCGCAGATGGCGGCGGCGCGGAAGATCACGTTCTGCAACTGGCGCACATTGCCCGGCCAGCGGTTGCCCAACAGCGCCGGGTAAGTGCCCGGTGCCAGACGGCACACGGGGCGCTGGATCTGTGCACAGGCCTGCTGCATGAAGTAGCGGGCGAGCAGCAGAATGTCCTGGCCGCGTTCACGCAGCGGCGGGACTTCGACGTTGAGCACATTGAGGCGGTAGAACAGGTCTTCGCGAAAGGTGCCCTCGCTGACCATCTTTTCCAGGTCGCGGTGGGTGGCGCTGAGAATGCGCACATTGACCTTCACTTCGCGGTCACCGCCCACGCGGCGGAAGCTGCCGTCATTGAGAAACCGCAACAGCTTGGCCTGCAAGTATGGCGACATTTCGCCGATTTCATCCAGGAATACGGTGCCCTGGTTGGCCAGTTCCATCAGCCCAGGTTTGCCACCGCGTTGCGCACCGGTAAAGGCGCCCGGGGCATAACCGAACAGCTCGCTTTCGGCGAGGTTTTCCGGCAATGCCGCGCAGTTCAGGGCCAGGAACGGCGCACTGTGGCGTGCGCTGATGGCGTGACAGGCGCGCGCCACCAGCTCTTTGCCTGTGCCGGTTTCGCCTTGGATCAACAGCGGGGCATCCAACGCCGCCACCCGTTGCGCACGCGCCTTCAGGGTGCGAATTGCTGGCGACTCGCCCAACAGCGCGTCAAACCCTTCGGCATGGTCGTGGTGCAGCGCCGACAACTGTTCGCCGATCCGGTTGGGTGGGTACAGGGTGAGCAGGGCGCCGGCGTCGGTGATCGGCGTGGCGTCGAGCAGCAGGGTCTGGCCATTGACGCTGATCTCGCGCAGAGGCAGGCGAAAGCCTTGCTCCAGCAAGGTGTCCAACAGCGCCGGGTCGTTGAACAGTTCGCTGATGCTTTCCCCGGCCGGCTCGCGGCCGTACAGGGCGATCAGCGCCGGGTTGGCCAGCAGGATCTTGCCCGCGCTGTCCACGGCCAGCACCGGGTCGGTCATGGCGGCCAGCAGGGCATCGAGTTGCAGGTGGCGGCGTTGGCCGGGGAGGATATCCACCACGGTGACCGCCTGCACGCCGTGCACGCTGAACAACGCGTCGCGCAGTTCCTCCAGCACCTCGGCGCTGAGGGTCGGCGCGTCGATGTAGACGTTGGGCGGCACCATCTCCACTGCATCCAGATTGAGATTGCGCCCACCGAGCAAGGCCAGGACTTCCTGGGTAATGCCGACGCGGTCGATGAAGCTGACGTGGATACGCATGGGGTGCTGGCAATTCTGGGGAGCGAGAGGTGGCAAGTATGCCTGACAGGCGATGGAGATCAAAAATGTGGGAGCTGGCTTGCCTGCGATCGCGGTAGGTCAGCCACCAGAATTAGTGACTGAAAGTGAGCTATCGCAGGCAAGCCAGCTCCCACATTGGAACTGTTTTGCCTGTTAAAAGGGGCTTACCCCAGGTGTTCCGGCTTGATGGGGTCTCCCGCCTTCACATCCAACTGATGCCGCACATCTTCAAACATCAAATCGTACTGTTTATGCATCGTGCCATTGAGCGTCGCAACCTTCGGCATCCCATAGTTCTGCGCGATTTTCATTGCGTGCCTGGCGAAGTCGAAAGATTGATCCTTGGGCAAGAAGAACTCCTCCTTGAGCTCCTTGCCTTGCACCGAGCCGTGCATCTTGAAGAGCATTCCCTTGCCTTCCTCTGGATCCTGGCTGACTTCGTAGTCGATACACAGGTTGTAGCTGTAGTCGTCCTTGTTGAGCGCGTGGCGTTCGATGTGCAGGTGACCAGGTTCAAAGGTGGCCATAGGCATTTCTCCTCTACTTCACAGGTAACTGATCCCGGGTTTGGCCGTGCTGATGCGTGTGCCGGCGCTGCCCTGGACGATGGCTTCGATGTCCGAGAGTGAACCGATGACGGCGGTTTTGCCAGTCTGGCGGGCGAACTCACACGCCGCTTGCACCTTCGGCCCCATGGAGCCGGCGGCGAAGCCGAGTTTTTCCATTGCGTCGGGGTGAGCCTGGGCGATGGCCTTCTGGGTTGGCTTGCCGAAGTCGATAAAGGCCGCGTTGACGTCGGTGGCGATCACCAGCAGATCGGCGTCCAGTTGCGCGGCTAACAGCGAGGAACACAGGTCTTTGTCGATGACTGCCTCAATGCCGCGCAGTGTGCCGTCTTCGCCATACATCGTTGGAATCCCGCCGCCACCGGCGCAGATCACGATGGCGCTTTTTTCCAGCAACCACTTGATTGGGCGAATTTCGAAGATGCGTTTCGGGCGCGGGCTCGCCACCACGCGGCGGTATTTATCGCCATCGGGGGCGATGGCCCAGCCTTTTTCGGCAGCGAGCTTTTCGGCTTCGGCTTTGGTGTACACCGGGCCGATAGGCTTGGTGGGGTTCTTGAAGGCCGGGTCTTTGGGGTCCACTTCCACTTGGGTGAGCAGGGTCGCAAACGGCACTTCGAAGTCCAGCAGGTTGCCCAGTTCCTGTTCGATGATGTAGCCGATCATGCCTTCGGTTTCAGCGCCCAGCACGTCCAGCGGGTAAGGCGAAACCTGGGTGTAGGCAGCTGCCTGCAACGACAGCAGGCCGACTTGCGGGCCATTGCCGTGGGCGATCACCAGCTCGTTGCCGGGGTGGATCTTGGCGATCTGTTCGGTGGCGATTCGGATATTGGCGCGTTGGTTGTCCGCCGTCATGGGTTCACCACGGCGGAGCAGGGCGTTACCGCCCAGTGCAACGACGATACGCATAATAAATGTCCTTCTAGAATTCAGCGAGGTCTCCGAGCGAAGAGCAATCAGTGTGGGAGCCGGGCTTGCCCGCGATGGCATCACCCAGGTATTCCTGAGAAACCGAGGTGCCCGCATCGCAGGCAAGCCAGCTCCCACACCGACTGTGTTTCGACAGTGAGGGTTAGATATCCGCGAGCGCCGACACCAGGATCGCCTTGATGGTGTGCATGCGGTTTTCCGCTTGCTCAAACGCGATGTTGGCCGGCGACTCGAACACGTCCTCGGTCACTTCCACACCATTGGCCAGGTTTGGGTAGCGCGCAGCGATGTCCTTGCCGACCTTGGTTTCGCTGTTATGGAACGCCGGCAGGCAGTGCATGAACTTCACGCGAGGGTTGCCCGAGGCCTTCATCATCTTGGCGTTGACCTGGTACGGCAGCAGTTGCTCGATACGCTCGTCCCACGCTTCCACCGGCTCGCCCATCGACACCCAGATATCGGTGTGGATGAAGTCGACGCCTTTGACCGCCTCTTTCGGGTCTTCGGTGATGGTGATGCGTGCGCCGCTTTCTTCGGCGAACGCCTGGCACTGCTTGATGAAATCTTCATGCGGCCACAACGCTTTCGGCGCGCCGATGCGCACGTCCATGCCCAGCTTGGCGCCGATCATCAGCAGCGAATTGCCCATGTTGTAACGCGCGTCGCCCAGGTAGGCGTAGCTGATGTCATGCAGCGGCTTGTCGCTGTGTTCGCGCATGGTCAGGGTGTCGGCGATCATTTGCGTCGGGTGGAATTCGGCGGTGAGGCCGTTGAACACCGGCACGCCGGCGAACTTGGCCAACTCTTCGACGATTTCCTGCTCAAAGCCACGGTACTCGATGGCGTCGAACATCCGGCCCAAGACGCGGGCAGTGTCTTTCATGCTTTCTTTGTGGCCGATTTGCGACGACACCGGGTCGATATAGGTGACGTGGGCGCCCTGGTCATGGGCCGCCACTTCGAACGCGCAGCGGGTGCGAGTCGAGGTTTTTTCGAAGATCAGCGCGATGTTTTTGCCCTGCAGGTGCGGACGCTCGGTGCCAGTGTATTTGGCGCGCTTGAGGTCGCGGGACAGGTCCAGCAGGTAGTTGAGCTCGCGAGTGGTGTGGTGCATCAGCGAGAGCAGGCTGCGGTTGCGCATATTAAAAGCCATGATGGATCTCCTTCCCCGACACTGTGAAAGCTACTGCGCTTGGAAATCCTGCGTTAAAAACAGGCTCGGAATGCTCATTTACAACCAGTAAACTCCGCTTCCTCGCCTGTTTTTTCCTTGTCTTTCCTACGCTCGCTACGCTTTCACAGCGCCGGGTCGTAATAAGTTAAAAGTTAGGGTTAGTAGTCGATTGGGTCGCGGATGATCGGGCAGGTCATGCAGTGGCCGCCGCCACGGCCGCGGCCGAGTTCACCGGCGCTGATGGTGATGACTTCCACACCGGCCTTGCGCAGCAGGGTGTTGGTGTAGGTGTTGCGGTCGTAACCGATCACCACGCCAGGCTCCAGCGCCACCACGTTGTTGCCGTCATCCCATTGCTCGCGCTCGGCGGCGAAGCTGTTGCCGCCGGTCTCGACCACACGCAGCGCCTTGAGGTTGAGCGCTGCGGCCACGGTTTCGAGGAAGTTGGTTTTCTCCCGTTGGATATCGATGCCGTGTGGCTTGCTGTCATCAGGGCGCAGGGTGAAGGGAATGATCTGGTTGACCACTTCGGGGAAGATGGTGACCAGGTCGCGGTCGCAGAAGCTGAACACGGTGTCCAGGTGCATCGCCGCGCGGGACTTCGGCAGGCCGGCAACGATCACGCGTTCCACAGCTTTGTTTTTGAACAGGTTGCGTGCCAGTTGGCCAATCGCCTGGTGGGACGAACGTTCGCCCATGCCGATCAGCACGACACCATTGCCAATTGGCATGACGTCGCCGCCTTCCAGCGTGGCGGCACCGTGTTCCTGGTCGGGGTCGCCGTACCAGATCTGGAAGTCTGCGTTAGTGAACTCGGGGTGGAATTTGTAGATGGCCGAGGCCAGCAGGGTTTCCTGGCGTCGCGCCGGCCAGTACATAGGGTTCAGCGTCACGCCGCCGTAGATCCAGCAGGTAGTGTCGCGAGTGAACTGCGTGTTCGGCAGCGGCGGCAGAATGAAGCTTGCGTGGCCGAGGAAGTCGCGGAACATCTCGATGGTCTTGCCACCGAAACTGCTCGGCAGGTCATCGGCCGACACGCCACCAATCAGGAACTCGCTGATTTTGCGCGGCTCCAGGCTGCGCAGCCAGGCGCTGACTTCATCGATCAGGCCCAGGCCAACCGTATTCGCGGTGATCTTGCGTTGCAGGATCCAGTCCAGGGCTTCGGGGATGGTGACGATATCGGTCAGCAGGTTGTGCATTTCCAGCACATCAATGTCCCGCTCGCGCATCTTGGTGACGAAGTCGAAATGATCGCGCTTGGCCTGGGCGACCCACAGCACGTCATCAAACAGCAGTTCATCGCAGTTGTTGGGGGTCAGCCGCTGGTGGGCCAAACCTGGGGAGCACACCATGACTTTACGCAGTTTGCCGGCTTCGGAATGTACGCCGTACTTCACTTTTTCCGTGGTCATTACAGATCCTCCAGTGAGAACAATTACAGTGTCAGGAAGCCGGCGTAGAGCCCGTAGGCCGCCACCAGGGCGCCCACGACTACCGCGGCGAATATCAGCTTCTCGACGTTGGTGAAAATCGGTTTGCCCAGTTCATGCTTGGCCTTGGCGAACAGGATCGCGCCAGGCGCGTAGAGCAGGGCGGACAGCAGCAGGTACTTGGTGCCACCGGCGTAGAGCAGCCAGATCGCGTAGATCAGGGCGACGGCGCCGATGAACAGGTCTTTCTTGCGTTCGCGCAGCGCGTTTTCGTAGGTCTCACCGCGCACCGCCAGCAGCAAGGCGTAGGCTGCCGACCACAGGTAGGGCACCAGGATCATCGACGTGGCGAGGTAAATCAGCGACAGGTAAGTGCTGGCGGAAAACAGTGTGATCACCAGGAACACCTGCACCATCGCGTTGGTCAGCCACAGGGCGTTGACCGGCACATGGTTGGCATTTTCCTTACGCAGGAACTCCGGCATGGTGTGGTCCTTGGCGGCGGCGAACATGATCTCCGCGCACAGCAACACCCACGACAGCAGCGCCCCCAGCAGGGAGATGATCAAGCCGACGCTGATCAGCACCGCGCCCCAGTGACCGACTACATGCTCCAGCACGGCGGCCATCGACGGGTTCTGCAATTTGGCCAATTCCGGTTGGGTCATGATCCCCAGGGACAGCACGTTCACCAGCATCAGGAACAGCAGCACGGTGATAAAACCGATGACGGTAGCCTTGCCCACGTCGGAGCGTTTTTCCGCACGGGACGAGAAGATGCTCGCGCCTTCGATGCCGATGAATACCCACACGGTAACCAGCATCATGTTGCGCACCTGGTTCATCACACTGCCCAGGTCCGGGTTTTTCACGCCCCAGATATCGGCGGTGAAAATGTCCAGTTTGAACGCGAACACGGCGATCAGCACGAACAGCACCAGCGGCACCACCTTGGCGACGGTGGTCACCAGGTTGATGAACGCGGCTTCCTTGATCCCGCGCAGCACCAGAAAGTGCACGGCCCACAGCAATACCGAGGCGCCAATCACCGCCGCAGGCGTGTTGCCTTCGCCGAAGATCGGAAAGAAGTAACCGAGGGTGCTGAACAGCAACACGAAGTACCCGACGTTGCCCAGCCAGGCACTGATCCAGTACCCCCAGGCGGACGAGAAGCCCATGTAGTCGCCGAAGCCCGCCTTGGCATAGGCATACACCCCGCCGTCGAGGTCAGGCTTGCGATTGGCCAGGGTCTGGAACACGAAAGCGAGGGTCAGCATGCCGATGGCGGTAATCACCCAACCGATCAGCACCGCGCCGACATCGGCACTGGCCGCCATATTTTGCGGAAGTGAGAAGATCCCGCCGCCAATCATTGAACCCACGACCAGGGCAACCAGTGCGCCCAGTCGAAGTTTTCCGGGAGATTCAGACATTGCATGACTCCAATGCAGGAGAAGAGAGACCACAGAATAATTCTGTGCGCTGATCAAACAGCTGACTTAGATCACGTCATTGGCACATTTCATTGTGAATTAATGACTTAGAGGGGAAACACTTGAGGGGCACTTTTCTCGGGAAGACGCTCTCTAGAGCGGTCTCTGCGTGATGACTAATGATTTAGTCCGTGTGATGGACGTTTGAAACTAGTCTGTTTTGCAGAATATGCAAACTTTTAAACAACGCGCCGAGAAGCTCGCTAGATAGCGGCCAAAGGCCTGCGTCTTTAAATTGTTAATAAGCCTAAACTTTACAAACTTTCATGCCGTTATGTTATGAGCCTGTGGGTTTTATTACCGTCTTAAATAAACGTTGCACTCGCTGAATGAATTAGTTGAGTACACGGTTGTCCGCTCAATTATTGTTTCTGTAGGAGTTGTTATGTCTGAATCGGTCGAGAAACTCCGTCTCAGCGCGCTGATCGCCCTGGTGGTGGGCTCGATGATCGGCGGTGGGATTTTCTCCTTGCCACAAAACATGGCCGCGCGCGCCGGAGTGGGCGCCGTGTTGATCGGCTGGGCGATCACCGCCGTCGGCATGTTGACCCTGGCCTTCGTGTTCCAGACGCTGGCCAATCGCAAACCTGAACTGGATGCCGGGGTGTATGCCTACGCCAAAGCCGGTTTTGGCGATTACATGGGCTTCTCGTCCGCCTGGGGGTACTGGATCAGTGCCTGGATGGGCAACGTCGGTTATTTCGTGTTGCTGTTCAGCACCCTGGGTTACTTCTTCCCGGTGTTCGGCCAGGGCAATACGCCGGTCGCTATTGGCTGCGCGTCGCTGTTGTTGTGGGCCGTGCATTTTCTGGTGTTGCGCGGCATCAAGGAGGCGGCGTTCATCAACCAGATCACCACCGTGGCGAAGATCGTGCCGCTGGTGATGTTTGTGGTCATCAGCGCCGTCGCGTTCAAGGCCGATATCTTCACCCGCGATATCTGGGGCTTGGGCAATCCGCAATTCGGCAGCGTGGTTGATCAGGTGCTCAACATGATGCTGGTCACCGTGTTCGTCTTCATCGGCATTGAGGGCGCCAGTGTGTATTCGGCGCGGGCCGAGAAACGCTCGGATGTAGGCCGGGCCACGCTGATCGGGTTTCTTGGGGTGCTGGCGCTGCTGGTGCTGGTGAATGTGTTGTCGCTGGGGATCATGAGCCAGCCGGAACTGGCGCAATTGCAGAACCCATCCTTGGCTGGTGTGCTGGAACATATTGTCGGACCTTGGGGCGCGGTGGCGATCAGCATCGGCCTGGCGTTGTCGTTGCTGGGGGCTTTGCTGTCCTGGGCGCTGCTGTGCGCAGAAATTCTTTACGCCACGGCCCATGACAAGACCATGCCGGCCTTCCTGAAAAAGGAAAACGCCAACCAGGTGCCGGCCAACGCGTTGTGGCTGACGAACGTAATGATCCAGGTTTTCCTGGTCATCACGCTGTTTTCCCACAGCACTTACACCAACCTCATCTACCTGGCCTCGTCAATGATTCTGGTGCCCTACCTGTGGTCGGCAGCCTATGCAGTGCTGTTGAGCGGGCGCGGCGAAACCTATGACGGCGCCCCGCGCCAGCGCTGCAAGGATTTGCTGGTCAGCCTGATTGCCCTCGGCTACGCGGTATGGCTGCTGTACGCAGGCGGCTTGAAGTACCTGCTGCTCTCGGCACTGCTGTATGCGCCCGGTGTGATTCTATTTGCCCTGGCCAAGCGCGAGCAGGGCCAGCCCTTGTTTACCCACATGGAAAAAGGCATTTTCAGTTGCGTGGTCGCGGGCGCGGGGCTGGCGGCGTATGGGCTGTACAGCGGGGTATTGTCGTTGTGAGACTGGCGTATCAGCCACCCTATGACTGGGCGGCGATGGTGGACTTTTTATCCTTGCGGGCAATCAGCGGGTTGGAGATTGTCGAGGCCGGTGTGTATCGGCGCAGCATCAGCGTCGCAGGTTCCCACGGCTGGATCAGTGTTGCGCCGGGGACCGGGGATTGGCTGGAGGTCGACGTCGAGTTTCCTGACACCGCCGCGCTTCCCGAGATCGAGCGGCGCTTGAGGGCGATGTTCGATGTGGATGCCCAGCCGCAGTTGATCAATGCGCAACTGGCCGCCGACCCGTTAATGGCGCAGCTTGTTGCTGGCCGTCCTGGCCTGCGCGTGCCGGGTGCGTGGGACGGTCTGGAACTGGCGATTCGTGCCGTGCTGGGGCAACAGATCACGGTGGTGGCGGCCATTCGCCTGGCGGGTAAATTGGTGGCGCAGTATGGCCAGCCGTTGCACACGCCACACGCCGGTATCACCCATGTTTTCCCGACGCCCGACGTCTTGGCAGCGGCGGACCTGGCGACGTTGGGCATGCCCAAGGCTCGGGGTCGCACCTTATCGGGTGTTGCCCAGGCTTTATTGGATGACCCGCAGTTATTTGAGCCCAAAGCCAGCCTGAAGGAGGGCGTGGCGCGGCTGGTGGCGTTGCCGGGAATCGGCGACTGGACTGCGCAGTACATCGCCATGCGCCAGTTGCGCGAGCCGGATGCGTTTGCCTCGGGGGATATCGGATTGATCAATGCGCTGGCGGCGTTGGAAGGTGGGCCGGTAACCGCGCGCGCATTGTTGGCGCGGGCTGAGGCGTGGCGGCCTTTGCGGGCGTATGCCGCGCAGCACTTGTGGACGTCGTTAAGTCGGGCGGATTGATAGCGTCTGCCAGGGCCTCTTCGCGAGCAAGCCCGCACCCACATTTTGACCGTATTCCAAAGGATGTACTCGGTAAAGTGTGGGAGCGGGCTTGCTCGCGAAAGAGGTTTTCAAATCACCACTGTGGCCGATGCGACCCCAATTCCCCCGCTGGCAAATCCCACTGCAAAGGCGTGCCACTGATGGTCACCGGCGCGAGCAAACGATGGGCCTGGCCCCAGGCCGTTTGCTCCACCACCACACCCTGATCGCCCGCGTCTTCAGCCCGCAACGCCGGTTGCTCCGGCACTTGCCCGGCCTCCACCAACAGCTTCGCGGTGCGTGCCAACGACAACCGCGCCGAACCGCCACGCCCGGTTTTCAAGCGCTCGCTTAACGCCTGAATCGCACTGGCCGCCATCAAATACCCGGTGGCGTGATCCAGCGCCTGCAACGGCAGCGGCACCGGTTTATCCGACTGTTTCCAGGCCATGCCCGCGTCAGCAATCCCGCAGCTCATCTGCACCAGGCTGTCGAAGCCGCGACGATTACGCCATGGGCCGCTCCAGCCGTAGGCATTGAGGCTTACGTCGATCAAGCCGGGGGCGAGGGTTTGCAGGTCATCGGCGCAGTAGCCGAGTTGCTCCAGGGCATCGGCGCGGTAGCCGTGGAACAGAATGTCGGCCTCTTTGAGCAGGCTTTCGAAAATCTGCCGGTCCTGGGGGCTTTTCAGGTCCAGGCGAGCGCAGCGTTTGCCCAGGGTCATTTCCGGCACCACGCCCGGCTCGTTCCAGCTGGGTGAGTCGATGCGCAGGACATCGGCGCCAAGGCCGGCGAGGAAACGACTGGCCACGGGGCCGGCCAGTACGCGGGTCAGGTCCAGCACCTTGATGCCGGCCAACGGCCGCGCCACGGAACCGAGCCAGGGTTTGTCGGCCGTAGCATCGAAGGTCCGGCGCTGCACCAGGTCCTGCGCATTGACCGCCAACCCCTGCGGATGGGTTTGCCAGGCCTGCCATGAACGCATCTGCGCTGCGCAGCCGCCTTCATCGACAATCGCCTGTTCCAGTTCTGCCGCGTTCCACGTTGCGACGTGGCTGGCCATCTCGGCACGGTCATTGACCTTGCCGAGTACGCGCTCGGCGGCCGCGCGGTGATGGGGCGCATTGGTGTGTAAACGAATCCAGCCATCGGCGCAGGCATAGTCGCCGGCGACCGGGTCCCACAGCGGCGGTACTTGCCAACCCACCGGGCGAATCGAGGACGAGAACCAGAAGGAGGCTAGGCGCCGGTCCACGCTGACGCTGGGCAAGCGCCCGGTCTGCTGCTGAACAAGTTGGGCGACGGCTTGGCCGGCGGCACCGAGACTGGCGGCCGCCAGTTCGGTCACGGCGAAGGTCGAGGGCAGGGCGCCGGCTTCGGTAAAGGTCAGCGCGACTTGCGGTAAATCGAGTGCGGCTTGGATGGGAGTCAGCAGGTCAGTCATCAAAGGCCCTCCGTAAGAGAAGGGCCACTATAGAAGATCCTCACACGGGTGTGACAACTCCGGGCACCAGCGGCAGGTCGATGCTGGCGATAAAACCGCCGTCGGGGTGATTGGCCAGGATCAGGCTGCCACCATGGCGCTCTGCTGCGCGACGCGCAATCGCCAGGCCCAGGCCGTGACCTTGGGCCGTCTGGCCGGGCGCGCGGTAGAACGGCTCGCCGAGTTGGCTCAGGTGTTCGGCGTCAACGCCTTGGCCATGGTCGCGCACGCTGATCAGAATGCGCTCGCCCTGGCGTTGGGCCTTCAACTCAATCGGCTGGCCTGGCGGGTTGAAACGTTGGGCGTTGCGCAGCAAGTTATCCACTGCGCGTTCGATCATGGTCGGCCAGCCCTTAAGGTGCAGCTCGTTGTCAGCCGACAGCTGCACCGTCTGGTCCGGGGCACCGAGTTGGGCGTCCTTTTGCAGGGTTTTGAGCAGTGGGTTGAGGTCCACCTCTTCCGCACTGGCGTTGTCGGCATCGACGCGGGCCAATACCAGAATTTCGCTGATCAGCGCTTCCAGGCGGTCGCATTCGCGGGTCAGGCGCGGCCAGAGCTTTTCCCGTTCTTCGGGGCTGGCGCGTTCGGCCAGGGCCAGGGCGATGCGCAAGCGGGCGAGGGGCGAGCGCAGTTCGTGGGACACGTCCCGCAGCAACTGGCGCTGGCTGCCGATCAGGCTTTGCAGGCGCGCGCCCATGCGGTTGAAGTCAGTGGCCAGCACGCCGAACTCATCGCGCCGGTTAGCCAGCTGCGCCAGGCTGTTCTGCTGGTAGGTGGCTTGGCCAAGGTCATGCACCGCGCCGCGCAGTCGGCTGAGCGGGCGGGTAATGGACAGCGTCACCAGCAAACTGAACAGTGTCAGCACCACCAGCGCAATCGCCAGCGCGCTCAAGGGCCAGGTCAGGCTGCTGCGGTGCCATTCGTCGAGTTCCGGGTGCGGAATGCGGTAGATCAGCAGGTAGGTGTCGCCGGTTTTTTCACTGGTGTACTCGGCGGTCAGCCGGCGCCAGGGCAGGTGGCCGTCCTTGCTGTCATTCTGCCGAGCTTCGAAGGCGGCGGCGCGCTTCGGGAAGGTGCCACGCACTACCGGCTCGCCGCTTTCATTCAGCACTTGCACGTCGATGTGATACTGGCGCTTACGCTGTTGCAGTAAGTCCTGGGCGGCGTCTTCGCCTTGCGCTTCGTAGAGTTGGGTCCACTCTTGCGCCAGGTTGTTGAGGCCGGGGTGGCGGCTGAGAATCCAGGCGTCCTGGTTGAGCATATGCCCAAGCAGGATCGACAACCCGGCAACCAAGGCGATGGCCAGCCAGAAACTGGCCAGGATGCGCCAGAACAATGAACGCACAGGAAACCCTCAAACAGGAAAAGCCCAGCGGCGAGGGCCACTGGGCTGGGTAGGTAACGCTAGAGCATTATTGCGCTTTTTGCGGCTGTTGCGCTTTCCAGGCCTGGAATTCCTTCCACTCGGCGCGGCGCTCGGCCTGTTTCTTGACGATCTCGTCGAATTTCTTCTGTTGATCGGGTTTCAGCACGGCACGGATGTCAGCCTGGGTTTTCTGTTTGCCGGCGGCGATTTCATCCTGCATGGCTTTCTGGTCAGCGGCTGGCAGTTTGTCCAGGTACTTTTTGACCAGGTCTTTGCGGGCGTGCCATTGGTCACCCATCAATTTGCCGATTTGCTGGCGCTGTTCCTTGGTCAGGTCCAACTGGCTGAAGGGGCCGCCTTTGCCACGCGGACCGTGTTCACCGCCGTGGCCCGGGCCACCCATCATGTGGCCTTCTGGGCCGCCCATCGGGCCTGGGCCTTCTGGCATAGCGGCCATGGCAACGGTCGGCAGGGCAGCGGCGAACATCAGAGCGATAAGGGTCTTGCGCATGGTGATTCTCCTGTCTCTATTCCGGTGAGTCCGGATGTGAGTAGATTACGGAGATCAAGGTCAGCGGCGGTCAGGGGACGGTAAAGCTTGGGTAAAGAGGGGTTTGGGGGGAACTGACAAAACCGGGAGCCACAGGCTCCCGATTTCAGAGGCTGTAGTAATAGCCCCGGCTACGCAGTGCCACGATCCGTGGCCGGCCATCCGGGTGCGGGCCGATTTTCTTGCGCAGGTTGCTGACGTGCATGTCCAGGCTGCGATCGTAAAGGGTCAGCTTGCGGCCGAGGGCGATCTGCGCCAGTTCCTGCTTGTCCAGCGGTTCGCCGGGCTGGCGCAGCAAGGCTTCCAGCAGGCGGCTTTCGGAGACGGTAAGGGCAAATTCCTGCTCATCGATGGTGACCACGCCACGCACCGGGCTGAAGCACAGATCACCCAGTTCCAGCTGGCTCGACACGGCAGCCGGGTGGCTGCGGCGCAGCACGGCGCGCAGGCGGGCGGTGAGCTCGCGTGGGTCGCAGGGTTTGGCCAGGTAATCGTCCGCGCCCAGTTCCAGGCCGAGAATCCGGTCCAGTGGCTCGCCTCGGGCCGAGAGCATCAACACCGGCAATTCCGGGTGGTCGCTGCGCAATTGTTTGAGCAACTCCAGGCCACTGCCATCGGGCAGCATCACGTCGAGTACCACCGCCGCGGGGGCGCTGTCGGCCAAGGCTTTGCGGGCGCTCAAGCCGTCGTGGCAGGCGCGCACCTGGAAACCTTCCTGGCTTAGCCAACTGGTCAGCAGCTCGCAGAGCTCCTGGTCATCATCTATCAGTAACAGCTCGCTCATGACTCACTCAATTTAGCCATTGTCGACGGCGACGGTGCCCACCGCTGGCGAAGATCCCGCACAGCAACGCGATCAGTGCGACGGCACCGCCGGTGACAAACCACTGCTGTTGCTCGGTCAGCCATCGGGTCAAGGTGCCGCCCTGTGTTTCTTTGAGTTGCTGGGCCAGGCGTTGGTTCTCCTGACGCAAGCGACTCAGTTGGGCGCTTTCACGCGCAGTATCTGCGCTTTGCAGTTGTTTGCTCAGTTCTTCACGCAGCCGTTCGCTTTCTTTCAAGCGTTGCTGCAACTCGGTGATCTGGCTGCCGGCACTCAAGGACAGGGGCGTGGAGCTGCCGGTGTTCGAGGTTTCTTCAGCGTGGGCGGTAGCCCCGATCATTAACACTGCCAACAAACACAACTGACGTAAGCGCATCGGAACTCCTGATTCCACACGAATATTCAGAACGTTGTCGGCAGGTTACCGAGAATAATGAGCAATTAGGAGCGCGCCGAACGCAATTGGTTCGGCGCGATCCAGCTCACGAACGGTAGGTCAAGGCAGGACTTGCTTGAACGGCTTTATCACCACGTCAGCGTAGACGCCCGCCGCCACATACGGGTCGGCTTTGGCCCAGGCCTGGGCGTCGGCGAGGGAGGCAAATTCGGCGACGATCAGGCTGCCTGTGAAACCGGCGTCGCCCGGGTCATTGCTGTCCACTGCCGGATGTGGGCCAGCCAGTACGATGCGGCCTTCGGCTTGCAGCTGTTTCAGACGCTCGACGTGAGCCGGGCGTACAGACAGGCGTTTTTCCAGCGAGTTGGCAACGTCGGTAGCAATGATGGCGTAAAGCATGTCAGTCCTCGGTTTTTGGCGTAGTAGAGTCAGTGTCATGCAGGTGGCGCGACAGGTAGATACCCTGGCCGACCAGGAACAAGACGGTCATGCCCAGGCTGCCGAACACCTTGAAGTCGACCCAGTAGTCCTGGAAGGTAAAGGCCACGAACAGGTTGGCGGCGCCGCAGAACAGGAAAAACACGATCCAGGCCACGTTCAAACGCGTCCATACCGGTTCGGGCAGGGTCAGTGCGTGGCCCATGATCCGCTTGATCAACAGGCGGTCACCGATGAAATGGCTGCCGATGAACGCCAGGGCGAACAGCCAGTTCACCACCGGGGCTTTCCATTTAAGGAAGGTTTCGCTGTGGAAGGCCAGGGTCAGGCTGCCGAAGACCAGGCAGGCGACCAGGGTCAGCCATTGGCTTTTCTCGAGTTTGCGCTGGGAGATGAAGATGGCGCCGTAGACCACTACCGAGCTGATGATCAGCACGGCGGTGGCACTGTAGATGCCCCCGATTGTCAGCTCATGGCCGGCGAGATCGATGACCCTGGGGTCGAGTTTGTAAACGATGAAAAACAGCAACAGCGGGATGAAGTCGATGAATTGTTTCACAGTAAGAGCCAGAAGCTGGATGTGGCGGCATAATAACAAACATCCTTGGTAGCGAAAGCGCCAGCTGACTTGAGGTTACACACTTCCGTGAATGTTGATTTGCACTGCCACAGCACGGCCTCCGACGGCGCCCTGGCGCCCGCGGTACTGGTTGCGCGTGCGTTTGAAAAAGGCGTGCGAGTCCTTTCGTTGACCGACCACGACACCCTCGAAGGGCTCGATGAAGCCCGCGAAGCGGCCCATGGCCTGGGGATGCAATTGGTTAACGGCGTGGAATTGTCCTGCACCTGGGGCGGCGCCACCATTCATGTGCTCGGCTACGGCTTCGATCAAAACGCCCCGGCTTTAGTGGCAGCCATTGCTCAATTGCACGATGGCCGCTGGCTGCGGTCCGAAGAAATAAGCCGCAAGCTCAGCCTCAAAGGCATGCCCAATGCGCTGGACGGCGCCCGCGCCATCCAGCAAGAACTGGGAGACAGCGGCAACGCACCGGCCCGTCCGCACTTTGCCGATTGGATGGTGCGTGAAGGTTTTGTCAAGGATCGCGCCGAAGCCTTTCGTAAATGGCTGGGGGCCGGCAAGTTGGGCGACGTCAAGCAACACTGGCCGACCCTGGAAGATACCGTCGGGACCCTGCGGGCCTCCGGGGCCTGGGTCAGCCTGGCGCATCCCTGGCATTACGATTTCACCCGCAGCAAGCGCCGCAAGCTGATTGCCGACTATATTGGAGCGGGCGGCCACGCAATTGAAGTGGTCAACGGGCATCAACCCGCCGAACAGGTGGGTAGCCTGGCGATTCTTGCGCGCGAATTTGGTCTGCTGGTCAGCGCCGGCAGTGATTTTCATGGCCCAGGCGGCTGGTCCGAGATTGGCGAATATCGCCAGGTCCCGGACGACCTGCCGCTTTTGTGGGGGCGATTCAAGCATGACCCCATTATTGCCACCGTCTGAACAGGTAGAACACGTGAGTCAATTCTTCCAGATTCATCCGGAAAACCCTCAAGCGCGCCTGATCAAACAGGCCGTGGAGATCATTCGCGCCGGTGGCGTGGTGATCTACCCAACGGATTCGTCCTACGCAATTGGTTGCCAGATCGGCGACAAGAGCGCGGTAGAGCGCGTAAGACGCCTGCGTGACCTCGACAAGAACCACAACTTCGCGTTGATCTGCAGCGACCTGTCCCAGTTGGGCCTGTTCGCCAAGGTCGACACCGGCACGTTCCGCCTGCTCAAGGCCCACACGCCGGGGCCCTACACGTTCATTCTGAATGCCACCCGCGAAGTGCCGCGCCTGTTGCTGCACCCGAAGAAGCGCACCATCGGCTTGCGGGTGCCGGAACACCCGATTGCCCTGGCATTGCTCGCTGAACTGGGCGAGCCGTTGATGAGTGTGTCGTTGATCTTGCCCGGTGAAACCGAGCCGCTGTACGACCCGCACGAAATGCGCCGCCTGCTGGAAAAACACGTCGACCTGATCATCGACGGCGGCTACGGCGGCAACAAGGCCTCCACCGTGATCAACCTCGCTGACGGTGAACCGGAAGTGGTACGAGTGGGCTGCGGCGACCCAACGCCATTCATGGTCGAGGCCTGAATGTCGGTCGTGGAAACCGTCGACAGCCAGGCCGGTGCCCAGCAGGAACTGCCATTTGCCATGGTCTACGGCCAGGCGGTCATGGAAATGCCGCTGGACTTGTATATCCCGCCCGATGCACTGGAGGTCTTCCTTGAAGCCTTCGAAGGCCCGCTGGACTTGCTGCTGTACCTGATCCGCAAGCAGAACATCAACATCCTCGACATCCCAGTGGCGGAAATCACTCGCCAATACATGGGCTATGTCGAGCTGATGCAGTCGGTGCGCCTGGAGCTGGCCGCTGAATACCTGGTGATGGCCGCCATGCTGGCCGAGATCAAGTCGCGCATGCTGTTGCCGCGCTCGGAAACCATCGAAGCGGAAGAAGACGACCCGCGCGCCGAACTGATCCGTCGCCTGCAGGAGTACGAACGCTTCAAGGCGGCCGCCGAAGGCATCGACGGCTTGAGCCGCGTTGGCCGTGATGTGGTGGTGCCCAAGCTCGACGCCCCGGAAGCCCGGGCGCGCAAGTTGTTGCCGGACGTCAGCCTGGAGGAGTTGTTGATGTCCATGGCCGAGGTGCTGCGCCGTGGCGACATGTTTGAAAGCCACCAGGTCAGCCGCGAGGCCTTGTCGACCCGTGAGCGTATGAGTGATGTGCTCGAACGCCTCAAGGGCGGCGGCTTTGTGCCGTTTGTTGAGCTGTTTACCAAAGAAGAAGGGCGCCTGGGGGTGGTGGTGACCTTTATGGCGATCCTTGAACTGGTCAAGGAGTCCTTGGTCGAGCTGGTCCAGAATGAGCCTTTTGCGGCTATCCACGTGCGGGCGCGAGCCGAATAAAGAGCTGAATCGATGAATTTGACTGAACCCCGCGAACTGGCCCCGTTGCTGGAAGCCTTTCTCCTGGCCTCGGGTAAACCGCAATCCCTGGAGCGCTTGTTCGAACTCTTTGAAGAGGCTGAACGTCCTGAGCCGCCGGTGTTCAAGAAGGCGCTGGAGATTTTGCGCAAGTCCTGCGACGGCCGCGCCTTTGAGCTGCGCGAAGTAGCGTCGGGTTATCGCCTGCAGATCCGTGAGAAGTTTTCCCCGTGGGTCGGCCGCTTGTGGGAAGAGCGCCCGCAGCGTTATTCGCGGGCGATGCTCGAGACCATGGCGCTGATCGCCTATCGCCAGCCGATCACGCGCGGCGAAATCGAAGATGTGCGCGGCGTGGCGGTCAACAGCCATATCGTCAAGACGTTGCTGGAGCGCGAGTGGATTCGTATCGTCGGTTACCGCGATGTGCCCGGCAAACCGGCGATGTTCGCCACCACCAAAGTGTTCCTCGACCATTTCAACCTGAAAAACCTCGACGACCTGCCGCCGCTGGCTGAGCTGCGCGAGATGGAGCCGGACCCGGTGCTGGACTTCGACGACGCGCCGGTCCCCGCCAGCCTGCAAGAGCTGGCCGACGCCACGGCCGAGCCGGAAGAGCCGAAGGACGAAACCAGTTTCCACACCTTGTTGCTGGAATTGGACGACATGGAGCAGGGAATCAAGACCGACTTCGACGACTTGTTGCGGGATGGGGCTGCCGAGCCTGAAACCCAGGTGAACGTTGAAACGGTGCCTGAGGTCGACATTGAAGTTGAGTCTGAGCCCGGGCCTGAGGTCGACATTGAAGTTGAGCCTGAGCCTGAGGAAGACATCCTCGGTGTCGCCGAGGCCCGTGAGAAACTCCTGGCTGCCGTCGCCGCCCTCGAACAACCGCCGTTGAGCGACGAGGAAGACGAAGCCCGGGCGCTGGCTGAGGCCATCGAGGCCGAGCGGCGTCAGTTCGAAGACTGACGCCGCGTCAAAATGTGGGAGCTGGGTTGCCTGCGATACAGGCGACTCGGTCTTTGTGTTTCACCGAGGTGACGCCATCGCAGGCGAGCAGCTCCCACAGAAAACCCGTTGCCTGGGAGGATTCAAATGAGTTCAACCAAAGACCCCTGCATCAGCATCTGCAAGTTCAGCGATGACATCTGCGTCGGCTGCGGCCGCAGCAAGCGCGAGATCCGCGCCTGGAAGAAACTCGACAAGGTCGACAAACGCACGGTTTTGGCCGAAGCCGAGCTGCGCCTGCTGGCGCTGGGCGCCACCGGTCGGCGGAAAAGCAAATGACTGCGCCCTAATCGACTAGTCTCTGATGCGCAACGCGCGCCATGCGCGTATGATTCGCGACCCTTTGGCGAGTTATTCGCCCAAAGCCCCGCTTTCAACACTCTTCAGGCCACGCCTGAATCGACCCACCGGGAGGTGCTTAAGATGAACGACCAAGACCAGAACGACAGCCAGGAAATCGGCCCAGCAGGTGAAAAACTGCAAAAGGTGCTGGCACGTATCGGCGTGGGCTCACGCCGCGACGTCGAAGCCTGGATCACCCAGAAGCGCATCAAGGTCAACGGCGTTGAAGCCACCCTTGGCCAGCGCGTCGACCTGCACGATGCAATCACCATTGATGGCAAGGTCATCAAGCGTGAAGAGGCCGCCGAATCGGTGCGCCGCGTCATCATGTACAACAAGCCCGATGGCGAGATCTGCACCCGTGACGACCCGGAAGGCCGTCCGACCGTGTTCGACAAGATGCCTAAGCCCAAAGAAGGCCGCTGGATCAACATCGGTCGTCTGGACATCAACACCACCGGCTTGCTGATGTTCACCACTGACGGTGAACTGGCTAACCGCCTGATGCACCCTTCCTACGAGATGGACCGTGAATACGCGGTGCGTGTGCGTGGCGAAGTCGATGACGAGATGATCGAGCGCTTGAAAGCCGGCGTAGTCCTTGAAGACGGCCCGGCCAAGTTCACCGACATCAAGCAGGCGCCAGGTGGCGAAGGTTTCAACCACTGGTACCACTGCGTGGTGATGGAAGGCCGTAACCGTGAAGTACGTCGCCTGTGGGAATCCCAGGGCCTGGTGGTCAGCCGCCTGAAGCGCGTGCGTTTCGGCCCGGTGTTCTTGAACTCCGACCTGCCGATGGGCCGCTGGCGCGAAATGAGCCAGTACGAAGTTGACATCCTCAGCGCTGAAGTTGGCCTGACGCCGGTCGCGATGCCGCAGATGAACGCCAAGAGCAAAGACAAGCTTGAGCGTATGCAGCGTAAATCGTCGCGCCCTGTGGCCCGTACCGAACGCGTTGCCCGTACCCTGCGCCCGGCACTGAATGCACCGGCCACCGGCGGTCGTATCTCCCGTGAGCCGCAGATCGAAGGCGAGCGCCGCCCAACCGCGCCGTCCCGTCAGGAAGGCGAGCGTGCTCCACGCGCACCGCGTCCAGCGGGCCGTGGCGAAGCGCCAACCGGCGGTCGCGGTAACCGTGGCGAAGGCCGTGGTGCTCCGGCATCCGATCGCCCAGCCGACAGCGCCAACACCAAGCGTCCAGCCAAGCCAGCGCCGAAAAAGCGCCCAGGCCTGAAACTGGTTGCGGACGAGCCGTCGGGCAAGCGCCGTGGCGCCCCGGCCGGTTCCGGCCAGCGCCCGGGTTTTGGTCGCAAGAAGCCGCAGTGATGTAAGTGCTGCACAAAAACGCCAACCTTAGGGTTGGCGTTTTTTTTTTGCTCTGAATTTGCAATGCAATCAACTGTGGGAGCGGGCTTGCTCGCGAATGCGGTGTGTCAGTTGATGCATGTGCAAGCTGATACACCGCATTCGCGAGCAAGCCCGCTCCCACATTTAGATCTCAGTTGACTTCGAAATCGGCTTTCAGAACGCAAAAGTCCCGTCAAACACCGGCTTGTCATCCAGCGCCAACACCCCGCTGGCAAAGATCAGGTCCAAGTGATGGCTGCCTTTCTGCCCACCGCCCAACCCCAGGTGCAAACCGCAATGGCGCTCCTCGAAGCCTGCATTGCGCGCATACAAATCCTTGACCCCTTCATTGGTGCCAATCCCCAACTCCTCCACGCGCCGGTTGGACGGGTTGGCGTTCAGGTATTTGTTGAAATCCTCTGCCAGCCCCGGCACGTCGCTGGCCACGCTGCAAATCGTCGAATTCTCGATCCACAGTTCCAACGGTGATTGCAGCACGCCGTATTTGCGCGCAAACGGGATGGTGCTGAGGAAGGTGCCGACAAACCGCACCTGGCCATTGATGGCTTCGCTGTGGGTGGCAATTTCGCCCGGCGCCAGGTCGTGGTTGCCGACGCCGTTGATGTTGGTCCACTTCTTGATGCTGCTCATCGGCGCTTCAAGGCGTGAGCCGTGTTTGTCGGTGAAGCTCAGCACGTTGGCTTGGGACATGCGGCGGATCAGCGTGGCGTTGAGGTCGGCAATGCGCTGCGGCTCGACGCTGAAGGTGTCGTAGAAGTAGTCGCCGTAATCCTTGAACAGCAGGGATTTCTTCCAGTGCTCCGCCATCACGCCTTGCAGGGCGCGGATAAAATCCGGGCCTTCGGCGCGTGGGTTGGGCAGGGTCGAGGAATCGTAGAGAAACAGGTACAGGTCGCAGGCTTCGATGGCCTGGGCCAGGGTGTCGCTGGCGGCCAGGTCCAGGCGCTGCACCTGGAAATTGAATCGGGCGGCACTGCCGTGGGTAATTGCCTGGGCGATGGCGTCGTAGCGTTCGGTATGGCCCAGTAGCACGGTAGGGCGGCTCAGGCCGTTAAGAGCCGGGTGGTGCGCGAGGTAGTAGAGAAAGTGTTCGACGGCGCGGGCCTTGTCCATGACGGGTGTCCTTCTGTGCCTTGGGTAAGGGGGCAGGTGCCGTGCACAGCACCTGCCGGATGCCTGCCGGGTGTTAGAAAGGCCACATCGCGGTGCCAAACGGCACAACGGCATCGGCTTGCATCATTTCAACGGCGGCCTCATGGGTCGGCGCTTCAAACCAATCGTCGAGTTGCAGTTCGGTTTCCAGGTCGTTTTCCAGTGCTTGCATGGTGTATCTCCTAGAGGACGTTGTTTGAGAACGGCTTGCCAACGGGCTTCGCTGGCAAGTGAAAGAACCTAGGAGAGTGTGTTTCGGAATGCAAAATATTTATTGACACGGTCTCATTTGGATTTTTTCTTCTGTTTTTTTGACGCTGTCTTTTATTCAGAAAAAACAACGGACTGGAGCGGATAACCGACCGGAAATTTCCGACTGACATTTTTCCGTTTTCAGACAGTTGAAGCTTGGCTGTAACGCTTATTTTCCGTGCTGTAACGATTAATTTACGAGAAAGGCGCGCAATGATTGAGGCGTAAGAGGCTGTAAGGAATGCCTGACAGATTGTCACAGGCGTCTTCCGGGGTCGGCCCGAAGCTGTCGAGCGGTGTACAATGCGCCGCGTTTTACTGTGACCCCCTTGCGTACCTACGCAAAAGGCCAAGACCTCAGGGTTTACCCACCCTGATCACTCCGCCTGGCCACGAGCCGGACGGGTTCGATTTCGTCACAGATAAAAACAAACAGGTGACGCATGACCGTTAGAAAGACGCTGTACTCCTGGTGCCTGCGCTGGGGTTTGAGCAGCGCTGCTTGAGTCGAGACTCAAGGCAGCAACGTGCATTCAACATCATCAAACCTTGCGTGAGACCCTTTTCATGAGTGGACCCCATTCCTCTTCAGGCGAGCTGAAACGCGGCCTGAAAAATCGGCATATCCAGTTGATCGCCCTCGGGGGCGCCATCGGCACCGGCCTGTTCCTGGGCTCGGCCGGGGTGCTCAAATCCGCCGGCCCGTCGATGATCCTGGGCTATGCCATCTGCGGCTTTATCGCCTTCATGATCATGCGCCAGCTCGGCGAAATGATCGTCGAAGAGCCGGTCGCCGGCTCCTTCAGCCATTTTGCCCACAAGTACTGGGGCGGTTTCGCCGGCTTCCTGTCGGGCTGGAACTGCTGGATTCTGTACATTCTGGTCGGCATGTCGGAGCTGACCGCTGTCGGCAAGTACGTGCACTACTGGTGGCCGGAGATTCCGACCTGGGTTTCGGCAGCGGCGTTTTTCGTGTTGATCAACTTGATTAACCTGGCCAACGTCAAAGTCTTTGGTGAGGCCGAATTCTGGTTCGCCATTATCAAGGTAGTGGCCATCGTCGGCATGATCGCCCTTGGCAGCTATTTGCTGGTCAGCGGCACCGGCGGCCCACAAGCCTCGGTGAGTAACCTGTGGGACCACGGTGGGTTCTTCCCGCACGGTGTGGGCGGATTGGTGATGGCCATGGCGATCATCATGTTCTCGTTCGGCGGTCTGGAAATGCTCGGTTTTACCGCCGCCGAAGCCGACCAGCCACGCACTGTGATCCCCAAAGCGATCAATCAGGTCATCTATCGCATCCTGATTTTCTACATCGGCGCTCTGGTGGTGCTGTTGTCGCTCACGCCTTGGGACAGCCTGCTGGCAAGCCTCAACGCGTCCGGCGATGCCTACAGCGGCAGCCCGTTCGTGCAGGTGTTCTCGATGCTGGGCAGCAACACTGCCGCGCACATCCTCAACTTCGTGGTGCTGACCGCAGCGCTGTCGGTGTACAACAGCGGCACCTACTGCAACAGCCGCATGTTGCTGGGCATGGCTGAGCAGGGCGATGCGCCCAAGGCATTGGCGAAGATCGACAAGCGCGGTGTGCCGGTGCGTTCGATCCTGGCCTCGGCGGCGATCACCCTGGTGGCGGTGCTGATGAACTACCTGATCCCGCAGCATGCGCTGGAACTGCTGATGTCGCTGGTAGTGGCTACGCTGGTGATCAACTGGGCGATGATCAGCTTCTCCCACTTCAAGTTCCGCCAGCACATGAACCGCACCGGCCAAGTGCCGCTGTTCAAGGCACTGTGGTATCCCTACGGTAACTATATCTGCCTGGCATTCGTCGCGTTTATCCTGGTGATCATGCTGATGATCCCGGGGATTCAGGTGTCGGTGTACGCCATCCCGGTGTGGGTGGCGTTCATGGGGCTGTGCTACTGGATCAAGAACAAGCGCAAGGCGCAAACGGTTCAGAACACAGTGCGGACGGTTCTGGAGTAGGGCGTTTCGCGTAAATAGAAAACCCGGCACTTTGCCGGGTTTTTTGTTGGCGTGGGCGGGTTAGACTCGCCCCCTCGTTTTAAACAGACCCTTGCCCGGAGGCCCCATGCAGCACACAGATATCGACGGCGGCACCTTGCAGCGCTCTGATCTGGAAGACCTGATCGACCAGCACAACGGCCCGTTGCGGCTGATGGGCGTCGACTTGAGTGGTGCCGATCTGTCGCGAATGGTGCTGGACCACTGGGTGTTCGAACGCTGCATTCTGGTCCAGACTTCTTTTCTCGGCTCGCGCCTTGAAGGCACTCAGTGGATCAGTTGCCGCGCGGCCCATGCGGTATTCGAAGCGGCGAACCTGCTGGAAGCGCAGTTCAACAGCTGCGACCTGAACAACACCCGCTGGCAGCGCAGCAAATTGTCCCAAGCGAGTTTTGCCCACTGCAAGCTGACCGGCGCCAACTTCACTCACTGTGCGTCGCTGGGGCTGAGCTTCAGTGAAACCCGGCTCAACAGTGCATTTTTGTCCGGTTTGTCGTTTGCGCGAACCGTGCTGAATAACCTGGATTTCTCCGACAGCGACTTGTCGGATGCAGACTTTCGCAAGGCGCAATTGATCGAATGCAGCCTCGCTCACGCCCGTATCAACGGCGCCAATTTCGCTGGCGCCGACTTGCGCGGTGCGGATTTGAGCGGCTTTCGCCTCAATGATGCCAAACTGTTCAAAGGCGCCGTGATTTCCAAAGCCCAGGCGTCGATGTTGTTGTCCGAGTTGGGCTTGTCCGTTGCCTAAGGTTTTTGAGTGATGCTGGTAATTTCCAACAACGTGCACCTGCCCGATGCCGAGATCGAGCTGACCGCCATTCGCGCCCAGGGCGCCGGTGGGCAAAACGTCAACAAGGTGTCGAGCGCGGTGCACCTGCGGTTTGATATTCCGGCGTCATCGTTGCCGGAGTTCTACAAGGAGCGGCTGCTGGCGCTGCGTGACAGCCGTATCACCAGTGACGGCGTGCTGGTGCTCAAGGCCCAGCAATACCGGACTCAGGAACAGAATCGCGCGGATGCGCTGGAGCGCCTGGTGGAATTGATCCTCAGCGCCACCAAGGTCGAGAAGAAGCGCCGCCCGACCAAGCCCACCCTGGGCTCGAAAAAGCGTCGCCTGGAATCCAAGACCAAGCGCGGCAGCATCAAGGCCGGGCGCGGCAAGGTGGATTTCTAAGCGTCGCGTGCTTCGCGGGCCTTGGGCGCTTGCCGGTACAAATACACACTCAGCAGCAAACCGCCCAAGGCGGCGAGGGCGGCGAACAGGAAGATCGACGCAAAACCAAAGCCTGCCGCCACCGCTCCCGCCAGCGGGCCGGTGATACCCAGCGACAAGTCGATAAACAGTGAATAAGCCCCTACCGCCGCACCGCGGCTGGAGGCTGGCACCAGGTTGACGGCCTCCACCCCCAGCGCCGGAAATACCAGGGAAAAACCAAAGCCGCTCAACGCCGCACCGGCCAAGGCCAGGTGGGCGTCCGGCGCGAGCCACAGCAGCAGTAGGCCGAAGATTTCCACCGACAGGCAGGCAATCGCCACGCGAAAGCCGCCGATACGGTTGATCAAATTGCCGAACAGCAGGCGTGCACCGATAAAACTGGCGCCGAACAGGCTCAGTGCCCACACCGCGTTGTCCCAATGTTGGGTGGTGTAATACAGGGTGATAAACGTGGCGATGGTGCCAAAGCCGATCGAGCCCAGCGCCAACGCGCAGCCGTGGGGCAGCACCCGGCCCAGCACGTTCATGAACGGCAGGCGTACGCCGGCCACGATGGGCGCCGCTTCCTTGTTCCAGGCCAGCAGCACGCCGACGACCGCCAGCAGGATGATGCTGACGCCCATGCTCCACAGCCCGAAGTGACTGACCAGCAGCACCCCCAGCGGTGCGCCGACGGCCAGCGCGCCATAACTGGCGATGCCGTTCCACGAGATAACCTTGGCCGTATTGGCGGCGCCGACGCGGCCGATCCCCCAGCCGATGGCGCCCGAGCCCACCAGGCTTTCCGCGCTGCCGAGTACCAGTCGCCCGATCAGCAGGCTGACCAGGCTGAAGGCCGGCAAGCTGGAAAACCACGCCGCCAGCAACATGAACACGCCACTCAGGCCGCAACCGACCAAGCCGATCAGCACTGCGCGCTTGCTGCCCAGGTTGTCGATGATTTTGCCGGCGTACGGACGGCTCAGCAGCGTGGCCAGGTATTGCACGCTGATCACCAGCCCGGCGATCACTGCGCCATAGCCCAGTTGGCTATGGACATAGCCCGGCAAAACGGCCAGGGGAATGCCGATGTTCAGGTAGCCAATAAAGGTGAACAGCACGATGGAAACGACTTGCAGCGTGACCGCCATGGGGCGCTGGGTATCTGGCATGGGAGAGGTCCACTGTCGCAGCAGGTAAAAGATAGGCTGCTAATGATACCGGCGCTGGGGCCGGGCCGGGCGGCAAAACGTCAAAAACTTCAGATCACAACCATCAGGATTTGGCGGGCGCCAGCATTTGCGTGGTCACCAGGGCGGCCAAGGCATTTTCCTGGGTGCCGAAGCGCTTGAGCAGCAGGGCTTGTTTGTCGGCGCTGAGGCGGTTCCAGACTTCGATCATCTGCAAGGCAGCGTCGAGAACAGCAGCATCCGGGGTATCGGAAGGGGTGTTGGGGGAGTCATCGGTCATGGCGGGTATCTCATCATTCAGGCAGTGTGGAAAGCGCTTGAAGGGGCGCTTTCCACACGGTCTGGTACGGCGTCAGTCCTGGCTTTTGCTGTCGACTGGTTTTGCTTCTTTGGCCTCAGGCTGTTTGTTGCTGGCCTGCTGCGGTGTTGGCTGCTCAGTTGGGTGCAGGCTTGGGAAGGGGAGATTAGGTATCTCGTGCATCGTCGTCGCTCCTCGCAAGATCTGTTTTTTCAATCGCAGGTGATTCCGCGCTCTCAAAAAGCCTTGGCAGGATACAGCACTGAAAATGACAAAAAGAATTTTATGTCAGCTTATGTACGAATTTTCATGCTTTTACACAAGTGACAAGAGGTCACACCCTGAAACGGCACCTTCCTCAAGAAAGGCACCTTTAGCGGTTAGAAAGGCACCTTGCCCACAATCATGTCGCGGTACATCACAAAATCGCCCAGCAAGCTGTAGAACGGGTGTTGAAACGTGGCCGGGCGGTTCTTTTCAAAGAAGAAGTGGCCGACCCAGGCAAAGCTGTAACCCGCGATTGGCAACGCCAGCAGCAGGCCCAATGAGCCGCGGCCGATGGCATACGCCAGAATGCCGATCACCAGGGTGGTGCCTATAAAATGCAGGCGCCGGCAGGTGCTGTTGCCATGTTCGCTCAGGTAATAAGGGTAGAACTCGGCGAAGCTATTGAATTGTTTGAGGTTTTCCACGGTGGCCGGCCCTTGGGTGGTTGTGCCGCCCAACAGATGTTCGGCGGGGAGCTTATTTGAGTCTAGAGTGAGCACTGGTAACAGCCAGTGACAATAGATGCCACTTTAGTATCCTTGGCTTCCTGGCTGCCGTTTAAGCCTGCTTTTTTAAGAAGACGCCATGAGCGAACGAACAACTTCTGCAAGCTGGGCGCTGGGGATAGTCAAGGCGTTGGAAATGGACGGGCTGGATTGCCGCGTCTTGTTCAAGCAACTCGGCCTGGACTACGCCGCCCTCAGTGACCCCGATGCACGTTTCCCCCAGGACTCCATGACTCGCCTCTGGCAACGCGCGGTGGAGCTGTCGGGCAACCCGGCGATTGGCCTGAACATGGGCAAGGTGGTGCGCCCGGCGTCGTTTCATGTGGCCGGTTATGCCTTGATGTCCAGCAACACCCTGGCCGAAGGCTTTATGCGCCTGGTGCGCTATCAGCGGATCATTGCCGAAAGCGCCGACCTGAGTTTCCGACTGTTACCTGAGGGCTATGCGCTGATTCTGACGGTGCACGGCGATCACCTCCCGCCCACCCGACAAAGTGCCGAAGCCTCGCTGGCCAGTGCACTGGCGCTGTGCGGCTGGTTGACCGGCCGCACCCTGCAACCACGCAAGGTAATGTTACAAGGCGATCAACCGGCAGACCTCGCGCCCTACAAGCAAGCCTTCCACGCCCCCCTTGAGTTCAATGCGCCCTATGACGCGCTGATTTTCGAGCAGGCTGACATGGATGAACCGCTGCCCACGGCCAACGAGGCCATGGCGCTGTTGCACGATCGGTTTGCCGGTGAGTACCTGGCACGGTTTTCCGAGAGCCGCGTGACCCACAAGGCGCGCCAGGTGTTGTGCCGCCTGCTACCCCAGGGCGAACCCAAGCGCGAAGTGGTCGCCCAGACCTTGCACCTGTCCCAGCGCACCTTGCAGCGGCGTTTGCAGGAAGAGGGCACCAGTTTCCAGACGTTGCTCGACGACACGCGCCGCGAACTCGCCGAGCAATACCTCGCGCAGCCGAGTATGACCTTGCTGGAAATTGCCTACCTGTTGGGCTTTGCCGACCCGAGCAATTTCTTCCGCGCCTTTCGCCGCTGGTTCGACGCCACGCCCGGCGAATACCGGACGCGGCTGCTGCGAGCGCCGACGGTCAGTGGCGCCAAAACGCCGGAATGCACAGAACAAAGACTGTAATAATCTCCAGTCGCCCCAGCAGCATGCCGAGCGACAAGATCCACTTGGCCGCATCCGGCAGGCTGGCGAAGTTACCGGCCGGGCCGATGGTCTCGCCCAGGCCCGGGCCTACACCCGATACGGTACTGGCGGCGCCGGTCAACGCAGTCATCCAGTCCAGCCCCAACAGCGAAAGGGCCAGTGCGATTGCACAAATGGTGATGGCGAAGAAAAACGAGAAAGTCAGAATCGACCGCACGATCTCTTCGTCGAGACGGTGGCCGTTGTACTTCTGCTTGATCACGGCACGCGGATGAATCAACTGGTTCAAGTTGGCCTTGAGCAGGATATACGCGACCTGGAACCGGAAGATCTTGATACCGCCCGCCGTAGAGCCCGAGCAGCCGCCGACAAAGCCCAAGTAGAAGAACAACATCAGTGAGAAGTTGCCCCAGATGCTGTAGTCCCCCAGCGCGAAGCCGGTGGTGGTGACCACTGAGGTAACGTTAACCGCTACATGGCGTAGCGCGTCGAGCCAATGCAAATCGGTAGTCCACCAGTACCAGGTACCGAGTACCAGCCAGGTCACGACCAACAGCCCGAGCAAGCCTTGCACCTGCTGATCCTTGATCAGCGCCCGGCGATTGCCGCGCAATGTCGCGACATACAGGGTGAACGGTAAGCTGCCGAGGATCATCACGACCACCGCTACCCAGTGCACCGCCGGTTGTTTCCAGTGGGCCAGGGATTCATCGGAGGTGGAAAAACCACCGGTGGAAATTGCTGACATCGCGTGGTTGATCGCATCGAACAAGCCCATCCCGGCCCACCAGAATGCGAGGCTGCCGAGGATGGTGATGCCCACATACGCCGCCACAATCAGCCGCGCCACCATGTGCGAGCGTGGCATGACCTTTTCCGAGCGGTCCGAGGATTCGGTCTGAAACAGGCGCATGCCACCAATGCGCAGCAGCGGCAGGATCGCCACCGCCATGCCGATAAAGCCGATGCCGCCAAGCCAGTGCAGCAGCGAGCGCCATATCAGAATGCCGGGAGACATGCTGTCCAGCCCGCTCAACACGGTGGAGCCGGTGGCGGTGATGCCCGACATGCTTTCAAAGAACGAGTCGGTGTAGCTGATGTGCTGGGTCAGCAAAAACGGCAGCGCGGCGAAGATGCATACCACCAGCCAACTGCTGACGGTCAGCAGGTACATGTCCCGGGGGCGCAGGTGTATGTGCTCGGGGCGGCCGGGGAGGACCAGGGCCAGGCCGGCGAGGAAGGTAATCAGGCTGGCCCAGAGGAATGAGGGCAGGTCGCTGGTGCGTTCGAATATCACCAGGGTGGCCATCGGGACGACCATGGCGATCGCGAGTGTGATCAGGAAGATGCCGAGGATGAAACCGATGATACGTAGGGTCGGCAACGCCATGAAATTTGCTCGGAGTGACGGTTAAAGGCGCCATTCTACCTGCGTAAACCGAGGGCTCAAAGGCGACGCGGTAAAATGTGGGAGCGGGCTTGCTCGCGAAGGCGGTGGTTCAGTGAGAAATCAATTGGCTGACACGCCGTATTCGCGAGCGAGCCCGCTCCCACACAAGCTCTGTGGCGTTTGACGAGGCCTGGAAGGCAGGCACAAAAAAGGCGACCCGAAGGCCGCCTCATTTAATCCAGCACTGATCAGAACTCGTGATCAGCGTTATCCGGGTTCAAGTCGCTGATGCCCAGCTTGCCCGCAGCTGTTTCAATCGCCCCGGTCTGCTTGACCAAGGCCGCAATCGCGTCACGCACGATCTGGTTGCCTGCATCGTTACCCGCAGCAATCAGCTGGTCGTAATGCTCGCCGTTGTTGGCGTGGTCCACCATGACCTGAATCTTCGCTTCAGTGGCCGCAAGGTCAGCCTTCAGCGCCGCGTCGGCCGCCGGGTCAGCCTTGGCCACCAGGGACGACAGGCTGGCGCCGGTCATCTTGGTGCCGTCGGTGCGGGTGTACTCGCCCAGGTAGACGTTGCGAATGCCCTTGGCGTCGTAGAAGTGCGAGTTGTGGGTGTTATCGCTGAAGCAATCCTGCTCGTCTTCCGGCGAGTTGGCTTCCAGGGACACCTTCATGCGCTCGCCGGCCAGCTCGCCCAGGGACAGGCTGCCCATGCCGAACAACATTTTGCGCAGGCCGTCGGTGGCAGGTTCTGCCTCCAGGGTGGCGCGGTAGTTGTCTTCGACGTTGGGCTTCCAGTTGCCGACCATTTCTTCCAGGTCGCTGACCAGCAACTGAGTCACGGCACGCAGGTAGGTGCGACGGCGCTCGTTGTGACCGCCGGTTGCGCCGTCGCCGGTCATGTAGTCCGACGCCGGGCGGTTGCCCGCGCCAGGGCCGGTGCCGTTGAGGTCCTGGCCCCAGAGCAGGAATTCAATGGCGTGGTAGCCGGTGGCGACGTTGGCTTCGGAACCGCCCAGCTCATTGAGGCTGGCGAGTTTTTCCGGGGTGATTTCCTTGACGTCGACCTTGTCTTCGCCGACCTGGATCTCGTTGTTGGCGATGATGTTGGCGTTGGCACCGGGGTTGCCCAGCGCGTGCTCGTAGGATTTGTCGACGTAGTCGATCAGGCCTTCGTCCAGGGGCCAGGCGTTCACCTGGCCTTCCCAGTCGTCGATGATGGTGTTACCGAAACGGAACACTTCGCTCTGCAGGTACGGCACGCGAGCGGCGATCCAGGCGGTACGGGCCGCTTTCAGGGTTTGGTCGTTCGGGTTGGCGAGGAAGGTGTCGATTGCGGTTTGCAGGGTTTTCGCGGTGGATTCCGCGTCGCTGTACACCGCGAACACCATGTCAGCGTAATGCGCGACCACGGCCTTGGCGGCAGCTTCGTCGACCTGGCCTGCAGGCGTGGCAGCCGCTGGAGCGGTGGTGCTGGCAGCCGGGGTCGGCGCGGCGGCCTTGTCTTTACCTTCGCCGCAACCAGCGAGAGAAATGGCAATGGCCAGCAGACTGGCGGTGGCCAGGGGCATACGAATCATGGCGAACATCCTGCTTCGGTTGTTGATAGGGCGCGCGGGGGAGCGCAAAAACTGCGACATAATGCGAAAGATTTGCATTTTGTGTAAAGGTTTATACGAGGGAAATATTTAGTATCGTTTTGTCAGGTCAGAGAATCGCCGCGTTGTCGCGTTCGGACTGTTTCAAATAAGCCGCTAACTCGCGGGCCTGCAGCGGTTTGCTGTAGTGGTAACCCTGGCCCTCATGGCAGCCCTCGGAAATGATGTAAGCCTCCTGCTCGGCAGTTTCCACGCCTTCGGCAATCACTTGCATGCCCAGGCTTTTGCCCAGTTGGATGATGGCGCGCACGATGGTTGCGTCGTCGTCATCATCCAGCAGGTCCTGAACGAAGCTCTTGTCGATCTTGATCTTGTCCAGAGGCAGGCTTTTCAGGTAGCTCAGGGATGAGTAGCCGGTACCGAAGTCATCAATGGCGATCAGCGCCCCGGAGCGACGCAGGCTCAGCAAGTGCTGGGCGGCGGTGCTGATGTCTTCCATCAGGCCGGTCTCGGTCACTTCCAGCTCCAGGCTGCGGGGTGGCAAGCGGTAGATCTGCATCAGGTTGTTGACCACCCGCGGCAACTCGGTGTGGTGCAACTGCACGGTGGACAGGTTGACCGCCATGCGCAACCCGGTAAAGCCCAGGTCATGCCATTCGCGCAACTGTCGGCAGGCCTGGTCCAGCACCCATTCGCCAATAGGGATAATGGTGCCGTTCTGTTCCGCCAGCGGGATAAACAAGTCCGGCGGCACCAGGCCATGTTCCGGGTGCTGCCAGCGAATCAGCGCTTCCACACCGACCACGCGGTGGTCGCGGTAGCTGATTTGCGGCTGATACACCAGGTGGAACTGGTCACGGCTAAGGGCATCGCGCAGGTCTTTTTCCAATTCGCGGCGTCGGCGCATTTCACTGTCGACGCTGGCGATGTAGAACTGATAGCGGTTGCGGGAGCGGCTCTTGGCCAGGGTCATGGTTTGTTCGGCTTTTTGCAGCAGCTTTTCGGTGCTGTCGCCGTCTTCCGGGAACAAGGTGATGCCAATGGTGGCGCGCAGGCGAATGTGATCCTGATCGAGGGCGAATTCCGCTTCCAGGTCGTCCAGGATGCTTTGCGCCAGTTCGGCCGCTTCGTAGGGCTGGTCGATATCGGCCTGCACCAGGGCGAACTGGTCGCCGCCGAGGCGGGCGAGGGCGCCGAGACGACCGCTGTGAGCGCGCAGACGTTCGGCCAAGGCCAGCAATAACTTGTCGCCGGCCTGGTAAGTGAACTGTTCATTGACGCTTTTGAAGTCGTCCAACCCTACGCATAGCACTGCCACACGACGTTGCCGGCGACCGGCGTCGATCAGGATCTTGTCCAATTGCTCCTGCAACTTCTGACGATTGGGCAGGCCGGTGAGAAAGTCGTACTGGGCCATGCGCAGCAGGCTGGATTCCGCCTCATGGCGCAGGTGGGTATTGCGTTCGATGGATTCGAGCAACTGGTTGGCCGTGTTGATCCACAGCCCCAGTTCGTTGCGTTCGTGACCTTTGATCTGGGGGATCTTGTGTTCGCTGGGCCGGTCCGGGTTGATCGAGGTCAAGTGCTCGATAATCCGCGACAACGGTTTGGTCAGCAGCCAGTGGTAGACCAGGTACAGCACCAGGCCCATGGCCAGGGCGCGCAGCACGCCGGAAATAAAAATGATCACCGAGCTGACAATAAAGCTTTTGCCGTAGGTGGCGGTGTCCAGGGTAATGCTCAGGTCGCCGTAATATTCGCTGTAGGGGCCCTTGCCGACCAGCGCCGTGGTAAATGTACGTTCCTGGCCAAGTATCAGGTCGGTCAACCAGCGGGTGGGCGATTGCTGCAACGCGCGGCTTTTTTCTGCGAGCATGGTTTCGTTGGGATGGCCGATGGAGGCCAGGCGCACGGCGTCGTCCTGAAACAGGCCTTCGATCACCTGCATGCCCATTTCGCGATCCAGGCTATAGACGGCCTGGGTAGACGGGTCGCGAAACATGTCGAGGATGCGCTGGGCATCACCGGCCACGGCCTGGCGCGTCTTGTAAGCATCAAACACGATCTGCGCCACGCTCAGCGCAACGCCCACGATCAATGCCGACAGCAGCACAACCCGTAGCAACTTCACCGACAAGCTGTTTTTGAGTTCCAGCTTCAAAGGGTCATTCCTTGTTCCATGCGGGTGGCCTCAATATGCCATGAGTATTGGCAATCTCGTGATGGCAGTCAAAGGGACATTAATGGCGAAGGGGGCGAGGGCGTTGGCGGGCGTTGTTGGAAGGGCGACGGATCGGTGTCCGCCGCTCTGGGACCGATGGGGGCTTACTGCTTAAAACGTTATCTGCGAGCCGTGATTTAGTGCTTCCTTGGCAAATTCCACTGTTTTACTCGCTACGTCGCTTGCGGCCTTGATACCGGCCTCTGCGGCTTTTGCGGCCAGTGGCAGGGCTACTGCGGCGACGGGGGCCATGGCACCCAATGCTGCTAATTCGATCATGCTGAAATCTCCGAGGTGGATGGAAAAGAGGCGACAAGCCTCTCGACACCTGAGTGGCGAAGCCTGCTGGGCAGTTCCATGTGTCCTCAGCGGTTACCGGAAATTTCCCATAAAAAAAGCCCGGCAATCGCCGGGCTCTTTCTACTGCAAGTGCTACTTAGGCAGTGAAGGTCTTGCCTTCGAACTGCTCAGCCACGAACTTCCAGTTGACCAGGTTCCAGAACGCTTCCACATACTTTGGACGCACGTTGCGGTAGTCGATGTAGTAAGCGTGTTCCCAGACGTCGCAGGTCAGCAGCGGGGTATCGCCGCTGGTCAGCGGGTTGCCGGCGCCGATGGTGCTGGCCAGAGCCAGGGAACCGTCAGCTTTTTTCACCAGCCAGCCCCAACCGGAACCGAAGGTGCCGACGGAAGTCTTGGTGAATTCTTCTTTGAACTTGTCGAACGAACCGAATGCAGCGTTGATCGCCTCAGCCAGTGCGCCGGTAGGTTGACCGCCGGCGTTTGGCGCCAGGCAGTTCCAGTAGAAAGTGTGGTTCCAGACCTGAGCGGCGTTGTTGAAGATGCCGCCCGAAGAAGACTTGACGATCTCTTCCAGGGTCTTGCCTTCGAACTCGGTGCCTGGCACCAGGTTGTTCAGGTTCACGACATAGGTGTTGTGGTGCTTGTCGTGGTGATACTCCAGGGTTTCCTTGGAGATGTGCGGCTGCAGGGCATCGTGTGCGTAGGGCAGCGGCGGCAATTCGAAAGCCATGATGATTCTCCTAATCAGGTCAGTTGCGGTGAGCGCAAGGCCGATCACGGGCGGCCAAACAAGCGCCGGGGAGTTTGTACTCTTTGCGGCGCAGGGTCCGGATCATAGCACCGGGGGTGCGGCAAAACCACGCAACAACTGTGTGGGATAGAGGTTCCAGAGCGTTTTGGAATATTCATCAAGCACTGATCAGTTGATAGGCCACGCTGAACATCATCACCGCCACTAAAAGGTCCAGCAGGCGCCATGTCGCGGGGCGTGCCAGCCAGGGCGCCAACCACGCCGCGCCGAGTGCCAGCGTGGCAAACCACAGGAACGAAGCGCTGGCGGCGCCTGCCACGTAAGCGCCGGGTTCGGTTTGTTGAGCGCCCAGCGAGCCGATCAACAACACGGTGTCCAGATAGACATGGGGGTTGAGCAGTGTCACCGCCAAGGCGCTGAGCAGTACGGCGCGCAATGAACGCACCTTGAGGTGTTGCCCTTGTCCCAGGCTTTGCCTGGAAAACGCCCGACGCAGCGCCAAGGTGCCGTACCACAACAGGAACGCCGCACCGCCCCAGCGGGCAATCGCCAGCAACAGAGGGTTTTGCGCCAGTACCGTCGCCAGGCCAAATACCCCGGCAGCCACCAGAATCGCATCGCACACGATGCACAATGCCGCGACCGGCAGGTGATGTTCACGGCGCAGACTTTGCGCCAGTACGAAGGCGTTCTGGGTGCCGATCGCCATGATCAGGCCCAAAGCCACCAGCAGTCCGTTCACATAGCTTTGCCACATAGGATTTACTCCGCGTCCGCTGCCAGTTGGCGCAAGACGTCCATGGCCCGCTCGGCATCGGCGCGGCCGACAAACAGATGGTCGTGGTAATAGCCGGCAATCACGTTGCAACTGATACCGGCGTTGCCCAGTGCACTGGCGAACGCCGCCGTCAGGCCTACGGCTTCAAGGGCGGAATGCACATTCAAAGTGATCCATGCGGCAACGTACTCGAACGCCAGACCGGCCTGCTCCGCCTGCTGACGCTCCAGAATCAGCGTCAGGCCTTCCTGCTCGCGAAAGCTGCCAATCACCTCGCAACCTGCCGGAATACGGTGGTCGGGCAGGGTGCAGAACACATAGTCGCCGTCATTGAGCTGCGGGCTCATGCTGCGCAGCAAGGTTGCCAGGGCGGTTTCGCCAGCCATGTGAAAGATCCTTAATAAAGAGAGAAGCCATGCTGGTCATTCTCTCGGGCTACGCTGTATAAGAAAAACAAATATTGCTGATCGCCCATTAGAGAAACTGATGTTCGACTATAAATTGCTTTCTGCCCTGGCCGCAGTGGTGGAACAAGCCGGCTTCGAACGAGGTGCCCAGGTGCTGGGCCTGTCGCAGTCGGCGATTTCCCAGCGCATCAAGTTGCTCGAGGCGCGCATTGGCCAACCGGTGCTGGTGCGGGCCACTCCGCCGACACCCACCGATATTGGTCGGCGCCTGCTCAACCATGTGCAACAAGTACGCTTGCTCGAACGCGACCTGCAAAGCCAGGTGCCGGCGCTGGACGAGGAGGGCATGCCCGAGCGCCTGCGCATCGCCTTGAATGCCGACAGCCTCGCCACCTGGTGGGCCGAGGCCGTCAGCGGCTTTTGCGCCGAGCAGCATTTGTTGCTCGACCTGGTGGTGGAAGACCAGACCGTCGGCCTCAAACGCATGCGCGCCGGGGAAGTGGCCGCCTGTATCTGCGCCAGCGAGCGCCCGGTGGCCGGCGCGCGTAGCCTGTTGCTCGGGGCCATGCGATATCGGGCGCTGGCCAGCCCGGCCTTTATTGCCCGGCATTTTCCGCAGGGTGTGCGTGCCGATCAATTGGCCCGAACGCCGGCGTTGGTGTTCGGCCCGGATGATTTCCTGCAGCACCGTTACCTGGCTTCTTTGGGTGTGGATGGCGGTTTCGAGCACCATTTATGCCCATCGTCTGAAGGCTTTATTCGTTTGACCGAAGCCGGCCTGGGCTGGGGCCTCGTGCCCGAATTACAGGTGCGCGACCAACTGCAAACCGGCGTATTGGTGGAGTTATTGCCAGATAAGCCCATCGATGTGCCGCTGTACTGGCATCATTGGCGCAGTGGCGGGCAATTGTTGGGCCTGTTGACCGACCATCTGGCCCAGGCGTGTGGCCAGTGGTTGGTGCCCTATCAGCAGTAACAAGCGTCAAGCTGCAAGCTGCAAGAGAAAAGCTTGCGGATCGTTTTTAACTTGTGGCTTGAAGCTTGACGCTGGCAGCTGCATCCGTAGGAGGCTACATGAAGATTCTGGTCACCGGCGCAAGCGGCTTCATCGGCGGACGCTTCGCGCGTTTCGCCCTGGAGCAGGGCCTGGACGTGCGGGTCAACGGGCGACGCGCCGAAGGTGTAGAGCACCTGGTACGGCGCGGCGCCGAGTTTATCCAGGGTGATTTGAGTGATGCCGACCTGGTGCGCGAACTGTGCCGTGATGTCGAAGCCGTGGTGCATTGCGCCGGTGCCGTCGGGTTGTGGGGCAAGTATCAGGACTTCCATCAGGGCAACGTGCTGGTCACCGAAAACGTCGTCGAGGCCTGCCTCAAGCAGCGCGTCGGGCGCCTGGTGCACCTGTCCTCGCCGTCGATCTACTTTGACGGGCGCGACCACCTGGGGCTGACCGAAGAACAGGTGCCCAAGCGCTTCAAACATCCTTACGCCGCCACCAAATACCTGGCGGAACAGAAGGTGTTCGGTGCCCAGGAATTCGGCCTTGAAGTGCTGGCCCTGCGCCCGCGTTTTGTTACCGGGGCCGGAGACATGAGCATCTTCCCGCGGTTGCTGAAAATGCAGCGCAAGAACCGCCTGGCCATCGTCGGCGACGGCCTGAACAAGGTCGACTTCACCAGTGTGCATAACCTCAATGAAGCGTTGCTCAGCAGTTTGCTGGCGACCGGTTCGGCGCTGGGCAAGGCCTACAACATCAGCAACGGCACGCCGGTGCCAGTGTGGGATGTGGTGAACTACGTGATGCGCCAAATGGACATGCCCCAGGTTACCCGTTATCGGTCCTACGGCCTGTCCTACAGCGTGGCCGCGTTGAACGAGGCATTCTGTGCGATGTGGCCGGGGCGTCCGGAGCCGGCCTTGTCGCGCCTGGGCATGCAAGTGATGAACAAAGATTTCACCCTCGACATCAGCCGCGCGAGGCATTATCTCGACTATGAGCCCAAGGTCAGTCTGTGGGCTGCCCTCGACGAGTTTTGCAGTTGGTGGAAAGCGCAGGATCCCGGGCTTAAGTAAGCTCACAACCGGCAACACATCGGGAACCGAATTCGCGGTTCCGGGTCGATCAGTGCGGCGCGAACGCGGTTTATACTCACGTCGCTCGGCTTTTCAGGTCGCCATCTCACCGATTCAGGGTTGATTCATGCGTAACGATGCTAAAGACGATTTCGACAATGTTCCCAGCCTGCGGGCCGATCTTGGGGACGACGATGATTTCGAGCCGTCTCCCGCCACGTCCGTGCGCTCGCGCAATACGCCAGTGGTCAAGGTCAAGAGCGCCAGCACCGGCCCGCTGTGGGCATTGGTCGGCGCACTGCTGATCGCCTTCGCGGGCCTTGCCTGGTGGAGCTTCCAGCAAATTTCCCTGATGGGGCAGCAGTTGGTTGCCACCCAGGAAAGCTTTGCGCGTATCAGCGAAGAAGCGGCAGGGCGCCTGCAGGACATTTCCGGCAAGGTCGTGGCCAGCGAAGCCAACGTGAACAACGGCAGCGAAGCGCTCAAGCTGCAGATCAAGCAGTTGGAGACCCAGTTGCTGGAGCAAGGCAAGCAACAAGTCGGCGTCGCCGGCCAGGCGACCGCACTGGATCAGCGCCTGGCGCAAATGAGCGCCAGCACCGCCGAACTGTCGAGTGCGAACGCCAAGCTACAGGGCCAGGTGCAGGCCCTGACGGACGCCGTGGCTGGCCTCAAGGCGGCACAAGGCGACGTCAAGGAGTTGTCCGCCGACGTGGCTGCGCTGAAGAAACAAGGCAATCCGAGCGCAGCCATCGCGCGCCTGGAGCAGGACCTTGTAGTCCTCAAGAGCGCGCAGGACAACCCGTCTACCAATAGTGATGCGCCGACCAATAAAGAGTTCGACGTGTTCCGTATCCAGACCACGCGCAACATCACCACGTTGCAGAGCCAGGTGCAGAATCTGAATCAGCGCCTGAATGCACCGGCAGCCATTACGCCGCTCGGTCAGTAAGCGCTGCGCGGGAAATGTCACCGGGTGGTGACATTTCCCATCCCCTTCGTTACTTGCCCCTACCTCGCCCTTGTTTAGACTCCGGTCATCCCACAAAAAATAAAAAGGGCTACCCATGACTACGCAACCACTGCCTGCCAGCAGTTGGCTGAACGCACCTGCCCATCACGCTTGGCTCGCCAATGAAGGCCAGCGCCTGCTGTCATTCGCCAAAGCCTCCCGCTTGCCGGACGGCTTCGGCAACCTGGACGACAAAGGCCAATTAACGGCCGACGCCCACGCCGAAACCATGAACACCGCCCGCATGACCCACAGCTTCGCCATGGCCCACGCCATGGGCTTGCCCGGTTACGCCGAGCTGGTCGCGCACGGTGTTGCGGCCCTCAGTGGCCCGTTGCGCGATAGCGCGCACGGCGGTTGGTTCGCGACCCCCAACGCCGTCGATGGCAACCGTGGCAAGGCCGCGTACCTGCACGCTTTCGTGGCCCTGGCCGCGAGTTCTGCGGTGGTGGCCGGTGTTCCCGGTGCACAGAGCCTGTTGAATGACGCCGTGCACATCATCGACCAGTTTTTCTGGAGCGAGGAGGAGGGCGTGATGCTCGAGTCCTTTGCCCAGGACTGGAGCGCGGTCGAGGCTTATCGCGGCGCCAACAGCAACATGCACGCCACCGAAGCTTTCCTGGCCCTGGCTGATGTGACCTGCGACACGCTCTGGCTGGACCGCGCGTTGCGCATCGTCGAGCGCGTCATCCACACGCACGCCGCCGGCAACCGGTTCATGGTGATCGAGCATTTTGACGCGCAGTGGAAACCCTTGCTCGGTTACAACGAGGACAACCCCGCCGACGGCTTTCGTCCCTACGGCATCACCCCGGGCCACGGCTTTGAGTGGGCGCGGTTGGTGCTGCATCTGGAAGCGGCGCGCCAGCAGGCCGGCCTGGCAACGCCAGAGTGGCTGTTGAACGACGCCAGGGGCTTGTTCGCCAGCGCCTGTGAATACGCCTGGGCGGTGGATGGCGCTCCCGGCATCGTCTACACCCTCGATTGGAGCCAGCGCCCGGTGGTGCGCGAGCGCCTGCATTGGACTCACGCCGAAGCCAGCGCCGCTGCCCAGGCGTTGCTCAAACGCACGGGCGAACGGCATTACGAGACCTGGTATCGGTGTTTTTGGGAGTTTTGCGAAACTCACTTTATCGACCGGATACACGGCAGTTGGCACCACGAACTCAGCCCGCACAACCAGCCCAGCAGCAAGATCTGGGGTGGCAAACCGGACCTGTACCATGCCTGGCAAGCGGTATTGCTGCCTGCGCTACCCTTGGCGCCAAGCATGGCCAGTGCGATCGGAGCGGGCATGAATGTCACCAGTTGGTGACATTTGTGCGTCCCTTTGTTACCTGCGTCTTAAAAATCCATGTTTAAACTCCGTGCAGCGCAAGCTCTAGACTTGCATGCATAACAACAAGAAAAGGTACTCAGATGAACGCGATTAATCGCCTCGCCGTTGCTATTTCCATTGCCTCGTTGTTTCCCCTCAGTGCATTTGCCGCCGACTCGAAAGGGACGGTTGAAGTTGTGCATTGGTGGACCTCTGGCGGTGAGAAAGCGGCAGTAGATGTCCTGAAGGCCCAAGTTGAGAAAGACGGCTTCACCTGGAAAGACGGTGCCGTCGCAGGTGGCGGTGGCGCCACTGCCATGACTGTGCTGAAAAGCCGCGCAGTGGCTGGCAACCCGCCAGGCGTTGCCCAGATCAAAGGCCCGGACATCCAGGAATGGGCGTCCACCGGCTTGCTCGACACCGACGTGCTCAAAGACGTCGCCAAAGAAGAAAAGTGGGACTCCCTGCTCGACAAGAAAGTCTCCGATACCGTGAAGTACGAAGGTAACTACGTTGCCGTACCGGTCAACATCCACCGCGTAAACTGGCTGTGGATCAACCCGGAAGTCTTCAAGAAAGCCGGTATCACCAAGAACCCGACCACCCTCGAAGAATTCTACGCAGCGGGCGACAAGCTCAAGGCCGCGGGCTTTATTCCGCTTGCCCACGGTGGCCAGCCTTGGCAGGACAGCACCGTATTTGAAGCCGTCGTTCTGTCGGTGATGGGTGCCGATGGCTACAAGAAAGCCCTGGTCGACCTGGATAATGACGCGCTGACCGGCCCGCAAATGGTCAAGGCCCTGACCGAGCTGAAGAAAGTCGCGACCTATATGGACGTCGACGGCAAAGGCCAGGACTGGAACCTCGAAGCCGGCAAGGTCATCAATGGCAAGGCCGGTATGCAGATCATGGGTGACTGGGCCAAGTCCGAATGGACCGCGGCCAAGAAAGTCGCCGGCAAAGACTACGAGTGCGTAGCCTTCCCGGGCACCGACAAAGCCTTCACCTACAACATCGACTCCCTGGCGGTTTTCAAGGTCAAAGACAAGGGCACTCAGGCGGGCCAGCAGGACATCGCCAAAGTCGTGTTGGGTGAAAACTTCCAGAAAGTCTTCAGCATCAACAAAGGCTCGATCCCGGTTCGAAACGACATGCTCCATGAAATGGACAAGCTCGGCTTCGACTCCTGCGCCCAGACCGCGGCCAAGGACTTCCTTGCCGACGCCCAGACTGGCGGCCTGCAGCCAAGCATGGCGCACAACATGGCCACCACGCTGGCGGTACAAGGTGCGTTCTTTGATGTCGTGACCAACTACATCAACGACCCGAAAGCCGACCCGGCCGACACCGCCAAGAAACTCGGCGCTGCGATCAAGTCTGCCAAATAAGCTACAAGCTGCAAGTTAACAGCTGCAAGTGGCGTGCTGCCTGTCTTGCCGCTTGTAGCTTGTAACTTGCAGCGGCCTTTATTCTTCTATTGGATTTTCCCATGAGTTCTGTTGCTGTGTTCAGCAAGGCCTCGCCGTTCGATGCACTGCAGCGCTGGCTCCCTAAACTGGTGCTGGCGCCCAGCATGTTCATCGTTCTGGTGGGCTTCTACGGCTACATCCTGTGGACGTTCGTTCTGTCGTTCACCACGTCCACGTTCCTGCCAAGCTACAAATGGGCAGGCCTTGCGCAATACGCGCGGTTGTTCGACAACGACCGCTGGTGGGTAGCGAGCAAGAACCTGGCTGTTTTTGGCGGCATGTTTATCGGCATCACCCTGGTGATTGGCGTGACGCTGGCGATCTTTCTCGACCAGAAAATCCGTCGCGAAGGCTTTATCCGCACCATTTACCTGTACCCGATGGCGCTCTCGATGATCGTGACCGGTACGGCCTGGAAATGGCTGCTCAACCCGGGCATGGGCCTGGACAAACTCCTGCGTGACTGGGGCTGGGAAGGCTTCCGCCTGGACTGGCTGATCGACCCCGATCGCGTCGTCTACTGCCTGGTGATTGCTGCGGTATGGCAAGCCTCCGGGTTCATCATGGCGATGTTTCTCGCCGGCCTGCGCGGCGTTGATCAGTCGATCATCCGTGCCGCCCAGATCGACGGCGCCAGCCTGCCGCGCATCTACTGGAGCGTGGTGCTGCCAAGCCTGCGTCCGGTGTTCTTCAGTGCGGTGATGATCCTGGCGCACATTGCGATCAAGAGCTTTGACCTGGTCGCCGCAATGACGGCCGGTGGCCCGGGCTACTCGTCCGACCTGCCTGCCATGTTCATGTACTCGTTCACCTTCAGTCGTGGCCAGATGGGCATGGGCTCGGCCAGTGCAATCCTGATGCTCGGCGCGATCCTCGCGATCATCGTGCCTTACCTGTACTCCGAGCTGAGGACCAAGCGTAATGACTAGTCTCGCCTCCAAACCGTCCATCAGCCTGAGCCGCATCGCGATTTACGCGGTGCTGATTCTCGCTGTGCTGCTTTACCTGGTGCCGCTGGTGGTGATGCTGCTGACCAGCTTCAAGACCCCGGAAGACATCAGCACCGGCAACCTGCTGAGCTGGCCGACCGTGGTCACCGGCATTGGCTGGGTCAAGGCCTGGGCCACGGTAGACGGCTACTTCTGGAACTCGATCAAGATCACTGTTCCGGCCGTACTGATCTCCACCGCCATCGGTGCGTTGAACGGCTACGTGTTGTCGTTCTGGCGCTTCAAAGGCTCGCAGCTGTTCTTCGGCCTGCTGCTGTTCGGCTGCTTCCTGCCGTTCCAGACCGTGCTGCTGCCGGCGTCGTTCACCCTCGGCAAGATGGGCCTGGCCAGCACCACCACGGGCCTGGTGTTTGTGCACGTGGTCTACGGGCTGGCATTTACCACACTGTTCTTCCGTAACTACTACGTCAGCATTCCAGATGCGCTGATCAAGGCGGCACGGCTGGACGGTGCAGGTTTCTTCACCATCTTCCGGCTGATCATTCTGCCGATGTCGACGCCGATCATCATGGTCTGCCTGATCTGGCAGTTCACCCAGATCTGGAACGACTTCCTGTTCGGTGTGGTGTTCTCCAGCGGCGACTCGCAGCCCATCACGGTGGCGCTGAACAACCTGGTCAACACCAGCACCGGGGCCAAGGAATATAACGTGGATATGGCGGCGGCGATGATCGCCGGGCTGCCGACCCTGCTGGTCTATGTGATCGCAGGCAAGTATTTCGTGCGCGGCCTTACGGCCGGCGCGGTCAAGGGGTAATCATGGCTACGCTTGAACTTCGCAATGTAAACAAGACCTATGGCGCCGGCCTGCCCGACACCTTGAAGAACATCGAACTGTCGATCAAGGAAGGCGAATTCCTGATTCTGGTCGGCCCTTCGGGGTGTGGTAAATCCACACTGATGAACTGCATCGCCGGTCTGGAAACCATTACCGGCGGCGCCATCATGATCGGCGATCAGGATGTGAGCGGCATGAGCCCCAAGGACCGTGACATCGCCATGGTGTTTCAGTCCTACGCGCTGTACCCGACCATGAGCGTGCGCGAGAACATCGAGTTCGGCCTCAAAATCCGCAAGATGCCTCAGGCGGACATCGACGCCGAAGTGGCGCGTGTGGCCAAGCTGCTGCAGATCGAACACCTGCTTAACCGCAAGCCAGGCCAACTGTCCGGTGGCCAGCAACAGCGTGTGGCAATGGGCCGTGCCCTGGCGCGTCGGCCGAAGATCTACCTGTTCGACGAACCGCTGTCCAACCTCGACGCCAAGCTGCGGGTCGAGATGCGTACCGAAATGAAACTGATGCACCAGCGCCTCAAAACCACCACCGTCTACGTCACGCACGACCAGATCGAAGCGATGACCCTGGGCGACAAAGTGGCGGTGATGAAGGACGGCATCATCCAGCAATTCGGTACGCCGAAAGAGATCTATAACGACCCGGCCAACCTTTTTGTGGCAAGCTTTATCGGTTCACCACCGATGAACTTCATTCCGCTGCGCCTGCAGCGCAAGGATGGCAAATTGGTGGCGCTGCTCGACAGCGGCCAGGCCCGTTGCGAGCTGCCGCTGGGTATGAATGACGCCGGCCTTGAAGATCGCGATGTGATCCTGGGCCTGCGCCCGGAGCAAATAGTGCTGGCCACGGCTGAAGCGAATGGTTCGTCGAGCATTCGTGCCGAAGTCCAGGTCACTGAGCCGACCGGTCCTGACACGTTGGTGTTCGTGCAACTCAACGACACCAAGGTCTGCTGCCGCCTCGCGCCGGACGTTGCACCGCAGGTCGGTGAGACCCTGACCCTGCAATTCGACCCGGCCAAGGTATTGCTGTTCGACGCCAAGACCGGCGAACGCTTGGGCACTGCTGCCTCATTGCCTGCCCACGGGCATGCCGACAACGTGGCCCAATTCAAAGGCCGCTGAAGCAGATAACTTGTTGTTTTGGTTAAAAAAAAGTAACCCGCGTTAGATAAAAACAGTTAAATAACAATAAAGACGAGGATGTAGGGATGAAAAAGCAACACAACAACACTCGGCTGATCTGCCAACTGTCAGCAGCAGCAGCCCTGGTATTGTCCGCCAATGCGATGGCGGCCGATGCATTCAGCGCCGACTCCAAATGGATGACCGGTGATTGGGGTGGCGAGCGTACCAAGCTGATCGAGCAAGGTATCGACATCAAGGCTGACTACGTAGGGGAAATGGGCGCCAACCTGCACGGCGGCTATAACGACGACAAGACCGGCCGTTACTCCGACCAGTTCGGGTTGGGCGTAGCGCTGGATCTGCAAAAGCTGTGGGGCTGGGACAACACCCAGGCCAAGATCCAGTTGACTAACCGTAATGGCCAAAACATCTCCAACGATCGTATTGGTGACCCGCGTGCCGGCACGCTGAGTTCGTCGATGGAAGTCTACGGTCGTGGCCACATGGTGCGTCTGACCCAGTTCTGGATTCAGCACCAGATGTTCGATAACAAGCTGGATGTGAAGCTCGGCTACTTCGGTGAAGGCGAAGACTTCAACACCTTCCCTTGCGAATTCCAGAACCTGTCGTTCTGCGGTTCCCAAGTGGGTAACTACGTCAATACCTGGTACAACTGGCCGGTCGCGCAGGCCGCTATCCGCGTGAAGTACAACATCACGCCTGAGCTGTATGCACAAATCGGTGCGTACAACCAGAACCCGTCGCAGCTTGAGCACGGCAATGGCTTCAAGCTCAGCGGCAGCGGCACCAAGGGCACCGTGATTCCGGTGGAATTGGTCTGGTCGCCGAAGGTCAATGGCCTGCCAGGCGAATACCGCGTGGGTTACTACAAGAGCGCCGCGGATGCCAGCGACGTACGTGAAGACGTCAACGGCAACGATGCTGCCACCACAGGCTTGGCTTACCGTACCCGTAGCAGCAAATCCGGCTATTGGGGCGTTGTGCAGCAGCAACTCACCACCCATAACGGCGACGCTTCGCGCGGCCTGAACATCGCGGCCAACGCCACCTTCCACGACAAGGACACCAACCTCGTCGATAACTATCAGTCGTTGATGCTGGTGTACAAAGGCCCATTCGATGCGCGTCCAAAAGATGACGTCGGTATCGGTTTCTCCCGTATCCATGTCAACCAGGACGTGAGGAAAAACGCAGAGTTGCTGAACGCAGCCGGTGGTTTCACCGACTACGACCAAGCGGGCTACGCGCCGCTGCGTGACACCGAGTACAACACTGAAATCAACTACGGCTTCCACGTCACTAACTGGCTGACCGTGCGTCCTAACCTGCAATACGTTACCCACCCAGGTGGCGTCGATAAAGTCGACAACGCGTTGGTAGCCGGCCTGAAGATTCAGTCTACGTTCTAACGCTGTTGCGATAAGCTCCTTCTCTCTGTGCGCATTTTGCGGGTAGCCATGGCTATCCGCTTTTTTTTGGGCAGCACTGTGAAGTTATTCAGGACCGTGGCACATGCATGAGCATCCGCTGCAACGCTTTTTCAAATCCCTGCGTGAACGCCCTGTGTTTGCCTGGGAGCGCTTTCAGATGCGCGATGTGTTGGTGATCGACCATCCGCTGTGCCAGGCGGTGTTCAGCCGTCAGGGCGCGCAATTGCTGCACTTTCAGCCACGCGGCCAGAAACCCTGGCTGTGGTGTGCGGCCAAGTGGCCGCAAGTCGGCGCCATCCGTGGTGGCGTGCCGGTCTGCTGGCCGTGGTATGGGCGCCATCCGAGCGAAAACGCGTGGCCGTCCCATGGTTGGGCGCGGCTGATCGACTGGAAACTGCTCGACAGCAGCACCGACGACGATGGCGTGCGCCTGCACTGGCAATTGCAATTGTGCGACTGGCAGGTCGACCTGCACGCGCACTTGGGCGACACCCTGGAATTGCGCCTGTGCACCGAGCACCAGGACGAGTTGCCGTGCCAGTTGAGCCATGCGTTGCACGCCTATTGGCGTATCGGCAACGTCGGTGAGGTAGCGCTGTCTGGGCTCGACGGGGCGCAAGGTTATGATCAGCTCAATCGCCAGGTGTGCCAGCAGGACGGCGAGTTACGGGTGGACGGCGGGTGCCAGCGGGTGTTCCAGCACGAGGGTGAGCTGCACCTCAAGGACCATGCCTGGCAGCGCGAATTGTGCATCGACACCGGCGACAGCGCCGACACCGTGGTGTGGCACCCCGGCAGCCGGCCGTTACTGGGCGTGAGCTTTAACGAGGCGTCGGGGTTCGTGTGTGTGGAGTCGGCGATGGCCGGGGCGAGCCTGGCGCCGGGGGAGAGGGCGCACTTGAGTCTGCAGGCGAGGGCGGGTGTTTAGCGGTGTTGCTGATGGCGCCATCGCGGGCAAGCCCGCTCCCACATTTTGACCGGGCCCCACTTTGGAATACGGTCGAATGTGGGAGCGGGCTTGCTCGCGAAAGGGTCGGTACTGTTGGTAGAGATTCCTGCTAGTTGAACTCATCCCCCACCGGATACCGGCTGTCATTCAAGCTCTCTTTAATCTTGCGCAAGTGCGGCTGGAAATCCACGCCACGGCGCAAGGTCATGCCCGTTGCCAGCACATCCAGCACCGTCAACTGAATGATCCGCGAGGTCATCGGCATATAGATGTCGGTGTCTTCCGGCAGCGGAATGTTCAGGCTCACCGTGCTGGCCTTGGCCAGCGGCGAGTTTTCGGCGGTGACGCCCAGCACCGAGGCGCCGTTTTCCCGTGCGATACGCGCCACTTCCACCAACTCACGGGTACGCCCGGTGTAGGAAATAATCACGAACAGCTCGCCGGTATGCGCCACCGACGCGATCATGCGTTGCATCAGTACGTCGGCATGGGCGGTGACGGACAGGTTGAAGCGGAAAAACTTGTGCAGCGCATCCATGGCGACCGGCGCCGACGCGCCCAGGCCGAAGAAGTGGATCTGCCGCGCCTGAATCAACAGGTCCACGGCCTTGCTGATCAGGGCCGGGTCCAGGGCCTGACAGGCGCTGTCCAGCGAGGCAATGGCGCTGCCAAAGATCTTCTGCGTGTAGGCCTCAGGGTTATCATCGGCTTCCACGGCGCGGCTGACATACGCCGCACCGCTGGCCAAACTTTGCGCCAGCTGCAATTTAAGTTCAGGGTAACCGCTGACACCGAACGAACGGCAGAAACGGTTGACCGTCGGTTCACTGACCGAGGCGGCTTGGGCGAGGGCTGCGATAGAGAAGCGGGTCGCCTGCTGCGGGTTGAGCAGGATGACCTCGGCGACTTTTTTCTCAGCCTTGTTCAATTCTTCGAGGCGGTTCCGGATTTGTTCCAGAAGATTTCGCACGCGGTCCATTCAGTCTTTCCTTCGGGCGACGATGCAAATAAAGGGCGGTAACCCATCGACGAGTGGCCCTTTGCGGTGGCCTATCCTACTGAGGGTAGCTGAACACCACCACTCGGAATGCGTATTTTGGGAAAATGTTGTGGTTATTACTACATTTTTCCTTGAGTGATGCCTTGAAAAAAGGTATTTGTAGCTTAACTTGATAAAAGAACAAACATCATGCCTTTGATAACCGTAGAACCCTGCACCTTTGCCCTGTTTGGCGCCTTGGGTGATCTGGCGCTGCGCAAGTTATTTCCTGCACTCTATCAACTCGATGGCGCCGGGCTCCTGCACGACGACACGCGCATCCTGGCATTGGCCCGTGAAGCCGGGTCCGAGCAAGAGCACCTGGCCCATATCGAAAAAGAACTGCGTAAATACGTCGGCAATGAACTGGATGAAGCCGTGGCAGCGCGCTTCCTCGCACGCCTGGCCTACGTGCACGTCGATTTCATGAACGCCGATGACTACGTCATCCTGGCCGCAAAAGTCGGTGCCGAACAACGTCTGATCGCCTATTTCGCCACGCCTGCGGCGGTGTATGGCGCCATCTGCGAAAACCTGGCCAAGGTCGGCCTGGCGGAAAACACCCGTGTGGTGCTGGAAAAGCCCATCGGTTCGGACCTGGAATCCTCGCGCAAGGTCAACGACGCCGTGGCGCAGTTTTTCCCGGAAAACCGCACGTACCGCATCGACCACTATCTGGGCAAAGAGACCGTCCAGAACCTGATCGCCCTGCGTTTCGCCAACAGCCTGTTCGAAACCCAGTGGAACCAGAACTACATCTCCCACGTGGAAATCACCGTGGCCGAGCAAGTTGGTATCGAAGGCCGTTGGGGTTACTTCGACAAGGCCGGCCAACTGCGGGACATGATCCAGAACCACCTGCTGCAACTGCTCTGCCTGATTGCCATGGACCCGCCGGCCGACCTGTCCGCCGACAGCATCCGTGACGAGAAGGTCAAGGTACTCAAGGCCCTGGCGCCGATCAGTCCGGAAGGCTTGACCACTCAAGTGGTGCGCGGCCAATACATCGCCGGCTACAGCGCCGGCAAGCCGGTGCCGGGTTACCTGGAAGAAGAAAACTCCAACACCCAGAGCGACACCGAAACGTTCGTCGCCCTGCGTGCCGATATTCGTAACTGGCGTTGGGCCGGGGTGCCGTTCTACCTGCGCACCGGCAAACGCATGCCGCAAAAACTGTCGCAGATTGTCATCCACTTTAAAGAACCTTCGCACTACATTTTCGCGCCCGAGCAGCGCCTGCAGATCAGCAACAAACTGATCATTCGCCTGCAGCCGGACGAAGGTATTTCCTTGCGTGTGATGACCAAGGAGCAGGGCCTGGACAAGGGCATGCAACTGCGCAGCGGCCCGCTGCAACTGAATTTTTCCGACACCTATCGCAGCGCGCGGATCCCCGATGCCTACGAGCGGTTGTTGCTGGAAGTGATGCGCGGCAATCAGAACCTGTTTGTTCGCAAAGATGAAATCGAAGCCGCGTGGAAATGGTGTGACCAGTTGATCGCCGGGTGGAAAAAATCCGGTGATGCGCCCAAGCCGTATGCGGCCGGGTCCTGGGGGCCGATGAGCTCGATTGCACTGATCACGCGGGATGGGAGGTCTTGGTATGGCGATATCTGAATTGAAACTGCCTCAGGGTGTAACAGCCCATGAGTACCGCTCGCCGACGTTGCTGGCGGATGGCTTGGCCCATGACGTGGCTGGGCAATTGCGCACGGCCATCAGCGCCCGTGGCGCGGCCACGTTGGTGGTGTCCGGTGGTCGCAGCCCCGTGGCGTTTTTCCAGAACCTGGCCAAGCAAGACCTGGACTGGTCCAACGTCACCATCACCCTGGCCGATGAGCGTTGGGTGCCGGTTGAGCATGCTGACAGCAATGCCGGCCTGCTGAAGAAATACCTGCTGCAAGGGCCGGCGGCCAAGGCCACGTTCCTCAGCCTGTACAACGTTGCCGCAAATCTGGAAGACGCCGCCGAACTGGCCGATCGCCAGTTGGCCGAGCTGCAAGCCATTGATGTGCTGGTACTGGGCATGGGCGATGACGGCCACACCGCATCGCTGTTTCCCAACAGCCCGAACCTGAGCGAAGCATTGAAAGCTGATGGCACCCGCCGTTGCTGGCCGATGCTGGCCCCGAGCGTGCCGCACCAGCGCCTGACCATGAGTCGTGCACTGCTGGCCACGGCCCACTACACCGTGCTGTCGATTTCCGGCAGCTCGAAATTGACCACCTTGAGCGCCGCGCTGGCCAGTGACGACGTTGCTGCCATGCCGATTCGCGCGTTTTTGCAACCTACTTTAGAGATTTACTGGTGCCCATGAGCCAAGGATCAGCCGCTATGAAAAGCCCTCAACCGACCGTGTCCATGGCGGATAAAGTTGCCCTGATCGACAGCCTCTGCGCCAAGGCGCGGATCCTGCCGGTGATTACCATCGCCCGCGAACAGGACATCCTGCCGTTGGCCGATGCCCTGGCAGCCGGTGGCTTGACCGCATTGGAAGTGACCCTGCGTTCCGAGTTCGGCCTCAAGGCCATTCAGGTACTGCGTGAGCAACGCCCTGAACTGTGCACCGGTGCCGGCACCGTACTCGACCGTCATATGCTCGAAGCGGCGGAAGTGGCCGGCTCGCAATTTATCGTCACCCCAGGCATTACCCGCGACCTGCTGGAAGCCTCCGTGCACAGCCCGATCCCGCTGCTGCCAGGCATCAGCAATGCCTCAGGCATCATGGAAGGCTATGGCCTGGGTTATCGCCGCTTCAAGCTGTTCCCGGCTGAAGTCAGCGGCGGCGTGGCGGCCATCAAGGCCCTCGGCGGCCCGTTCGGCGAAGTGAAATTCTGCCCGACCGGCGGCGTGGGTCCGGCCAACATCAAACAGTACATGGCGTTGAAAAACGTAATGTGCGTGGGCGGTAGCTGGATGCTGGACCCGGAATGGGTCAAGAACGGCGACTGGGCACGCATCCAGGAAGTCACCGCACAGGCGCTGGCGCTGCTGGACTGATCTGATTTACCGAATCGTTGTTGCTGTGCTTAACGGCATTTTTGCGGTGCACTTGGTCGGTGTGCCGCTTTTTTTTGCCTGCGAAAAACTCGAATCCGATACCGATTAATGTGGGAGTGGGCTTGCTCGCGAATGCGCTGGTTCAGTTGGCATATTCGTTGACTGACACACCGTATTCGCGAGCAAGCCCGCTCCCACACAAGCCAGCTCCCACATTTTTAATCCGCGTTTAGTTCAGTGATCGCTTTGACCAGTACACCGATATCCGCCGCCGAAGTCACCATCCCCGGCGTCACTCGAATACACGTGCCAAACGCTGCCCCGACACGGGTAGTGGTGAACAGGTCGTACTCCTTGAGCAACCGGTCCGCCATCGCCTGCTGATCCCGGCCAATGAACTTGAATGCCGTGATCCCGCAATACAGCCGTGGGTCATCCGACGTCAGCACCTCTATCCCGGGCAATTGACGCACCTGGCTCACCCATAAGTCGCGCAGGTAATTGACGCGCGCGCCCTTGGCCGCCGAGCCACCCAATGAGCAGTGTTCCTCCATCACCAGCGGCAAGGTCATCAGGGCTGGAAAGTTCGGCGTGCTGTAGGGCGTACGAGCGCGCACGTCGTTGGCGGGATAGTGGAACTCGCCCATGTCCGGGTCGATATCCGCCAGGCGCTCAGGGGCTATATAGAGAAAGCCCAGGGTCAGCGGTGCGCCGATCCATTTATGCAGGTTGAAGCCGGCGAACTGAATGCCCAGTTCGGCAAGGTTGAACTCGATCTGGCCCAGGGCATGGGCACCGTCGAGTATCACGTCGACGCCATGCGTGCGTGCGGCGCTGGCGATTGCCGCGACCGGCATCACCAGCCCGGTACGGTGGGTGACGTGGGTGAGGGCCATCAGTTTGAGGCGCGGGTACCGCGCGAACGCATCGCGATACGTCTGCACCAGGCTGTCGACAGTGGCCGGGTGCGTGTGGGACACCTCGATCACCTCCACGCCCCGATAGCCTGCCAGCCAGCGCATCGCACCTTTGACCGTGTCGTATTCGAGGTCGCTGATCAGCACCTGGTCGCCCGGTTGCAGGCCGTTGTAGTTGCGGATCAATGACTGCAACGCTTCGGTGGCATTGCGGGTGAAGGCAATCGCCTCTGGGTCGGCGTCAATCAGCCCGGCCAGTTGGCCAAGGATCTCGACGTTTTGACCTTGCTCGAACCGTTGGCGCACATACAACGAGTTGCTGCGATTGATAAATGCAACGTGCTCCAGGTACTGCGCTCGTACTGCGCGGCTCATGCGCCCGAAATAGCCGTTTTCCAGATTGATCGGGCCAGGCTCCAGCTCATAGTGCTGGGCAATGGCCTGCCAGTGGCGTTCGTTATCTGCGTTCCTTGGCATGGCATTGGCTCTTAATGGCGAGGGGCGGGTTTGCCGTGTTTTACGCGTAGCGGTTCCAAGAGTTCGGACAGGCCGTTGTGGTCGATTTCCTGCATCAATGCCAGCAAACCGCCCAGCTCGCCGTGGGGGAAACCTTCACGGGCAAACCAGTTCAGGTAGGGGCCGGGCAGGTCGGCGATGATCCGTCCCTTGTATTTGCCGAAGGGCATTTCACGGGTGATCAGCAGTTCGAGTTTTTCGGGGTTCATGGGCTTCAGTGTTTGAGTCGAGACCTTGGAAAATACAGGCATTCTGCATGAAGGCCAAATGACAGATCATGCAAATAACGTACATACAGATGGTTCATTAAATTTTAAGTTATTGAAAAATAAAGAAAAATACTTTTTCAAAAACTTGGCACGGGCGCTGCAATCATTAAGACACGTTTCTTAACCCGCACAAGGAATTGAAAAATGACTGACATCAATAAAGAATCGATCTCCGTATTGAACGACCTGATCGAGACCAGCAAAGACGGCCAGAAAGGCTTCGCGACCTGTGCTGAAGACATCAAGCACCCAGAGCTCAAAGCCCTGTTCGTCAAGCGCTCCACCGACTGCGCCACCGCTGCCGCCGAATTGCAGACCGCTGTTAAAGCCCTGGGCGGCGACCCGGAAAAATCCGGTTCGGTTGCTGGCGCCTTGCACCGTGGCTGGGTCGACGTGAAGTCGCTGGTTACCGGTAAAGATGAAGAGGCTGTCCTGAACGAAGCCGAGCGCGGTGAAGACCACGCACTGAAGGCTTACAAGGAAGCGATCGAGAAGATCAACAAGCACAACCTGCTGGGTATTCGTGACCTGGTAGAGCGTCAGTTCCACGGAGCACAACGCAACCACGACCAGGTGAAAGCCCTGCGTAACCAGGCTCGCGCTCAGTCGTAAGACCTGCTGTGTAACAAATGCGGGAGCGGGCTTGCCCGCGAAGACGGTGGGTCAGTCAACCTCTAAGGTGACTCACCCACCGCTTTCGCGAGCAAGCCCGCTCCCACATGTGCTTGGTATTAACCCTGAAGCTGCAATCAGCCGATGCTGATCGGCGGCAACTCGGTCAAAGTCACGACCTGCTGCTTGCGTGGCGCGAGGATTTCCGCCTCGCCATCGACCACCAGCTCATCGCGCTGGTTGAATACACGGGTGGCAATGCGCACGCGAAATTTTGGCAACTTTTCGAGGATTTCCAGACGCACGGTCAGGGTGTCGCCGATTTTTACCGGCTTCTGAAAAGTCATCTGCTGGCCGATATAAATGGTGCCCGGCCCAGGCAACTCGCAGGCAACCGCCGCACTGATCAGGGCGCCGCTGAACATGCCGTGGGCGATACGCTCCTTGAACATGGTTGCTTTGGCGTACTCGGCATCCAGGTGCACGGGGTTATGGTCGCCGGACATGGCGGCGAACAACTGGATATCGCGCTCCTCGACGGTCTTGCTGTAGCTGGCGGTCTGGCCGACTTCGAGGGCTTCGTACGGGGTGTTGGTAACCTGAGTCATCTAAAGGTACATCCTGTGGCTAATCGCTAATTTAATTGGCTGATTCTAAAATCTTGATTTTAAACGTAAAGTTATTCGCAACGGGTCGGCCTGTGCAGCGCCAGTGTCTGGTCGAGCCATGTCAGTACATCCGCTGTGACTTCATCGCGGTTGGTTTCGTTGAACACTTCATGACGCGCCTGCGGGTAGATATTCAGTTGCAGGTTCTGGCAGCCGGCCTCGCGCAGTGCGTGGGCCAGGTTTTTGAGACGCTTGCCTTCACTCACCGGATCACATTCTCCGCCCATCACCAGGATCGGCAGGCCCGGGACGATCTGCTCGAGATTGGACGCTTTGCTGATTTGCTGCAAGCCGCCCAACAAGTCGATCCATAGCTGGTTGGTGCAGCGGAAACCACACAGCGGATCGTTGATGTATTTATCGACTTCATTCGGGTCGCGGCTGAGCCAATCAAACGCCGTGCGGTTGGGCTTGAACGCCTTGTTGAACGAGCCGAATGACAGGAACTCGATCGGTGCGCTGCGCCCGCGCAAGCCCTGGCGTGCCCGTTCGAGGCGAGCGATCACCCCGGCGGCGCGGTACAGCGCCACAGGCTGGAAGTTTGAACCGCTGAGAATCACCCCCTTCAAGCTGGCGCTGTGGTGCAACAGGTAGGCCTGGGCGATATAGCTGCCCATGCTGTGCCCCAGCAGAATGATCGGCAGCCCGGGCTGCTGTTGGCCGATGTGCTGGTTGAGGCTGGCAAGGTCGCCGACTACCTTGTTCCACCCATCCTTCTCGGCGTAGAGCCCCAGCGTGCCCTCGTCGGCGGTGCGGCCATGACCGCGCTGATCCAGCGCATACACGCCATAGCCGGCTGTGCACAACGCGTCGGCCAGGCCTGCATAACGCCCGCTGTGCTCGGCCATGCCGTGGGACAACATGATCATGGCCTTGGCGGGGCCTTCCGGCAGCCATTGATTGACGTACAGGCGGCTGCGGTCATTCGCGGTCAGCCAGAAGGTGCTGTGGTTCATGGCGCTTCCTTTGCTCGAGGTCGTTGCAGTGTATAGCTCATCCCCAGGCTTGCATCTGATCTGTGCAGGCCCTTGTAGGAAGATTCACGCAATTGATGACGCTGTTTCCTGTATTTGCCTGATTGGCCATAGCTGCTAACGTCCCCAAAGCTCCGCTTTTTATAGCAGCCTGCTTTTTACAGCTGCAGCGGCCGGACACACTCAGGTAAGAGGACAAGAATAATGCAACCTGATTTCTGGAATGACAAACGCGCGGCGGGCGTTCCCAATGACATCGACCTCAGCACCTACAAGTCGGTGATCGAAGTCTTCGAACGTTCCTGCAAGGCCTTTGCCGACCGTCCGGCATTCAGCAACATGGGCATCACCCTGACCTACGCTGAGCTTGAGCGCCAGAGTGCGGCGTTCGCCAGCTACCTGCAACAGCACACCGACCTCAAGCCTGGCGAGCGCATTGCGGTGCAGATGCCCAACGTGCTGCATTACCCGATTGCGGTGTTTGGCGCGTTGCGCGCCGGGCTCATCGTGGTCAACACCAACCCCTTGTACACCCCTCGCGAGATGCGCCACCAGTTCAAGGACGCTGGTGTGCGTGCGCTGGTCTACCTCAACCTGTTCGGTTCGCGCGTTCAGGAAGTGTGTACCGATACCGAGATCGACTACCTCATCGAAGCCAGGATGGGCGACTTCATGCCGGCCGCCAAGGGCTGGCTGATCAACACCGTGGTCGACAAGGTGAAGAAAATGGTCCCGGCCTACCACCTGCCACGGGCGGTATCGTTCAAGCGCGCGTTGCGCATGGGCGCAGGGCAGGGCCTGATTCGGCATCCGGTGACCCTGGATGACATCGCGGTGCTGCAATACACCGGCGGCACCACTGGACTGGCCAAGGGCGCGATGCTCACCCATGGCAACCTGGTCGCCAATATGCAGCAGGCGCGGGCGTGCATGTCCCAACTCACCGACGACGGCCAGCCGCTGGTGAAAGAAGGCCAGGAGGTGATGATCGCGCCGCTGCCGCTGTACCACATCTATGCATTCACGGCGAACTGCATGTGCATGATGGTGACCGGCAACCACAACGTGCTGATCACCAACCCGCGGGACATCGGCGGTTTTATCAAGGAACTGAAAAAGTGGCGGTTCTCCTGCCTGTTGGGGCTGAACACGCTGTTTGTAGCGCTGATGGACCACCCGGACTTCAAGACCCTGGATTTCTCCCACCTCAAGATCACCAATTCCGGCGGCACGGCACTGGTCAAGGCCACCGCCGAGCGCTGGAAAGCGTTGACCGGTTGTTCCATCGGCGAAGGCTACGGCCTGACCGAAACCTCACCGGTGGCCAGCACCAACCCGTATGGTAGCCAGTCGCGCCTGGGCACCGTGGGTGTTCCAGTGCCGGGCACGGCGATGAAAGTTATCGACGACGAAGGGCGCGAGCTGCCTTTGGGTGAGCGCGGCGAGCTGTGCATCAAGGGGCCGCAGGTGATGAAGGGCTACTGGCAGCAACCGGTAGCCACCGCCGAGACCCTGGACGCTGAGGGTTGGCTGAAAACCGGTGACATCGCGGTGATCGATGCCGATGGGTTCGTGAGCATTGTTGATCGCAAGAAAGACCTGATCATCGTCTCGGGCTTCAACGTGTACCCCAACGAGATCGAAGACGTGGTGATGGCCCACCCGGCGGTAGCCAACTGCGCCGTGATCGGCGTACCGGATGATCGCACGGGGGAGGCGGTGAAGCTGTTTGTGGTGGCGCGTACGCAGGGCGTCAGCCTTGAGGAACTGAAGGCATACTGCAAGACCAATTTCACCGGGTACAAGGTGCCCAAGCACATTGTGTTGCGCGAGTCGTTGCCGATGACGCCGGTAGGCAAGATTCTGCGGCGGGAGCTGCGCGACATCGCTTGATATGAAGTGCGTTTAAAAAATGTGGGAGCGGGCTTGCTCGCGAATGCGGTGTATCAGTCACCAGATGTATCGACTGAAGCACCGCATTCGCGAGCAAGCCCGCTCCCACATTGTTATTTATTGTGCTGAAAGGCTCATTCCAGAGCGATTTTAAGCGTTATAGAATCTTTGCTCTAAAAATGACTACTGCATATTCTTGAGTCATGTTTATGACTGTAGGGCCCTCTTTTGGCTCTAGGCGGCCCTTGGCAAAGCTGCTACTCTCGGCGCGCTTTGTGACTTCTCGGCCTGCTTGAAAGCGCCAGACTCACCTTAAAAAAACATACACCAATAATAATCGCATCAAATGCGATGATGAATTCGCGTCGCTGAGGAGTGGGCTTCCATGAACGAAGACTTTTGGAAGGATAAGTACCCCGCCGGGATTGCTGCAGACATCAATCCAGACGAGTATCAAAATATTCAGGCGGTACTGAAACAGTCCTGCCAGCGCTTCGCCAACAAACCGGCTTTCAGCAATCTGGGCAAGACAATCACCTACGGTGAACTGTACGAATTGTCCGGCGCTTTCGCCGCCTACCTGCAACAGCATACCGACTTGAAGCCTGGCGATCGAATCGCCGTGCAACTGCCCAACGTCCTGCAATACCCGGTCGCCGTGTTCGGCGCCATTCGTGCGGGCCTGATCGTGGTCAACACCAACCCGCTGTACACCGCGCGGGAAATGGAACACCAATTCAATGATTCCGGAGCCAAGGCTCTGGTTTGCCTGGCCAACATGGCGCACCTGGCTGAAAAAGTCGTGCCCAAGACCGCCGTCAAGCACGTGATCGTCACCGAAGTCGCTGACCTGTTGTCGCCGTTCAAGCGCCTGCTGATCAACAGCGTCATCAAGTACGTGAAAAAAATGGTCCCGGCGTATCACTTGCCCAAGGCGATCAAGTTCAACGACGTGCTGGCCAAGGGGCACGGCCAACCGGTCAATGATGCCAGCCCGGCCAGCGGCGATGTCGCCGTGCTGCAATACACCGGCGGCACCACCGGCGTGGCCAAGGGCGCAATGCTCACCCACCGCAACCTGGTTTCCAACATGTTGCAGTGCAAGGCGCTGATGGGCTCCAACCTCAATGAAGGTTGCGAGATCCTGATCACGCCGCTGCCGCTTTACCACATCTATGCCTTCACCTTTCATTGCATGGCGATGATGCTGATCGGCAACCACAACATTCTGATCAGCAACCCGCGCGACTTGCCGGCGATGGTCAAGGAACTGTCGAAGTGGAAGTTCAGCGGCTTTGTCGGCCTGAACACTCTGTTTGTGGCGCTGTGCAACAACGAAGGCTTCCGCAAGCTGGACTTCTCCGCGCTCAAAGTCACCCTGTCCGGCGGTATGGCGCTGCAACTGGCAGCGGCCGAGCGTTGGAAAGACGTGACGGGCTGCAATATTTGCGAAGGTTACGGCATGACCGAAACCAGCCCGGTGGCGACGGTCAACCCGATCCAGAACATCCAGATCGGCACCATCGGCATTCCGGTGCCCTCTACCGTGTGCAAAGTCATCACCGATGACGGCGTCGAACTGGCCCTGGGTGAAATCGGCGAGCTGTGCGTCAAAGGCCCACAGGTGATGAAAGGCTACTGGCAGCGTGAAGACGCTACCGCCGAGATCCTCGACAGCGAAGGCTGGTTGAAGACCGGCGACATCGCGATCATCCAGCCGGATGGCTACATGCGCATTGTCGACCGCAAGAAAGACATGATTCTGGTCTCCGGTTTCAACGTCTACCCGAACGAGCTGGAAGATGTGCTGGCGACCCTGCCGGGCGTGCTGCAGTGTGCGGCCATTGGCGTGCCTGACGAAAAATCCGGGGAGCACATCAAGATCTTCATCGTGGTCAAGCCAGGGGCTACCCTGACCAAGGACCAGGTGATGGAACACATGCGCGCCAATGTCACCGGCTACAAGGTGCCCAAGGCCGTTGAGTTCCGTGATGCGTTGCCGACCACCAACGTGGGCAAGATCCTGCGCCGTGAGTTGCGCGATGAAGAGCTGAAGAAGCTGGGCCTCAAAAAGTAACCCAATAAAAAACCCCGCCATGCGGGGTTTTTTAATGCCTGGATTGGAATGCAATCCAGTGTGGGAGCGTGCTTGCCTGCGATGGCGGTACATCAGTCATTGCCGGGCTGGCTGACCCACCGCTATCGCAGGCAAGCCAGCTCCCACAGTATTTGACCAAGTTGCTACACGGCAAACTGCGCGAAGCTCACACCCGCACCGGCCGGGCGCACATCTTTCAGGAACGAATCCTTGTCGGCGCTCAGCTCCAGGGTGATCTCCGGCTTGCGCTTGTTCGCATTGCGCACCACCAGCCCTTCAAGCTTTTCACGCAGGAACGCAGTCGGCACCTTCAGGTGCAGCAACTGGTCAGTCTCGGCGTTGTGCATCAGCAGGTGAATCCACTCGTACTGGCCCACACCAATACGCACGACCGGCAGGTCGAACCACCAGATGTTGCGTTTGCTGTCCAGGTCGGTGAAGTGGCAGTTGTTGACGCCGAGTACGGCACCGCCCAGTTCCTGGTTTCTGCGGGCGATGGCCTGTGCTTTATTGAGTTTCATAACCTTCCTACGGGATCTGTTATTCAGCGATATAGCCTGAATGTGCCGGGCATTCTCGTGGGTTGGCGGCAAAACATAAAGCCAAACCTGCAACGGATGCGCAAATGCTCGATGAAATGCCCACCGAAAAATAATTGAAACTCTGTGCAACCGCCTCGGGTCAATCTCTACGTAATGACCCAAACCCTTGATTGTTCTTTCGGAGAAATACCATGAGCAGCACATCGGATAAGGCAAAAGGTTTGAAAGATGAACTCGTCGGCAACATCAAGCAAGGCGCCGGCAAAGTCACCGGCAACGACAAGCTGCGCGCTGAAGGTGTCGTGCAGGAGAAGAAAGGTCAGGTCGAAAAAGCCATCGGTGATACCAAAGATGCGGTAAAAAAAGCCGTCAAGTAACCCTGAATCGCTGGCTGTGTTCGTGCAGCCCGACGGCCATCCACGGATGGCCGTTTTTATGTCGTACGTTGCAACTAAAATCTCGTCATTGTTTCAAAGTCGCCAAATAGGCTACTTTTGATGTAGAAAACGGCCCCTGAGTCGCCCACGACCTCACCCTTTTATGCGGCGAAAGGAGACGCTATGATTTTTCCGGTACTAGACGGCCTCAAGCTCCACAAAGTGTTGATGCGCACCGTCACAGAGTTTATCGATGACGAAATGCCCACCTACGCCTCGGCACTGGCCTACCAGATGCTGTTCTCGTTGTTTCCCTTTTTGTTGTTCCTCATTGCCCTGATCGGTTTCCTGCACCTGCCGGACTTCTTCACCTGGCTGCGTATGCAGTCGGAACTGGTGTTGCCGCCCCAGGCCCTTGAACAGGTCAACCCGGTGATCGACCAGTTGCAGCAATCCAAGGGTGGCTTGCTGTCCGTCGGTATCGTGATCGCCTTGTGGACCGCTTCGGCCGGTGTACGGCTGATGATGAGTGCGATGAACGCCGCCTACGACGTGGTCGAAGGCCGGCCGATCTGGAAGCGTTTCCCGCTGTCGATTTTCTATACCGTCGGCATCGCCGGCATGCTGCTCGCCGCCGCTGCGCTGATGGTGCTCGGCCCGCAGGTGATGGGGTGGCTCGCCGGGCAGATCGGCATGCAGGAATTCGTGGTCACGTTGTGGACCATCCTGCGCTGGCCGCTGATCGTGATTTTGCTGATGTTCTCCGTAGCCCTCATGTACTACGTGATGCCTGATGTGCAGCAGAAATTCCGCTTCATCACACCCGGCTCGGTGCTGGCCGTGGTGGTGTGGATTATCGCCTCCCTGGGTTTTGGCTACTACGTCAAAACCTTCGCCGACTACAACGCCATGTATGGCAGTATCGGCGCGATCATCGTCCTGCTCCTGTACTTCTATATTTCCGCCGCCGTGCTGTTGCTCGGGGCCGAGATGAATGCCGTGATCGAACACATGTCGGCCGAAGGCAAGGACCCGGGGGAAAAGGAGTTCGATGAAAACACGCACACGGATGAAAAACAGCACGTCTCAGGCCTAGGCCGGGACCACTCCAAGCCCACTACCGACGAAGTCTGATCGATGATCCGTGAAATCCTGAAAATGGGCGACGAGCGCCTGCTGCGCATCGCGCCCCCGGTTCCGCCGGAAATGTTCGACAGCCCCGAGCTGTGGCAATTGATTGATGACATGTTCCAGACCATGGAAAGCGTCGGCGGCGTCGGCCTGGCCGCCCCGCAGATCGGCGTCGACCTGCAACTGGTGATCTTTGGTTTCGAGGCCAGTGAACGTTACCCGGAGGCGCCTCCGGTGCCGCAGACCATCTTGATCAACCCGTTGATTACGCCGCTCAGCCCGGTACTGGAAGAAGGTTTTGAAGGCTGCCTGTCCGTGCCCGGTCTGCGTGGCGCGGTGGACCGTTACCAGCAGATCCGCTACGAGGGTTTTGATCCCAAGGGGGCACCCATCGTGCGCGTCGCCGAGGGCTTCCACGCGCGGGTGGTGCAGCATGAATGTGACCACCTGATCGGCCGGCTGTACCCGTCGCGGATTACCGACTTCAGCAAGTTCGGGTTTATCGAAGTGATGTTTCCGGACATGGACCCGAATGCTGACGAGTAACGCTCAGCCATACTGAGATCGAAAATGTGGGAGCGGGCTTGCTCGCGAAAGCGGTGTATCAGTCACCGAATACATTGCCTGACACTCCGCTTTCGCGAGCAAGCCCGCTCCCACATTGGGATAGCATTTCAAACCGAACTATTTGACAGGTTTAACAAACCGCAACGTCATCCGGTCCGACTCGCCAATCGCCAGGTATCTGGCCTTGTCCTGCTCCCCCAACTTCAATGTCGGCGGCAACGTCCAGACGCCACCCGGATAATCCTTGGTGTCCTTGGGGTTGGCATTCACTTCGCTCTGCCCAGCCAGCTTGAACCCGGCATCGGTCGCCAGTTTCACCACTTGGGCCGTGGTCAGGTAACCACTGTCCTTGATCGCTGCCAGGTCCGCCCCGTCTTTGGCTCGGTGATCTTCCACACCCAGCACGCCGCCCGGTTTGAGCACCGTGTAAAACGCACTGAACGTGGCGTCTGCGGTATCGGCCGCTACCCAGTTATGCACGTTGCGAAAAGTCAGCACGGCGTCGGCCGAAGCAGGTTTGCCGAACACTGGCGCCTTAGGGTCGAACTCCACCACTTGGGCCTTGGCATAGCGCGTCGGGTCGGCGGCGAATTTCTTTTTCAGGTTCTCTTCGGAGGTGCGCGCATAGGCGCTGCTGCTGGCTGCCTGCACGGCGGCGATGTAATGCCCGTGGTCCTTGAGCAGCGGCGCCAGCACTTCGCTGTACCAGCCGGCGCCGGGGGTGATTTCGATCACCGTCTGCCTGGCGCCCAAGCCGAAGAACGCCAGGGTTTGCTGCGGGTGACGATAGCCGTCGCGCGCGCTGTTGGACGGGTCGCGCCAACTGCCGGCAAGCACGCTGGTGTATTGCTCGGCGGTAATCGGCGCATCAGCTGCTTGGCTGAAGGTGGGCGCGAGGAGGGCGGTGAGGGACAGAGCTGCAAGCGTCGTTTTCATGATCATCCTGTAAAGGGCCACTGTGCCGTCGAGGCTAGCATGAGCTCTGGACCGGCTGATCACACATTATTCGAGGTCGACCTTTACGTTGGTTATAAGCCCCATCGCGATCATTGGCTTGTTACGTTTGTAGCGCACCAACCGCTCGCTGAGGGATTGCGGCAGCAGCGTATCCTGAGTGAACCCCATGCGCTGATACATACCTTCCAGGTCGGGATGGCACAGCAGCCAGACGCACCCCTGCACATCAGCCACCGCCTGCAGAATCAAGCGCACCGCCAGCCCTTGGCCGCGATAAGCCGGGTCGACAAACACCGCGGTCAGCCACTGCCCACCCACCACAGGCGAGAGGCACAACCCGGCCACAATCTCGCCGTCCCGCGCTACCCATAAACGCCCACCTTTCATGGCCTTCATCGACGAATCATGGCGGCGGTAAAACTTGTTCAGCAGCGGCCACAGCGGCTCTGCCAGCGGTTCGATGTGCAGTTCAGGCATGGTGTTTGGGCAACATTCTCAAGGGCCGGGGATTATAAGCGCCTTCTGCCGTGCAATAGGTGGTATACCCAGTGTTACATCCCCTTTCAGTGGAGCATGCATCATGGCCAAAGGTATGGATTCAAAGAAAGCCGCGAAGAAAAAACCGGCAAAAACTGCCGATGAAAAACGCGCGGACAAGAAAACCAAGAAATCCGAGTCAGGCCTGTTCGGTCACTGAGTTACAAGCTTAGAACCAAACGATCTGCAAGATTTTCCCGCCTCAAGGCACAGAGCAGGAAACACCTGCTCTGAGCTGCCGATGGCCAACTACCTTGATCTGACCCAGCGCCGGGAAATCGAAGCCCTGGCGCAAAGTTTTACTGCAAAAACCGAATGGCCGACCTGGCTGCTGTTGATCGGCGTGTATACCGGCTGGTTCGCCGTAATACTCGGCAGCCATTGGCTCGGCCTGTGGCTCAGCACCCTGTTGCTGATTCCTTTGGTGACGCTGTGGCTATCGGTGCAACACGAGCTGCTCCACGGCCATCCTACCCGCTCCCTTCTCGTGAACAAACTGCTCGGCTACGCGCCCTTTGCCGTGTGGTACCCCTATACGCTGTATCGCAACAGCCACCTGCTGCACCACAACGATGAAGACCTGACCCTGCCGGGCATCGACCCGGAAAGCCGCTACCTCAATCAACAGCAATGGGACGCCAGCTCGTTGTTCGAACGAGGTGTGCATTGGCTGACCAAAACCGTGCTCGGCCGCTTCGTGTTGGCCGCGCCGCTGGCGATTGGCCGGTTGGCGCGCCATGAGTTCCAGCGCCTGCCGCAGGTGTGGCCGATGTGGCTGGCCCACGGCGCCGTGACCGTATTGATGCTGAGCTTTATCGCCCACTACAGCGCACTGCCGGTGTGGCACTACCTGCTGCTGGTCACTGTGCCGGCCTTGTCCCTGGCGTCGATCCGTTCCTACTATGAACACCGCCCGCACCTGCAACCGGCGCAGCGCACCGTGCTCAACGAAGCGGCCTGGCCGTGGACGTGGCTGTTCCTCAATAACAACCTGCACCTGGTGCACCATGACTTGCCGAAATTGCCCTGGTACTGGCTGCCCACGGTCTACCGCGCCCGCCGCGAACAGTGGGTGGCGCGCAGCGGCGGCTTTCTGGTGCAGGGTTATGGCCAGTTGATCAGCCGCCACGGCCTTAAGGCCATCGACAGCCCCCGGCACCCTTTTGCGTGAGAGACGACCATGAGTGACCACTACGCCGAGCTGCAAATGTATGTCGCGCCCGAAGCGGTGCAGCACGCCAACCAGCGCTGGCTGGCACGCATCTTCGAGCGCCTGAACCTGACCCGTCGTAACGCCGACCACCTCGACCTGCCCAGCCTGTGGCTGTCCCCTGATTTGCTCGTCAGCCAAACCTGCGGCTACCCGTTGATAACCCAACTGCGCGGCAAGGTGCGCGTGATCGGTCGCCCGCGCTATGAGTTGCACCACAGCAGCCATGGCGAGCATTGCAGCCTGCTGCTCACCCGCAACGCCAACCCGCACACCCAACTGGCGGACTTCTACAACAGCCGCGGCGTGATCAACGGCCACGATTCCAACAGCGGCATGAACCTGCTGCGCGAACGCCTGGCGCCGTTGCAACGCGACGGTCGTTTCTTCGCCAGCGTCGGCATCAGCGGTGCCCACCGCGAAAGCTTGCGCTGGCTGCGCGAAGACCGCGCTGATCTTGCCGCCATCGACAGCGTCACCTACGACTACCTCGCCCGTTTCGCCCCGCAGGAAGTGGCGGGGCTGCGCATTGTCACTCACAGCGCGCCGAGCCCGACCTTGCCCTACATCGGGCCGTTGAGCCTGAGCGATGAGCAGGTGATGCGAATTCGTGAGGCGATGAACCTGGCATTGCAGGATTTACCGGATGTCGTCGAAACGCTGGGGATACAGGCAGTCCTGCCGGCCAGGGAAGATCACTATCAGGTGCTGCTGGACTACCAGCAACGAGCCGCCGGCGTCGGCTATTCAAAGCTTCAATAAGGTTATATAGAAATACCTTTTAAATATTATTAAAGAATAAGCAGTCTTGCTAGGATCGCTCCACCGGAACACCGGACATAACGTGAAACCTACTCAGATGGAGCCACTATGTCCGGCGCCGATATTTCTCACAGCGATTACGTGGGCGGATTGTTCCGCAGTCATTACGACTGGCTGTGCAGCCGTTTGCACCGCCACCTCGATTCGCGTGCACACGCCGAAGACATCGCCGCCGATACCTTTACCCAGCTCCTGAGTGCGCCGGGCGTGCTGCCGATCCGACAGCCCCGCGCCTTGCTCACCACCATCGCACTGCGCCTGATGTACCAATTGTGGCGTCGCCGCGACCTGGAGCGCGCCTACCTCGCCGCCCTGGCTAACGACGAAACTTGCACCGCGCCGTCGCCCGAAGACCTCGCGCAAATATTCCAAGCCCTGCAAGCCATTGACCAGTTGCTCGACGGCTTGCCGGCCAAGGTCAAGGCGACCTTCCTGCTGTCGCAACTCAATGGCCTGACCTACCCAGAGATCACCGCCGAACTGGGGATTTCCCAGCGCTCGGTCAGCGACTACATGGCCCGTGCGTTCAACCGTTGCCTGCGGCTGGGCCTGGAATGAACCGCCGCACTGGCCTGTGGGTGACCGTCAATGCTGCCTGAACACTTCACTCGTTCCCTGTGGAAGCTGGCTTGCCTGCGAAGGCATCACCTCGGTCCCCCTGAACAACCGAGGTGCCTGCATCGCGGGCAAGCCAGCTCCCACATTGCCCGTGCCCACTTTGAATACGTTGTGAATCGAACCTCCAAGAGGCTACTCATGAGAAAACTAAAAAACCTGCTCGGTGGCTCGCTGCTGGCGCTCGCTGTTCTGACGCAGCCAACCCAGGCCGCCGAAGCGGTCAAACCGATCCACTTCGGTGACATCACCTGGGAAAGCGGCAGCCTGATCACCGAAGTGCTGCGCCTGATCGTCGAGAAAGGCTACGGCTTGCCCACTGACACTTTGCCCGGCAGCACCGTGAGCCTGGAAGCCGCCCTGGCCAAGGACGATATTCAGGTGATTGGTGAAGAGTGGGCCGGGCGCAGTCCGGCGTGGGTCAAGGCTGAAGCCGAAGGCAAAGTCTTCGGCCTGGGCGACACGGTCAAAGGTGCCACCGAAGGCTGGTGGGTGCCCGAATACGTGATCAAGGGCGACGCCGAGCGCGGCATCAAGCCCCTGGCGCCGGACCTCAAATCAGTGGCCGACCTGGCGCGCTACAAGGATGTGTTCCGCGACCCCGAAGACCCAAGCAAAGGCCGCTTCCTCAACAGCCCCACCGGCTGGACCTCGGAAATCGTCAACAGCCAGAAGCTCAAGGCCTATGGCCTGACCGACACCTTCGTCAACTTCCGCACCGGCTCCGGTGCGGCGCTGGATGCCGAAGTGGCGTCGTCGATCCGCCGCGGCAAACCGGTGTTGTTCTACTACTGGTCGCCGACCCCGTTGCTCGGTCGTTTCAAGCTGATCAAACTGGATGAACCGCCGTTCAACGCCGACGCCTGGAAAACCCTGGCCGACGCCAACAACCCGCACCCCATCGGCACCCGCTCGATGCCGGCGCACCTGGCGATTGGCGTGTCGGCGCCGTTCAAGGCGCAGCACCCGCAACTGGTCACGTTCTTTGAGAAAGTCGACCTGCCGATCGACTTGCTCAACGGCATCCTCGCGCAGATGAGCGAGAAGCGTGAGCCGCCGCGCCAAGTCGCGCTGGCGTTCCTCAAAGAGCAGCCGCAAGTCTGGCAACAGTGGGTGCCAGCGGATGTGGCGGCCAAGGTCAAGGGAGCGCTCTGATGCTGAAAGTCCTCGCTGCGGTCGTTCTCTCGCTGGTTGCCGGTCACGTGTTGGCAGCCGAACCCTCCACGTTGCGCATCGGTTACCAGAAAAGCTCGGTGAGCATGGTGCTGGCCCGTGAGCACAAACTCTTCGAAGAGGCGTTGCCTGGCACCCAGGTGCAGTGGGTCGAATTCCTCGGTGGCCCGCCGCTGATCGAAGCGTTGAACGGCGGCAGCCTGGACATCGGCAATATCGGTGACATCCCGCCGATCTTTGCCCAGGCCGCCGGCATTGATTTGCAGTACTTCGCCGTCGAGCCGAACGACGGCAAGACCGAAGCGGTATTGGTGCCTCAAACCAGCACGATTCAGCACGTGGCCGAACTCAAGGGTAAGCGTGTGGCGCTGCTCAAAGGCTCCAGCGCACACAACCTGTTCCTCAAAAGCCTGCTGCGCGCCGGCTTGCAATGGAAGGATGTGGATGTGGTGTACCTGTCGCCCTCCGACGGCCGCGCCGCGTTTGAGCAAGGTAAGGTGGACGCCTGGGTGGTATGGGACCCGTACTACTCGGCCGCGGTAGTGGACGGCTCGGCCCGCGTATTGGGGGACGGCCAGGGCCTTAATCCGGCCGGCAGTTTCTTTGTGGTCAGCAGCCCGTTTGCCCGGCAGCACCCGCACGCGATCGCCGCGATTATCAAAACCCTGGCCAAGGCGCAGCGTCTATCCCTGGACCAACCCGAGCAAAGCATCGCGTTGATGGCCAAGACCCTGGGCCTGCCACCGGCCGTGGTCAAAAGCTACTTCGAACACCGCTCGCCCGCGCCGATTCGCCCATTGGAAGCCATCGACATCGCTAACCAGCAGCGCACTGCCGACCTGTTCTTCGCCAACGGCCTGATCCCGAAAAAGGTCGATGTGCAGCAAATCGTGCTCAAGGCGCCATAGCCTCTTGATCGACGCTAGCGGTATGAAACGCTTTCTCTAAAACAACGCCGTTCAACTGTGGGAGCGGGCTTGCCCGCGATAGCGGTGTATCAGTCGAAACATTCGTTGGCTGACACTCCGCTTTCGCGAGCAAGCCCGCTCCCACCTGTCTATTTGCATTTCAGATCATGGATTCTCGGCAGCCACCGCAGCAGCCTCGACACCAGCGGTGTGAAACGCTTTCTCTAAAACAACACCATTCAACTGTGGGAGCGGGCTTGCCCGCGAATGCGGTGTATCAGTCGAAACATTCGTTGGCTGACACTCCGCCTTCGCGAGCAAGCCCGCTCCCACCTGTCTATTTGCATTTCAGATCATGGATTCTCGGCAGCCAACGCAGCAGCCTCGACGCTAGCGGTGTGAAACGCTTTCTCTAAAACAACACTGTTCAACGGTGGGAGCGGGCTTGCCCGCAATAGCGGTGTATCAGTCGAAACATTCGGTGGCTGACATTCCGCTTTCGCGAGCAAGCCCGCTCCCACATTTTTAAGTGCATTTCAGATCATGGATTCTCGGCAGCCACCGCAGCAGCCTCGACACCAGCGGTATGAAACGCTTTCTCTAAAACAAAGCCGTTCAACTGTGGGAGCGGGCTTGCCCGCGATAGCGGTGTATCAGTCGAAACATTCGTTGGCTGACACTCCGCCTTCGCGAGCAAGCCCGCTCCCACCTGTTCATTTGCATTTCAGATCATGGATTCTCGGCAGCCACCGCAACAGCCTCGACACCAGCGGTGTGAAACGCTTTCTCTAAAACAACGCGGTTCAACTGTGGGAGCGGGCTTGCCCGCGATAGCGGTGTATCAGTCGAAACATTCGTTGGCTGACACTCCGCTTTCGCGAGCAAGCCCGCTCCCACCTGTTTATTTGCATTTCAGATCATGGATTCTCGGCAGCCACCGCAGCAGCCTCGACACCAGCGGTATGAAACGCTTTCTCTAAAACACCGCCGTTCAACTGTGGGAGCGGGCTTGCTCGCGAATGCGGTGTATCAGTCGAAACATTCGTTGGATGACACTCCGCCTTCGCGAGCAAGCCCGCTCCCACCTGTTTATTTGCATTTCAGATCATGGATTCTCGGCAGCCAACGCAGCAGCCTCGACACTAGCGGTATGAAACGCTTTCTCTAAAACAACGCCGTTCAACTGTGGGAGCGGGCTTGCCCGCGATAGCGGTGTATCAGTCGAAATATTCGTTGGCTGACACTCCGCCTTCGCGAGCAAGCCCGCTCCCACATTTTTAATTGCATTTCAGGCCATCAGGCTTCGGCGGCCAGGGCCGCGATAACTGTTTGCCGCTCGCCAATCCGCTGCTGAAACGCAGCCAGCGCCGGCCACTGTTGCAGGTCGATAGCGTGAAACCCCGCCCAGCGCAGCACCACGAACAGGTACGCATCTGCCACCGAGTACTGCGCGCCCAGGAGATAATCCTGGCGCTCCAGGGTCTGCACCAGAATCGCAAAACGCTTGTACACCTTGGCCACGAACATCGCCCGCACATCGCCCTGAATCGCGCCGTTAAAGAAAATCGCCAGCCCGCCATGAATCTCGCTGGCGATAAAGTTCAGCCACTCCTGCAAGCGCACGCGCTCCCAACTGCCATTGGCCGGGGCCAGGTGCGCGGCGGGTTTCAGGTCGGCCAGGTATTGCAGGATCGCACTGGCCTCGGTCAGCACTTCGCCATTGTCCAGTTGCAGCGCCGCCACGTAGCCCTTTGGGTTGATCTGCAGGAAATCGTCGCCGTCGGCCGTGGTTTTAGCCTGGTTATCGACCCGCACCAGGTCGAATGGCAAGGCCAATTCGCGCAACACGATATGGGGGGCGAGAGAACAGGCATTGGGGGAAAAGTACAGTTTCATGAAGAGTGGTTCCTGATCGGTTGTCGTTCATTTGCGCCAGTCTCGCGGGCATGGCACCTTGCGTAAAATTAAACCTTCAGATCCCACCCATAAGGACAGCTACTGCCATGATGAACCTGATGCACTGGCGTTTGCTGGTGGCCGTGGCCGACCACGGCAGCATCACGGCGGCCGCCGAAAAGGTGGGCATGACCCAGTCCGCTGCCAGCCAAGCCATGGCATCCATGGAGGCAGCATTGGGTGCGCAACTGTTCACCCGTGAACCGCGCAAGACCTTGCCTACCACCCTGGGGATCAGTGTGATTGAGCACGCGCGGGTGATGATGGGCGCGTTACAGGCGATTCGTACCACCGTGGATGAGTCTCGGCCGCTGCTGCGTGGGAGCATTCGCATTGCCAGTTTTCCGATGGTGCTGGCGACCTTTCTGACACCGTTGCTGCAACGTTTTCGTCAGTTGAACCCAGGTATCGAGATCACCACCCTGGATGTCACCGACAGCGAAGTGCACACCTTGCTCGACGCCGACCTGATCGACCTGGGCGTGGTGCTCAACCCCGAGCCCGCGCGCAACGCCACGGTATTGGGGCGCGACTTTTGGATGGCCGTGCTGCCGATCAACCATCCCATCGCGCAGCGCCCGGCCGATGCTACGGTGTCGCTTGAGGAATTGCTCCAGCAACCCTTCGTGCTGGCCACCGGTGGCTGTACCGCCAATGCCCGCAGCCTGGCGACATTGGCGGGGCTGACCCTGCGTGATATCCGCGTGGAAGTGCGCGAATGGAGCAGCGCCTATAGCCTGGTGCGCGAAGGCGTCGGCGTCACACTGGTGCCTCAAATGGCCTTGCCGGCCCCGCACAACGGCCTGCGTGTGATGCCGTTGAGCGTCCCGCTGCACCGCGAATTTGCCTTGGTCGGCTCGCCAACCCGTTCACCCTCAGCCGCCGTCAGCGCACTGTTAAAAATGCTGGCTGATTAGTGGCCTTGCATAGCGCCAAGCCCTGTCTATGCTGATCCTGAACCGTTGATGACGTTTGGCATATAAAGCGTTTCGGATGGTTATTTCCCCATGAAGGTTAGCTAGCACTATCCAACAAATGAATGGAATGCGCCTTTCAGGCGCCGGGAATCAAGGGTGATCTGATCATGTTCAACCGCCATCACAAATCCGACCTGCAAGAAATCCAACGTTTTTCCTGTGCGCTCACCGAAGCCAACGCCAAACTCGCGGCCATCAGCCGCTCCATGGCGATGATCGAATTCGACCGCAACGGTGTGATCCTCGACGCCAATGACAACTTCTGCAAAACCATGGGCTACAACGTCGAGGAGATTCGCGGCAAACATCACCGCATCTTTTGCGAAGAGGCCTACACCCACACCGAGCCTTACACTAAGTTGTGGCGCGACCTGGCGCGCGGCGAAGCCCTGAGCGGCACCTTTATGCGCCTGAATAAGCGCGGCGAGGAGGTGTGGCTCGAAGCCAGCTACATGCCGGTACTGAGCAGCGATAATCAGGTGCAGAGTGTCATCAAAGTGGCCTCGGACATTTCCGCACGGGTTCACCATGAACACGAGAACCAGAGCCTGATCGACGCCATCAGCCGGTCCATGGCGGTGATCGAATTTACCCCTCAAGGCCAGATCATCAATGCCAACGATAACTTCCTGCGCGCGGTGCAGTATTCGCGCGAAGAAATCATCGGCCAGCACCACAGCATGTTCTGCCAGCGCAGCGAAGTAGAGTCCCCGACTTACAAGGCCTTCTGGGCCTCGCTCAACCGTGGCGAATATCACTCTCATCGCTTCGAACGAAAAAACAAATACGGCAAAACCCTGTTTCTGGAAGCCTCCTACAACCCCATCTTCGACACCAACGGGCGCCTGTACAAAGTGGTGAAGTTCGCCAGCGACATCACCGAGCAGGTCACCACCCTGCGCACCGCCGCCGATTCGGCCCACTCCACCTCGGTACAAAACGACGCCTGCGCGCGCAAGGGCTCTGAGGTTGTGCAGCAAACCGTGCAGATCATTGAAGAGATTTCCAGTGACCTGAATCAGGCGGCCCAAAGCATCGACGCGGTCAACAAACAGTCGGACATCATCGGCGCCATCGTGCAGACCATTCGTAGCATTGCCGAACAAACCAATATGCTCGCGCTCAACGCGGCGATTGAAGCGGCGCGGGCCGGTGAGCATGGGCGTGGGTTTGCGGTGGTGGCCGACGAAGTGCGCAGCCTCGCAGCGCGCACCAGCCAGGCAACGGAGGAGATTGTGGAGGTGGTGCGCAAGAACCACGACCTGTCGCTGAGCGCGGTATCGAGCATGCAGTCGAGCCTGAGCCGCACAGGGCTGGGGGTGGAACTGGCGAATGAGGCGGGGCAGGTGATCCTGGAGATTCAGGAAGGGTCACGGCATGTGGTGGATGCGATCAGTCAGTTCAACTCGACCCTGCAATTGCAGTAGATACATTACCGCCGTGGTAACCCGATCACTGTGGGCGCAGGCAAGCCAGCTCCCACATTTGATCAGCGTGTCTGTTAAATCGCCGCCAGGGTTTCTTTAACCGACTGCGCCGGGTCAGTGGCTTTCGCCGCTACTTGCTGATCTTGCTGCTGCTTCACACGATCAGCCACTTGCTTGGCAATCGCGTCCTGTTTTTCCTGCGGCATTGCCTGCACTTGGGCTTCGGTCAAACCCTGCTCCTTGAGCAATTGCTCACGGATGCGTTCAGCCGGGGATTTGCTCATGTAGTCGGTGAAATCAGCACGCGCGGTGCTGGTGGTCGAGCCCGTCGCCGGCACATCGGTTGCCGCCGTAGGTGCCGCCGTCGTGGCTTGCAACTGCACACGGGTCTTGGCGAAGGCTTCGTCGATACGATCACTGGCCTTGTTCAGGTCCTGCTGCGCGGCCGGTACGGTTACGCTTTGCTGCGCCGCTTGCAGGGCACCGCTGTACAGCGTGCTGGCGGCAGCGTTGGCGGGGTCCATGTCAGAGCGCTTGAGCTTTTGGACGGTCGACACGGCTTGAGCGTTGTTGTTAACCAGCATGATCGGTCACCTGCGGATATGTGTTCGGTGCGACAGCACGAGCAAATAGCATGCCGAGCGCCAAATCCCCGGTTTTATTGGGGATGGCGCGGCCGTCGCGGCAAGCGTTGTCCCGCAGGCGGCCAACCGTTGCCGTCAGTGGGCGATATTTTCCAGCGCCAGGTTACGCGTACGCGGCCCGAACCAACTGATGGTGATCATCACGATCAACATGCTGCTGGCAATAAACGCCAACACGCCCGGCGTGCCCAGATGCTCAAGAATGAACCCGATCAACAGGCTGCTGAACACCGTGGACAAGCGGCTGAACGAATAGCAGAACCCCACCGCCCGCGCGCGGATATTGGTCGGGAACAATTCGCTCTGGTAGGAGTGGTAACTGAAGCTCAGCCAGGCATTGCAGAACGTGATCATCACCCCGCAGATCACCAGCCCCACCGCCGTGGTTTGCAGGGCGAACAGGCTGCCGAAGATCATCGCGCCCATGGCCGAACCGACGATCTGCCATTTGTTTTCAAAACGATTGGCCACCTTCACAAACAGCAGCGGCCCCAGCGGGTAGGCGAGGGTGATGATAAAGGCGTACATCAAGCTATGGGTCACGCTCACACCCTGGCCCGACAACAACGCCGGCAACCAATTGCCGAAGCCGAAAAAACCGATCGCCTGGAACACATGAAACACGATCAGCATCAGTGCCCGGCGGCGGTAGGGCGGTTGCCAGATATCGGCAAAACGCCCGCTGCCCTGCACGCTGACGGCTTCGGGTTCGGGCTCATCCAGCGGTTTGCCATGATCCTGTTGGCAGCGTGCTTCGAGGCTGTCCATGATCTGCCCGGCTTCGTCAAAGCGGCCCTTTTGCGCCAGCCAGCGGGGTGATTCCGGCAGGCGCTTGCGCAGTTGCCAGATAAACAACGCAAACACTGCACTGCTCAGCACCACCCAGCGCCAGCCGGAAACCCCGAATGGCGCCTGGGGCACCAGCCACCACGACATCAACGCCACCGCCGGCACCGACAGAAACTGGATGAAAAACGCAAAGGCAAACGCCGAGCTGCGCATGCGCTTGGGCACCAGTTCCGAGAGGTAGGCGTCGATGGTCACCAGTTCGATGCCCAGGCCGATGCCCACCAGGAAACGCATGCCGATGATGCCCAGCGCGGACGTCTGAATACCCATCAGCACGGTGGCCACGGTGTACCAGATCAGCGCAAAGGTAAAAATCGCCCGGCGCCCAAAGCGGTCGGCGATGGGGCTGAGCAGGCTGGCGCCGAGGAACAGGCCCAGAAAGGTCGCAGAGGCGAACGCCGCCTGGTCAGAGAAGCCAAACACGCCTTCGCTGCCGGTGTGGAAAATCCCGTCGCTGATCAAACCGGGGCTGATATAGGCGGTTTGGAAGAGGTCATACAGCTCGAAAAAGCCGCCGATCGACAGCAATGCCACCAGGCGCCACAGAGTGGCGACGGCAGGTAGGCGGTCGATGCGCGCGCTGATATGGGCTGCACGGATCGGGTCGATGCCGTCCGTGGCTGAGGCGGTGAGTGTCGACATGGGCAGATTCCAGGGGCAGTGACCTGGAATCTTAGCGGGCTAACGGAAATCGGCGCTTGTGAAGTTGCGTGCGGCAGGGCACACATTCGCCGATTTATTGCGCCTGGGCGTCGGGTTTCAAGCTTTTATGGCGCAGGGGGCTCAGTAGGTGATGGGGATCTCGAAGGTCTGAAAGGCGTCATCCACCGGTTGATAGCCCAGCACCCGTGTGGTTTCGCTCAGGTCCAGGCGCTTGAAGCGGTTATTGGAAATGCCATGGGCGATCAGGTGCTTCACACCCTCAGCGTCCACCGAACGTTGCAGCAGTTGCACGGCATCACGTGGGCTGAGCCAGGCGCTGAGGTCGCGGGCGTTGTTCAGGTCGTGGGTTTCGGGGAACTCAAAGGCGCCGATGCGCAGGGCAATCGTGGAGAGTGGGGTTTTTGCCGCGTAATAGCCGCACAGTGCCTCGCCGTAGCATTTGCTCACGCCGTAGAGGTTGGCGGGCATCACCGGCATGCCTGGGGTGATTTGGCGATCTACGGGGTAGCCTTCGATGGTCTGCGCGCTGCTGGCGAACACCAGGCGTTTGACGCCCGCCGCCACGGCGGCTTCGAACAGGTAGGTGGTGGCGAGGATATTGTTCGGCAGCAATTCGTCGAACGACGCGCTGGCGTGGGGGATGCCCGACAGGTGCACGATCACGTCGATGCCATCGAGCAGGGCCGCGAGGGTGGTTTTATCGCTGAGGTCGGCGTGCACGAAACGGTGTTTGCCCACATCGAAAGCCGGCGCGAGGCGGTCGGTGAGGGTGAAGCGGTAGCGCTCCTTCGAGGCTTCGAAAAAGGTCTTGCCGATTCTTCCGCAGGCGCCGGTCAGCAGTACGTTGAGTCCGTTCACGGTGAGTCCTTGTTTTAGTTGTGGCCGTCGAGGGCGAAGGTCTTGAAGCCTTGGCGCCCGCTGAGGCGCTGGTAGTACGCCGCAATGGCGGGGTAGGGCGGGCGCTCCATGGGCGTGTTCTGCCAACGGTGTACCGAGAGGCCGATGAGGATATCGGCGAGGGTAAATTCATCCCCGGCTACATAAGCGCCGGTTTTGGCCAACTGCTGTTCCAGCAGGCCCATCTTGTCGTTCCACACCTGCACGGCGGCGGCAATCTGCGCGGCGTCCAGGCCGTCCGGGTTGTTGCGCACCAGCGCGGTGAAGGCATCGCCCCAGGCGCGGTTGAGTTCGCTGGCTTGCCAGTCCACCCATTGCTCGACCCGCGCGCGTGGCGCGGGTTCGGCGGGCAGCAGGTCTGTGCGTTGGTAAAGGCCGATGAGGTAGCGGCAGATGGTGTTGGATTCCCACAATACACCGTGGTCGTCGATCAGCACCGGCACTTGGGCGTTGGGGTTCAGGGCGAGGAATTCGGCGGATTGGGTGGGCTTGAAGCCAATGCCCCAGTCTTCGCGTACATAGTCGATGCCCAGTTCCTGACAGGTCCAGAGCACTTTGCGCACGTTGATGGAGGACGTGCGGCCGAGAATTTTCAGTGAGTGTCCCATGGTACTTCCCTGACGATGGTGAGTGGCCAATCTAGCAGGGGGCGTAGATGACAGCGAGGGTCTTAAGCGGGCACGGTCAAAATGTGGGAGCGGGCTTGCTCGCGAAGGCGGTGTGCCAGTCACCAACTGCATCAACTGACACACCGCTTCGCTTTTGCTTTTGATCTAACCACTCAGGTCGGCTGTCAGGCCGCCGTGCTCTGCTTTTGACTTTGATCTTGATCTTGGGCGCCCCGTTAACCACGCTGGCCGAACGCAGGCTTTGGAGCGTGGGTAACCCGGCAGGACGCCGGGTTAGCCGCGATGGGCCAAGGATGGCCCATGGCGGCGGCCCACGGTCCAAAGCCTGCGTGAGGGCACACCGAGCCTAGGCGAGGTGCCGAGTGGTGGGGCAAGAGCCCTTTGGTTACTTTGGGGCTTTTCCAAAGTGACCCGCCGTAAGGGCGGAACCTATTTCGGCCGTGACCCAAACAACGGATATGTACTCAGCGCGCCCCGCGACAACCACAGCACTCAACCCGTAAAAAATGTGTAGATACCAATGGCCACCGCAGGCAATCCACTCCCCACTGTTTGATTGTATTCGGCCTTTAGAAAATCAGCTGCTCTCGCGCACCTGCAACTCAAACCCCATGTCCACCACCGGCTTGGCAATCTTGTTGCCCGCCATGATCGTCAGCAAATGCTCCGCCGAACGCCGGCCAATCGCTTCACGCGGTGTGCTGATACTGCTCAAACGCGGCACCATGAACGACGACGCCGGCAAATCGTTAAAGCCCAGCACCGCCACCCGCTCCGGTACTTTGATGCCGTGGCGCATGGCTTCCAGCAGTGCGCCCTGGGCCAAGTCGTCGTTGCCAAAGAAGATCGCATCCACATCCGGGTGCGCCGCCAGCAGTTGCAAAAACAGCTCGCCACCGAGGCCCACGGAGGAGGGGCGCGGCGTCAGCAGTTCCAGCGCCGGGTCGTACAGGCCAGCCTGTTGCAGGGCGCGGCGGAACCCTTCACCGCGCAGCAACGTGCGTTGGTCCAACTGCGCGCCGATATAGGCCAGGCGCTTGCGCCCTCGGGACAGCAAATGCGCCGCCGCTGTTTCGCCAGCGCTCAGTTGCGAAAACCCCACGCAGTTCACGCCGGCGTTAGGGTCCAGGTCCATCATGTACACACACGGCACATTACTGGCCTCGACCATCCGCCGCGCGCTTTCGGTGCGGTCAAACCCGGTCAGCAGCAACCCCCGTGGCTGGTAGGCCATGTAGTTGCGCAGCAGGTTTTCTTCTTCGTCGCACGAATAGTGCGAATTGCCGATCAGCACTTCAAAGCCCTTGGGCCGCAGCACTTGGTGGATGGCTTCGAGGGTTTCGATAAACAGCAGGTTGGACAGCGACGGCACGATGACCACCACCGAGTGGCTTTGGGCCGACGCCAGTGCGCGGGCCGCCGGGTTGACCACGTAGTTGAGTTCGGCGGCGGCCAGTTGCACTTTTTCCACCAGTTCGGTGGCCACCGTGCTGACGCCGCGCAGGGCACGGGAGGCGGTAATCGGGCTGACGCCGGCCAGGCGCGCCACTTCATTGAGGGTCGGGCGACCGGTAGTGCGGGTATTTTTATCGTTCTTGGAGGTCATCAGGCGGTTGCCAAACAAAAATCGAGGCACTAAGGTAGCGCTGTCTCCAAAAGGCTGCAAATGCTTGAACATTGGGTTGCCTGATCCGGTCTGTTCTTGTGTAAGCCGTTTGGCGAGGATGCACGCGTCACTCCATAAAAAAAGACAAGTCGGCGCGGGAAAAGCCTGTTTTTGCACTAGCCTTACAGCGTGCGAAGGTAGCGCTATCTGCGTCCTGAGGTGTTTCATGAGTCAACCTGTTACCGCCCTGGTCATCATGGGTGTTTCCGGCTGTGGCAAGTCCAGCGTCAGCGAAGTCTTGTGCCTCCTGAACGGCGCCACCGCCATTGAAGGCGACAGCTTTCACCCTGCCGCGAACATCGAAAAGATGAGCGCCGGCCACCCCCTCAACGACGACGACCGCGCCGGCTGGCTCGACATCCTGTGCGATGAACTGCGCCGCGCGCTGAAGGCCGGCGAACACCCCGTGCTCACCTGTTCGGCCCTCAAGAAGAAATACCGCGACCACCTGCGCGAAGCCGCGCCGGGCCTGGGCTTTGTATTTCTGGAGCTGACCCGTGAAGTCGCCGCCGACCGTGTGTCCCATCGCCCCGGCCATTTCATGCCGGCAAGCCTCATCGACAGCCAGTTCGCCACCCTTGAATCGCCCGTGGGCGAGCCGCTGACCCTGGCGCTCAACGCCAGCGAAGACAGCATCCAGGACCTGGCCGAGCAAACCAACGCCTGGTGGCTGCAACACGGCTTTGAACCAACCCACTGATTTTTTGCCGGAAAGATAGCGCTATCCCCGGCGAGAAATTCAATACCCGCTTTAATAACAACAACAAACAGGAGAGACCCCCCATGTTTGGCATGTCCCACGAGTCCTACCTGCTGCTAGATGCAGTGGTCACTATCATCGGGCTGATCTTTTTGATCACCAAGTTCAAGGTGCACCCGTTCATTGCACTGATCATCGCGGCCGGTTTTCTCGGCCTGACCTCGGGCATGCCCGTGGACAAGATCATCAAGGCGTTCCAGGACGGCTTCGGCGGCGTGCTTGGCTTTGTCGGCATCATCCTCGCGCTGGGCACGATGCTCGGCAAGATGATGGCCGAATCCGGCGGCGCCGATCAGATCGCGCAGACCTTGATCCGCGCCTTCGGCAAAGAGAAAGTCCAGTGGGCCATGATGTTCGCCGCGTTCCTGGTGGGCATCCCGCTGTTCTTCGAGATCGGCTTTGTGCTGCTGATCCCGCTGGTGTTTATCGTCGCGCGTCGCACGGGTGTGTCGCTGATCAAAATCGGCATCCCGTTGCTCGCCGGCCTGTCGGCAGTGCACGGCCTGGTGCCACCGCACCCGGGCCCGCTGCTGGCCATCGGCGTGTTTGGCGCGGACATCGGCAAAACCATCCTGTACGGCCTGATCGTCGCGCTGCCGACCGCCATCATTGCCGGCCCGATCTTCGGCACGTTTATCGCCAAGTACATCCCGGGCAACCCGTCCCAGGAACTGGTCGACCAACTGGCCCGTGAGCCAGAGTCGAAAACCTTGCCGAGCTTCAGCATCACCCTGATCACCGTGCTGCTGCCGGTGTTCCTGATGCTGCTCAAAACCTTTGCTGACGTCGCGCTGCCGGACGGCCATGCCATCCGTAACTGGATGGACATGATCGGCCACCCGATCACTGCATTGCTGCTGGCCCTGCTGCTGTCGCTGTACACCTTTGGTCATCGCCAGGGCATTCATTCCAAGCAAATTCTCAAGCTGCTCGACGCGAGCCTGGCACCGACTGCGGCGATCATCCTGATCATTGGCGCCGGCGGTGGTTTCAAGCAAATGCTGGTCACCAGCGGCGTGGGTGATGTGATTGGCCATATGGCCGTGAACGCGCAGATCAACCCGATCCTGCTGGCGTGGCTGGTGGCGGCGGTGATTCGCGTGGCCACCGGTTCTGCGACCGTGGCGACCATTACGGGCGCGGGGATTGTGGTGCCGGTGGTGGGTATGATTCCGGGCGTGAACCGTGAGCTGCTGGTGTTGGCGACGGGGGCGGGGTCGTTGGTGTTGTCTCACGTCAACGATGCAGGGTTCTGGCTGGTGAAGCAGTACTTCAACATGACCGTGGCCGAGACCTTCAAGACCTGGACGGCGATGGAAACCATTCTGTCGGTGGTGGCGTTGATCTTTATTATGTTGCTGTCGATGGTGGTCTGACAAGCACACCCTGAAACTGGGGTGAAAACCCAATCCAAATGTGGGAGGGGGCTTGCTCCCGATAACAGTGGGTCAGTCACCAGACGCGGTGACTGACACTCAGCAATCGGGAGCAAGCCCCCTCCCACATTTCTTTAGCGTATTTCTACTGCTGGATCGGGTCAGGCTTTAGTCACTAGGCCATCCGCCCGGAACATCCCGCGAATACCGCGCACCGCCTGGCGAATCCGGTCCTGGTTCTCGATCAGCGCAAAGCGCACATGGTCGTCACCGTACTCACCAAACCCGATCCCCGGCGACACACACACCTTCGCCTCCAGCAGCAGTTTCTTGGCAAATTCCAGCGAGCCCATGGCGGCATACGCCTCGGGGATCTTCGCCCAGACGTACATCGACGCCTTCGGATTCTCAACCATCCAGCCCAGCTCATGCAGGCCTTTGACCAGCACGTTACGGCGTTGGCGGTACTGCTCGGCGATGTCTTTCACGCACTGCTGATCGCCTTCCAGCGCCGCAATCGCCGCCACTTGCAGCGGGGTGAAGGTGCCGTAGTCGTGGTAACTCTTGATCCGTGCCAGGGCGTTGACCAGCTCCGGGTTGCCGACCATGAAACCGATACGCCAGCCGGCCATGTTGTAGCTCTTGGACAGGGTGAAAAACTCCACCGCAATGTCCTTGGCGCCGGGTACTTGCATGATCGACGGGGCTTCCCAGCCGTCGTAGACGATGTCGGCGTAGGCCAGGTCATGCACCACCAGCACGTCGTATTGCTTGGCGAGGGCGATCACCCGTTCGAAGAAATCCAGCTCCACGCACTGCGCAGTGGGGTTGGACGGGAAGCCCAGAATCATCATCTTCGGCTTGGGGATCGAGCCGCGAATGGCGCGCTCCAGCTCAGCGAAAAAGTCCACGCCGGGAATCAGCGGCACCGAGCGCACCTGGGCGCCGGCAATCACGGCACCGTAGATGTGAATCGGGTAGCTCGGGTTGGGCACCAGCACGGTGTCGCCCTGGTCCAGGGTGGCCAGCATCAAGTGCGCCAGGCCTTCCTTGGAACCGATGGTCACGATGGCTTCGGTTTCCGGGTCGATGTCCACTGCATAGCGGTCTTTGTACCAGCGCGAAATCGCTCGGCGCAGACGCGGAATGCCTTTGGAGGTGGAGTAGCCGTGGGTGTCTTCACGCTGGGCGACGGTGACCATTTTTTCCACGATGTGCGGTGGAGTGGCGCCGTCAGGGTTACCCATGCTCAAGTCGATGATGTCTTCGCCGCGCCGACGCGCAGCCATCTTCAGCTCGGCAGTGATATTAAAAACGTAAGGGGGGAGTCGATCTATGCGCGCAAAGCGGCGCGGCGAACCTTGGTCTGCCATTGTTGCCTCGAAGTACGTAAGCGCCCGGAACCGTCCGAGCGACGTCGGCCACTGCGGTGGCCTGCGGGGCAGACAATACGGTCGATAGTGGCCAGTTGTCCAGATGGCGCAGGAAAAATTTCTGCTTGGAGCACAGCACGGATATGCCCCTATACTCGATGCGGGTTTGTTCCCTCATAAGAAGGAGACTGTTCAGATGGATCAGCAAACAACACAACCGTTGCAGCCACGCATGGAAGACGGCAAGGCCATGGTGATCGCGGGCGTTAAAGGGCGTTATTCGAAGGCCACCGTGGGTGATATTCCCAAATTGTGGGAGTTGTTTGATACCTGCTTCAAAGAGATCAAGCGTAACGTCGACGGCATGACCTATGGGGTTTGCCATAACCCCAATCACGGCGAATTCGATTACATGGCCGGGGTTGAAGTGCCGAGCAAAGGCGATGTGCCGAGAAACTTCGAGTTCGTCGAAATTCCTGCGCATCACTACGCAGTGTTCCCGCACTACGGGCCGGTGCAAGCACTGGAGCAGACGTACGAGCGGATCATGTTCGAGTGGTTGCCACACTCCGCCTACAAGGTCGCCGGGGCGGATTTCGAGCGCTACAGCGCGGATTTTGATGTGCGCAAGGGCACGGGCAGTGTGGAAATCTGGTTGCCGGTCGAGGCCAAGGCCTGAACCTTGTCCGAAGATGTTTTATGCTGTTCGGCCAATTGCTTTGCGAGTGTTACTCCGATGATCAAGCGCTGCACCTGGCTCGACCATGCTGGCTGGCTACCTTTGCGCGAAGCCCTGTGGCCGGGTTCGGCAGCGGACAATGAGCGCGACACACTGTCGATGTTCAACGCGCCGCATCGTTACTTGGTCCTCACGTGCGTTGATGCCAACGGCCAAACACAAGGTTTCGCCGAAGCCTCGATTCGCGAGGACTATGTGAATGGCACCAGCACCTCGCCGGTGGCGTTTCTTGAAGGGCTGTTTGTTGCGCCCGGCAGCCGTAACCAAGGCATCGCACGCCAGTTGGTCGCGGGTGTTGAACAGTGGGCCAGGGACATGAGCTGCGCCGAACTGGCGTCCGACGCGTTGTTGGACAACCACGCCAGCCACGCCATGCATGAAGCCCTGGGCTTTGCCGAAACCGAGCGCGTGGTGTATTTCTTGAAACCCCTGGCGACACTCAAGCATTAACCCCTGTCACGTAAACATGAAATGGGCTTCAATCGGCGTGTTTACGTGACATTTAGCGGGTATCAGGCGCGTGTGGGTTGAAGACCCAGCTCAACCTGCGCTCATAGCCGATACGGCCCTTATAGGCCTCGCCGCTGTCCACCCAACCGGCGGCCAAATACAAGCCCATTGCCGCCACATTGTCGGCGTCCACCGACAACTCCAATCCCTTGATTTGCGGCCATGCCTGCTTCGCCACCGCCGGCAGCGCCTGCAAACACGCTTTGCCGAACCCACGCCCTTGCTGCTGTCGGTCCACCTGCAACGCATGCAGCGTGGCGCTGTGTTCACTTGCCCAATGGGGCAGGCAAGGCGGGCGTTTAAGCAGCAGGAACGCCACGGGCAGTTCATCGGCGAGCAGGGCGAAGCCTTTGATAGCCGCAGGGTTGGGATTGACCAGCAGGCTGTTCAGCGCGCAGTAGATATCACCGGAGAACGCCAGTTGCGCGGGATGCACTTGCAGTGTGTCGAGCTGCTGTTTTTGCACAAGGCTCAGCGTCTCATAGGGAACGAGGCGGGTTTCCATCGGGGGCGCATCCGAAATCCTACAAAGAAGCGTGGATTCTAGCGGCTTTGCCAGGGGCGAAATTATTTTTCAATGGGCTGTCGATCGGCGGATGAGGCATTCGACTAAGGGTGTCCCTTGTGATTTTCCAACCCCCAGGAGTATCGCCATGAGCACCGCAATCAACACACTGATCGATCAATGGAAGCACGCCGTGCTTGCCCGGGATATCGACAAAATTGTCAGCTTTTACGCCGATGATATCGTCTCGTTCGACGCCGTTACCGCGCTGCAATTCAAGGGCAAGGCCGCCTGCCGCGCACACTGGGACGAATGCATGAAGCATTGCCCCGGGCCCGGTATTTTCGAGTTTCATGAGCTGCATGTGGTGGAGGCGGCGGACAGCGCGTTTGCCCACTGGCTGGCGCATTGCGGCGGGGCCGGGCCGGACGGTGTCGTGAAGGCGTGCTGGATGCGTGTGACCGCCGGTTATCAGCGAATCAACGGCCAATGGCGTGTGGTGCATGAGCATTGGTCGGCACCTTTCGATATGGAAAGTGGTACCGCACTGTTCGCGCTGGAACCCTAATCGCCGGGAACTATAGTGGATAAGCCGAAAACGGAGACAGCCATGAAATACCTCTGCCTGATTTACAGCAACGAACAGGTGCTGCACACCTCGCCGGACAGCCCCGAAGACCCGGAATGTTTCGCCTATGCCCAGGCTATCCAGGCCAGCGGGCGGATGCTTGCCGCCGAGCCGCTGGAGTCGGTCAGCACCGCCACCACCGTGCGCAGGCGCAATGGCAAGCTGTCGATCACCGACGGGCCGTTTGCCGAAACCAAGGAGCAGCTCGCCGGGTTTTACCTGATCGAGGCCAAGGACTTGAATGAAGCGATCCAGGTGGCCGGCGGCATTCCGGCGGCCAGGGTCGGCAGTGTGGAAGTGCGCCCGGTGCGCGAATTGAATCTCTGATGACCACAACCAAAAGACGTGAGGAGGTTGACCCCATGAACACCCAACCCGCCGAATTTGAACTGCGCATCAGCCGTTTGATCGACGCGCCCCGCAGCAAAGTGTTTCGCGCCTGGACCACCCCCGAGCTGTTGCAGCAATGGTGGGGCCCACATGGCATGACCACCCCCGAGTGCGAAATGAACCTGTGGGTCGGCGGCGTGTTCCGCACGCTGATGCGCGCGCCGGATGGCGCCGAATACCCGACCCAGGGCGTGTTCCTGGAGATCCAGGCGCCGAGCCGGCTGGTGTTCACCGATGCGTATGCGCCGGGGTGGATTCCGTCGGGCAAGCCCTTCATGACCGCCGAAGTCACCTTCGAAGAGGTCGACGGCAAAACCCTCTATACCGCGCGCGCCATGCATTGGAGCGAAGCCGAAAAACAAGCCCACGAAGCCATGGGCTTTCATGACGGCTGGGGCCAGAGCCTGGATCGCCTGGTGACGTTGGTGACCCAAGGCATGCCCGATTGACGCCTCAGCTTGAAGTGATTTACCGCAGCGAATCGCGGCGCGTGCTGGCCACGCTGATTCGCCTGCTCGGTGATTTCGACCTCGCCGAAGAAGCCTTGCACGAGGCGTTCTTCGTCGCGGTCGAGCGCTGGCAGCAGGACGGTGTGCCGAGCAATCCTCGGGCTTGGTTGGTGTCGACCGGCCGTTTCAAAGCCATTGACCGCCTGCGCCGACAGGCCCGCTTTACCCCGTTGCTGCAGGAGCAGGCCGACGCGCTGGAAGCGGCGCACTGGAGTGAGGAAGACGTGGAAGACGACCGCCTGCGCCTGATCTTCACCTGCTGCCACCCGGCACTGGCGCCCGACGCCCAGACGGCGCTGACCTTGCGTGAGATCTGCGACCTCACCACCGAGGAAATCGCCCGCGCCTTTCTCACCACGCCCACCACCATCGCCCAACGCATCGTGCGCGCCAAGGGCAAGATCCGCGAGGCGAAGATTCCCTATCAAGTGCCGTCCCTGGTCGAGTTACCCGAGCGTTTAGAGAGTGTGCTGCGCGTGGTTTACCTGGTGTTCAACGAGGGGTATTCGGCGTCCATGGGCGCGAACCTCACCCGGGAAGAGCTGACGCGTGAAGCCATCCGCCTCGGTCGCTTGCTGCTGGCGTTGCTGCCGGAACCTGAAGTCATGGGCTTGCTGGCGCTGATGCTGCTGCACGAATCTCGCCGAGCGGCGCGCACTTTGGCGGGTGGTGAGTTGGTGTTGCTGGATGAACAGGACCGCGCCCTGTGGGATGCGTCCCTTATTGCAGAAGGCTGTGCGTTGGTAGAGCAAGCACTGACCACAGGGCGCTTTGGGCCGTATTGCCTGCAAGCGGCGATTGCGGCGGTACATGCCGAAGCCCCGAGCGCCGGCGAGACCGATTGGCCGCAGATAGTCGGGCTTTACGATGTGTTACTCAGGGCTGTGCCATCGCCGGTAATCGAATTGAACCGCGCCGTGGCGGTAGCCATGTGGCAAGGGCCATTGGCCGGTTTGGAGCGGGTGGACAGCATTTTACGGCGAGGGGATTTGCTGGATTACCACCTGGCGTATTCGGCACGCGGCGAGTTTTGTCGGCAGTTGGGGCGTATCGAAGAGGCCCGTGAGGCGTACGAAAAAGCCCTGTCACTGACCCGGCAAACCCCAGAAAAACGCTTTTTAGAGCAACGCCTGGCCGAACTCAAATAACCGGCCCACGAAGATCAACTGTAGGAGCTGGCTTGCCTGCGAAGACGGTGTGCCAGCCTCTACATCGGTTGGCTGACCCACCGCCATCGCAGGCAAGCCAGCTCCCACATTAAACAGCGTTGTTTACACGTTTTGGCGGCAGTTGGGGCGTATCAAAAAGGCCCTATCACTGACCCAGCAAACCCCAGAAAAACGCTTCATAGCGCAACGCCTGGCCGAACTCAAATAACCGGCCCACGAAGATCAACTGTGGGAGCTGGCTTGCCTGCGATAGCGGTAGGTCAGCCTCTACATCGGTTGGCTGACCCGCCGCTTTCGCAAGCAAGCCCGCTCCCCCAGTTAGACCTTTAGGGTGCCTGGAAACATCATTCCAGCATCTGCCCCAACATCCAGCTCCCCGCCGGCCCCGGCGGGTGTTGCCGCGACCACAGCGCATCCACCGCCACCGAACGCGGCCAACTGCGCACGTTGAGTTCAACCAGCCCGGCATTGCCGAAGCGCTCCACCAGCCAGCGCGGCAGCGCTGCCCAGCCGAAACCCAGTTGGGCCATTTCCATCAGCATCAGAAAACTCGGCGCCGACCACACGCGGCCTGCAGGCCTGGTTTCATTGGGGCTGATGATGCTCGCCAGACGCAATTCACGGTGTTGCTGCAAGGCGTGCTGGTCGATGTTTTGCAGATTGGCCAAGGGATGGCCAGGGGCGACGAACAGGGCGATTTCCGTGCGCTCCGCCACGGGCGCGCGGGTCAGGTCGGGCGGGTAAACCTCTTGGGCTTCGATCAAGGCAATCTGCGCCCGGCCGCTTTGCACCAGGGCGATCAGGTCTTCGCACTCGGCGATCAGCCATTCCAGCTCCAGGTCCGGGTAGCGTTGTTCAAAGGCTTTGAGTGCCAGTTCAAAACGCTCCGACTGGTATGTATCGGACATGGCGATACTCAGCTTCGGCTCCAGGCCCTGGGCCAATTGGCTGGCCGCCAACTCCAGACGACTGCTGGCCTCCAGCACCTGTTCGGCGCGCTGCAACAATACATGGCCGGCGGGGGTGAGCGTCGGTTTGCGGCTGCTGCGATCAAACAACACCACATCCAGGTCAATCTCCAGGCTCGCCACTGCCGCGCTGACCGTGGACTGGCTCTTGCCCAGTTTGCGCGCCGCCGCCGAAAACGAACCTTGGGTGGCCGCCTGCACAAACGCCTGCAGCACTTCATTTGAGGCCATGACTATCGCCTTTATCGATGGTTATTGGTTATGAAGTATCGGTTCGCAGGGTAATGATGGCAACCCTAGTCATTCACGGAGCCGGGTTATGAACCCTACCAAATCGATTACTGAACGTGTTTGCCAGGCCCTGGGCTTTGAGGGGTTGGCCTTGTTGATCTGTACGCCGCTGCTGGTCTGGATCACCGGCAGGCCGGCCCTGGAAATGGGCGCAGTCACCTTGGGTGTCAGCGTGCTGGCGCTGACCTGGAACATCATTTTCAACAGCCTGTTCGACCGCCTCAAAGCGCGGCTGCAACTGGCCAACGGCGGGTGGACCCGGGTGCTGCATGCCCTGTTGTTCGAAGGCGGCCTGATCATCGTGGCGGTGCCGCTGATTGCCGGCGTGTTGAAGATCAGCCTGTTGGATGCTTTCATCCTCGACATCGGCGTGCTGCTGTTCTTCCTGCCGTACACCTATGTGTATCACTGGGGCTATGACGTGATTCGGGAGAAAATCGTCCAGCAACGTCTGCCTAGCCAAGCTTGAGCGACGCAACAAACTCCAGAAATGCCCGCACCTTCGCGGCGGGCAAATGCCGCGACGGGTAGTAGGCGTACAACGGAAAACGCTCGTCCGGCCAGTCTGGAAACAACTCCACCAGGCTGCCGGCCTTGAGCGCCGGTGCCAGGCCCAAATCGAGCATTTGCGCCACCGCGTGCCCGTGCTCACACACGCTGTACAACGTGCTGGCGTCGTTGACCACCAGGCGGCCATTGGTGTGCACGATGACTTGCTCGCCAGCTCGGTGGAATTCCCAGGCAAACGGACGCCCGGTTTGCGAGTCGCGAAAATCCAGACACATATGCCCGTGTTCCAAGTCTTGGGGAATGGCCGGTCGGCCGTATTGTTCAAGGTAGGCGGGGGAGGCCACGGTGAGCACGCGCACTTCCATCAGTTTGCGTGCGATCAGCGAGGAGGATTGCGGGATGCCGAAGCGAATGGCCAGGTCAAAGCCATCGGCGACCAGGTCACCGAGTTGGTCACGGGTGTGCAGGTCCAGTTGCAGTTGCGGATAACTGCGCATGAAGTCGCCCAACACCGGGCCCAAAACCAATCGCGAGAAGTACGGGTCGATGTTCACCCGCAAACGCCCACGCACGGTGAGCGCACTGTCGGCCGCCGCGTTGGCGGCCTCTTCGAGACCGGCCAGCAACGGGGCGATTTGCTGGTAGAAGCGCCGCCCCTCATCGGTCAATTGCACCGAGCGGGTGGTGCGGTCGAACAGGCGAATCCCCAAGCGTTTTTCCAGGCGGGAAATCGCCCGGCTGACCCCCGAAGGCGTCATCTCCAGGCTGTCGGCGGCACGGGCGAAACTGCCGCTGTCGACCACCGCGGCCAATACGCCCATACCGCCGGCCAAGCCTGGATCAAAACTCATCGGTGATTGCCTGTCAGTGATCTGAAGGCATTGATGCTAGCGCAGAATGCCTACAGAAACATGCCGCCCGAGGCTTCGATGCGCTGCCCGGTGATCCAGTTGCTGCCATCGGCCAACAGGGTCGAAATCGCCCCGCCAATGTCGTCCGGCAAACCGGCTCGGCCCAGCGCGGTGTTGTTGGCGACCATTGCATTCAGCGCCGGGTTATCGCGCACGGCGCCGCCGCTGAAGTCGGTGGCAATCGCGCCGGGTGCCAGGGTGTTCACGGTGATACCGCGCGGCCCCAGCTCCTTGGCCTGGTAGCGCGACAGCACTTCCACCGCGCCTTTCATCGAGGCATACGCCGCGTACCCCGGCAGGCTGAACCGCGCCAGACCGCTGGAAATATTGATGATGCGCCCACCATCGCTGATCAGCGGCAGCAGTTTTTGCGTCAGGAAAAACGGCGCCTTGAAGTGGATGGCCACCAGGCGGTCGAACTGTTCTTCGGTGGTCTCGGCAAAGCTGGCATGGGCGCCGATCCCGGCGTTGTTGACCAGAAAGTTGAAGTGATCCTGTGCGAACACATCTTTCAGCACGGAGGCGATTTCGCCAACAAAGTCATTGAACGTACCGCTCTGGCTCACATCCAGTTGCAGCATGGCGGCGCGGCCACCCAGGGCTTCAATCTGTGCCTTCACCGCTTGGGCTTCGCCCGCCGCGCTGTGGTACGTGCCGATGATGTCGACGCCTTGTGCCGCCAAATGCAGCGCAGCGCTTTTGCCCAGGCCGCGGCTGGCGCCGGTGATCAATGCGATTTTACGGGTCATGGTGAGTGCCTCTGAGCGTGATGGTGCGAGCCAGTGTATTTGTCCGCTCATAACGTGATAAACAGAGGTAAGTCGGAATCACTGGCCGGATAAGGCGAACAATCCAATGAACAAGCTTGAGCTTTTGCGGACCTTCGTGCGGGTCACCGAGTTGTCGAGTTTCACCCAGGCGGGCGAGAGCCTCGGCCTGCCGCGCTCCACCGTGTCCGAGCATGTGCAGGCGCTGGAAGAACTGCTGGGTGCGCGCCTGTTGCAGCGCACCACGCGCAAGGTGCAAGCGACCCAGGACGGGCGTGTGTTGTATGAGCGCAGCAAAGATTTGCTGTCACACATGGAGGAGCTCGAAGGCCTGTTTCGCCAGGATGAGGCGCAATTGAGCGGGCGTATTCGCGTGGACATGCCCAACGTCATGGCGCGGGATTTGATCCTGCCGCGCCTGCCCGAATTTATGCACGCACACCCGTTGATCGAGCTGGAAATCAGCACCACCGACCGCCAGGTCGACCTGCTCGCCGAAGGTTTCGACTGCGTGTTGCGGGTGGGCGCGCAGCCTGATCAGTCGGTGGTGGCGCGTTGGTTGTGCAGCATGCCGATGATCAACTGTGTCAGCGCCGGGTACCTTCAGCGCTATGGCATGCCCGAGACCCTGGCCGATCTGGCGCATCACCAGTTGGTGCATTACGTGCGGCCATTGGGGGCACGCTCGGCGGGTTTCGAATACCAGCACGGCAACAAAGTGCACCGTGTTCCGATGGCCGGGCGGGTCACGGTCAACAGCACCGATGCGTACAAGTCGGCGTGCCTGGGCGGTTTCGGCATTACCCAGGTTCCCGTGCTGGGCATTCGCGATTTACTCGACAGCGGCGAGCTGGTGGCCATCTTGCCGGACTATCCGGCGCCGGCGCTGGACGTGTCGTTGCTGTACGCCGGGCAGCGGCATGTGCCGCAGCGGGTGCGGGTCTTTATGGATTGGCTGGCCGCCACGTTGCAATCGCAGCTCTAACGCCGTGCCGACAATTGTTGCGGCGCGAGGAAGGCGTCGTGGAAGTAGTCCCGAAAGGCCTGCATGGCGGGGGTAAATGCGCGTTCGCGGTGCCAGGCCAGGCCGACGCTCATGGGCGCTACAGGGTCGGTCACGGTCAGGGTTTCGATGCGTTTGCCTTCCAGAGACCACGGCCTGTGCACCAGGTCCGACAGAATCGCCACGCCGCTGCCGTTGGCAACCATGCTGCGCACGGCCTCGACCGAACTGGTGCGCAGCCGCACCTTGGGCGTTTGCCCGGCCTGTTCCCAGTAACGCATGGCGCTGTGTTCGGCTTCATCGACGGTGAGCAGGATGTAAGGTTCTTGCGCCACATCGGCCAGGCTGACGGCGCCGCGCTCGCACAAGGGATGGTGGCTGGGCAGCCATAGGCGGCGTTCCGAATTGAACAGGATTTCGGAAACGATATCCGGGTGAGTGAGGTTGGCGGTGAGCACCACGGCCATGTCGAACTGGCCGTCGAGCAGGCCGTGTTCGATGGCCTGGCGCTCCTGTTCGAACACCTCGATGGTCACGTCCGGGTGCCAGTGTTCCATGCGCTGCAAATGGTGGGGCAGGAAATAGCCGAGCACGGTGTAGCTGGCGGCGACACGCAGCACGCCACTGGCGCGGTAGTCCGGCAGCGGGCTGTTCAGTGCGTCATCCACGCTGCGCACGATCACGTAGGCACGGTTGAGAAAGTGCCGCCCGGCGTCGGTCAGGTTCATGCCCTGGGCCGAGCGCACAAACAGCTGCACGCCGAGCATCGCCTCCAACGCCTTGATCGCCGTGGTCACCGCCGACTGGGAGATGTTCAGATGAATCGCCGCCTGGGAAATCTGGCCGATTTCGGCGGTGGCGATAAAGTAGCGGACTTGGCGCAACGTCAGGGACATGGCTTTATCTGTTTTTCAGAAGACAGGCCATCTGATAATAGATCTTCCCAAGGGGTCAAGCCCCAGCCTACTTTCCTGGCATCACCTTTGGCGGAGCAATTCCCGATGCAGGCAGTGGATTTCAATTCAGACATGGGCGAAGGCTTCGGCCCCTGGACCATCGGCGATGGCGTTGACGCGGAGCTGATGGCCTATATCAGCTCGGCCAATATCGCCACCGGTTTCCACGCCGGCGACCCCGGCACCATGCGCCGTACCGTTGCGCGCGCCAGGCAACTCGGCGTGGCCATCGGCGCGCATCCGGGCTTTCGCGACCTGGTGGGTTTTGGCCGCCGGCATATCAATGCACCGGCCCAGGAGCTGGTGGACGACATGCTCTACCAACTCGGCGCCCTGCGCGAAATCGCCCGCGCCCAAGGCGTCACGCTGCAACACATCAAGCCCCACGGCGCGCTCTACATGCACCTGGCCCGCGACGAAGAAGCTGCCCGGCTGCTGGTGCAAAACCTGCAAATCATTGAGCCCACACTCTTGCTGTACTGCATGCCCAACTCGGTCATCTGGCGCGTTGCCAAAGAGCTTGGGCAACCGGTGGTGCGCGAGTTTTACGCCGACCGTGAGTACGATCTGAGCGGCTCCATTGTATTTACGCGCACTGTGCGCGCGCTTGATCCTGCCACCGTCGCGGCGCGGGTCCTGCGTGCCTGTCAGACCGGGCGCGTACGCACCGTGGAAGGCGAAGACCTGTTGATCGAATTCGATTCCATCTGCCTGCACAGCGACACCCCCGGCGCCCTGGAATTGGTGGAGGCCACCCGCGAAGCCTTGGACCAGGCGGGCATTGTCGTCAGAACGCCTCAATAAGAAGGTCCAACCTGTACTTTTTGCCTGCCTTTCTACAATGACTCCAAGAGGAACAGACATGGCTCAAACGTCCCCCATCCGCTACAGCTTCGGCGGTGATGAACACCTGTTTGCCGAGGTCAGCGACAGCATGTCCCTGGAGGCCTTTTTCAAAGGCATGGCCGTGACCCGCGCCGTGGAGCGCCTGGCGCTGGAAGGCGTGCTGGATGTGTGCCTGGCCAATGCATCTTTCCAGATTCGCTTCGACCCCGACCGTATCGCGCCGCATGTGCTGCTCGACGCCGTGCAGAGCGCTGAAGCCCAGGCGGTGGCCGAACGCACCTTGCACACGCGGATCATCGAAATCCCGGTGCTCTATAACGACCCGTGGACCCATGAAACCCTGATGCGTTTTCGCGACCGGCATCAAGACCCCACAGGCACTGATCTGGAATACGCGGCGCGCATCAATGGCTTGGCTGACGTCGACGCGTTTATCGCCGCCCACAGTGGCGCGCCGTGGTTTGTGTCGATGGTCGGCTTTGTCGCGGGCCTGCCGTTCATGTTCCAGATGGTCGAGCGTGAACGGCAATTACAGGTGCCCAAGTACCTGCGCCCGCGCACCGACACGCCCAAATTGACCCTCGGCCATGGTGGCTGTTTTGGCTGCATCTACTCGGTGCGCGGCGCCGGTGGTTACCAGATGTTTGGGGTGACCCCGGCACCCATCTACGACCCGGCCCAGCAGTTGGCGTACCTCAAGGAACACATGGTGTTCTTTCGGCCCGGTGACATCGTGCAGTTCAAACCCATGGACCGCGAGGCCTATGACCTGGCAGTTGCCGAGGTGGACGCAGGACGTTTCGACTTGCGCATCCGCCCGGTGGAATTTTCCCTCGACGCCTTTCTCGCCGACCCCGTCGGCTATCCGAAAACCCTGCAGGAGGCGCTGGCATGATCAAAATCCTCAAACCCGGCCTCGCCACGTCCGTGCAGGACCTCGGCCGTGAAGGCTATTACCACTTGGGCATTCCGCCGTCGGGCGCGTTGGACCAATACGCGTTGAGTGCGGCCAACCATCTGGTGGGCAATCCGAGTGGTGCGGCGGGCCTGGAATGCACCTTGATCGGCCCCGAACTTGAGTTCCGACAGGACGCGCTGGTGGCACTCAGCGGTGCACTCATGTCGCCGCGCCTGGACGGTGAAGTGGTGCACCAGGACACCGCGTTCCAGGTGCGTGCCGGGCAGGTCTTGCGCTTTGAGTTTCCCAAGGCCGGCGCGCGGACTTACCTGGCAGTGGCCGGTGGCATTGATGTGCCGCGGGTGCTCGGCAGTCGCTCGACGTACACCCTCGGTGCACTCGGTGGGTTTCAGGGGCGGCGCTTGCAGGAAGGGGATGAACTGCCGATCGGTGAGCCGAGCGGCCAGGGCCGTGCCGGCAACAGTTTGCCGATGGCGCTGCGGCGTTCAGTTGGTGGTGACGTGACGTTGCGCGTGGTGCCGGGCCTGTATTACGAACGCCTGACAGACGCGGCCAAGAGCAGTTTTTTTGCCGAGCCGTGGACCGTGGGTTCCGAGGCGGACCGCATCGGCTATCGCTTCAAAGGCGGCAGTGCGTTGAGCTTTCAGCCCCGGGAGCAACCGTTTGGCGCGGGCTCCGACCCGTCGAATATCGTCGACAGCTGTTACCCGATTGGCTCGATCCAGGTGCCGGCGGGGTTGGAACCGATTGTGCTGCACAGGGATGCGGTGTCGGGCGGTGGCTACGCGATGATCGGCACGGTGATCAGTGCAGACCTGGACTTGATCGGGCAGATGCAGCCGAACCAACGGGCGGGGTTTGTGGCGGTGACGTTGGAAGAAGCGCTGGAGGCGCGGCGGGTGTACAAAAAACGGCTGAAGGCAATGGCTGGACTGTTCACCTCCTGACACACCATAAACTCTTGTGGGAGCTGGCTTGCCTGCGATAGCGGTGGATCAGTCAACAGATAGGGAAGCTGACCCGCCACCATCGCAGGCAAGCCAGCTCCCACATTTTTAAGCGGGGTTGTGTCAGAACAGTTTGGTGAACAGCCAGTACAAACTGCCCGACAACAAGATCGCCGCCGGCAAGGTCAGCACCCAGGCCATCAGCAGGTTGCGGATGGTCTTCATCTGCAACCCGCCGCCATTCGCGACCATGGTCCCGGCCACACCCGACGATAATACGTGGGTGGTCGACACCGGTAGCCCGAACATATCCGCTGCACCAATCGTCAGCATCGCCACTGTCTCGGCCGACGCACCTTGTGCGTAAGTCAGGTGGGTCTTGCCGATCTTCTCACCCACGGTCACCACGATGCGCTTCCAGCCCACCATAGTGCCCAGGCCGAGGGCGATGGCCACGGCGATCTTCACCCACAGCGGAATAAAGCGCGTGGAATTGTCGATCTGTTGCTTGAACAATTGCAGTTTGCCTTGGGTGTCAGCGTCGAAATTGCCGACCTTGTCCTTGTCCATCAGGCGAATGGTCTCGCTGGTCAGGTACATGTCGTTACGCACGTTGCCGACGGCTTCGGCGGGGACTTTGGCCAGGGAGCCGTAGCCTTTTACTTCATCACCGATCTGGCCGGCGAGGGCGGCAAGGGCCGGAATCAGGTCCGGCGTGGCTTCCTTGGTGCGCACGTAGGTCGAGAGAGTCGGGCGCGGGTCGCCCGGCAATAGTTGCGGCGCGTTTTTTACCAGGGCGACCTGGGTCACCTCGGCCACCGCCGCAAACTGCAAGGACTGCTCGGCGGGCATGGTGCGGTTCAGCGCATAGGCCATCGGCAGGGTGCCGACCAGAATCAGCATGATCAGGCCCATGCCTTTCTGGCCATCGTTGGAACCGTGGGCGAAGGACACGCCGGTGCAGGTGACGATCAGCATGCCGCGAATCCACCATGGCGGCGGGGTGTCGCCCTTCGGCGCTTTGTACAGCGAGCGGTTTTTCACAAAGGCGCGCAGGGCCAGCAACAGTAAGGCGGCAAAGGCGAAGCCGATCAACGGTGACAGCAGCAGGGCATAACCGATCTTGAGCGCCTGGCTCCAGTCCACGCCGCTGGTGCCGTCACGCCCGTGCATCAAGGCATTCGCCACGCCGACGCCGATGATCGAACCGATCAGGGTGTGCGACGACGAGGCCGGCAAGCCCAGCCACCAAGTGCCCAGGTTCCACAGGATGGCGGCAATCAGCAGGGCGAAGATCATCGCGAAACCGGCGGATGAGCCGACCTGCAAGATCAGCTCGACCGGCAGCAGGGCGATGATGCCGAACGCCACGGCGCCGCTGGAGAGCAGCACGCCGAGGAAGTTGAAAAAGCCCGACCACACCACCGCAAAATGCGGCGGCAGCGAGTTGGTGTAGATCACCGTCGCCACCGCGTTGGCGGTGTCGTGGAAGCCATTGACGAACTCAAAGCCCAGCGCGATCAGCAGCGCTACGCCGAGCAGCAGGAATGGCGTCCAGGTGGTGACCACCGTGCCGAGTTCGTGCATGTCGTGCATCAGGCTGTAGGCGGTGAACAACAGGCCCATGGCGAGCACGGCGAAGAACATGATCACCGTCAACAGGCCGGGTTTCTTGTCCAGCCTGGGTTTGGGGTCAGCGTGTGAGGCGGTGGAGGAGGCAGTCAGGGAAGGGGTGGCCATGCCGGAGCATCCAGTGTGGGAAGGATGGCATTCATGATCATTGCAGAATGTTACAGAGATGCTGCGGTAGGTCAGTGTTTAGAGGAATGAGGCTGCCGCTGGTCTGCAAACCCCGGCAAACTAATGTCATAGTGAGATCATTGTGGGGGCTGGCTTGCCTGCGATAGCCATAGGTATCTGCGCAACTCTTTGGGTCGCTTTAAGCCTGTGAGGGGGTTAGGTAGATTGAGTACATATCCGTTGCTGCGGTAACGGCTGCTTGGGGTTCCGCCCTTACGGCGGGTCACTTCTGGCAAACGCCCGGAATGCCGGCCCAG